>JBEVDW010000312.1:0-7190 GCA_040513115.1 Steroidobacteraceae bacterium | reverse complement strand
GTGCTCGGCGGTCTTGCCGCCATCCTGTTGGAGCCCGTCGTCACGTTCTTGGGGCATGCCGTTCATCCCAAGGACGGACAGATCATCATGTTCGAGACGGTGTCGCGCGCGATTCCATGGCACATCGGCCTGGGCTACATGGCCGGCTTCGGGACGTATTACCTCGTCGTCTATTCGCAGTACAAAGCCGGTACGCTCTCGGCAGCGAGCGTCTGGAAGGTCACGCTGATCTCAGCGCTGTGCTATTGGGTCGGCGAGGCTTACTTCGTGCAGAACGGGCTGTGGGCTTATTACGATCATCAGCCGCTGTGGATCTGGAAAGGCACTGAGCCGCCGACGTGGGGCATCCTGAACTCGACCGCAACGCTGGTCGGGGTGACGCTGATGGTGTTCGCGTTGCCTCATCTCAAAGGCATCGCGCAGCTCCTGATCATTCCGCTTGCCATCGCGGGCGCATTCATGGGTCACATGGGCGCCGGCTTTCCGATGTACAACGCGATGAACTCGACGGCCGCACCGTGGGTGATCGAGTTCTCAGGCGTCGCCTCCGTGCTGATGGCATTCGTTCTGATCTGGCTGTGCTCGATCCTGCTCGTACGCGAAACGAAGGCGAGCCGCGCTGTCTAATCAGCGCCAGCACGCCATCGTGTCGAGATCGGCCATGGCCACCACGGCGCGTTCGGTGTTGCTGGCGGTCACCTCTTCGGGCTGCCATTCCGGATAGCAGGGGAACCAGCAGAAGGTATAGAGCGCGTGGCGGCGGTATTCCAACCACGCGGTGGCCTCATCCAGCTTGCCGCCGGCCTGGGTTAGTTCAGCGACGTAGTGATTGATCAGATCGCGCTCGTGGCGCCGACGATCATCGATCGTCAGCGCAGCAGTGAGGAAGTAGGACACGTCATGTGCCCAGAATCCGGCCATCACTGCCTGCCAATCCAGGTAACTGGCGCGCTCGCCGGGCAGGATGCATACGTTTCCGTGGTGAGCATCGCCGTGGACCAGGCCGGTGGCCCGCGCCCGATCTTCCGCCAGCATGCGTTGCACGATTTCATCCATGAAGTCGCGATCCGCCAGCTCACCCTTGACGAATTGCCCGCGGGGTAGCTTGAGACAGCGATTCCAATTGTCGCGGCCGAAGTTCAACTCGCGCACGAAGGCTGCCACGGTTTCGGCGGCACTCATGAAGGTCTCGTTCTTCGTGATGAAGTCGCTCTCCCAGAACGCACCATGCAATCGTGCAAGCTGCTCGAGTACGCTGGCTGCAAGTTTGGGCGTGGCGGGTCTCGTCGCGTAGCCGAAGCGCGCATTCCGCGCGAGCATGTCCTCGAGCAGTATGACGGACCGGCCGGTCTTGGGATCGACGTGCACGAAGTAGCAACGCGGCAGCGTCAGGTTCAGCTTGGGCGCCAGATCGCGATAGAACCTCGCTTCGGCGGCGTACACGGACACCATGTGCTCGGCCACGCTATGCGCTTCGAGACCACCCTTGAACCACAACGTCGTCGGCAGTCCATGCGCGTGACCCGCATCGTTGTAGTCGAGCATGACGCGAGCTTTCGTCGCCGTGCCGCGGATGACGCTGCCGATGACGGCGTGTGTGACCTCAGTGCCCGGAAACCCGGCCGACAGCACTTCCGTCAACCAGGTTGCATTCAGTTCTTCCAGCGAATTCGGAAACCGCATGGTTCGTCCAGTCAGTTGATGTCGGGATGACGATCGCCTGGGGGAATTCTGCGCGAGTGCCACTGGCGTGACGAGGACTAAATCCGGCTGCGCGCGGGCAAATGTTGAAGTTCTGCGCTGCGCTTCCAGCAATCCTCATCGAGGTGCCTGGCAGCAGCCGTGGCTGTGCGATATTCAGGCGCACGCATCCCTGCGAGCTTGCGGATCATCCACTCAGTTGGCCAGCGGTGTGGCGCTCCAGGTGCCGCTCAAGCCGCGCTCGACTCGCTCCAGTTCCGCACCGCACACGGCGCCGCGCAGCAGCAAACCGCAACTGTTGACGAGCGTGTCGCGAAAGCGGCTCTCATCGTACGGAGCGGCGAGCCATTGTCGAATGCACGCGTGGCTCGAGAAGGCAATGTGTCGCGCCAGCAAGGGTACGCTGACCCATTCGACGAGACGCCCGCTGGACTGCAACAGGGCGAGCTGCTTCGCAACCACCGCTGTGGCGTCGCGAACGAAGGCCCCTTCCAACAGCGCATGCGAGCCCTTGTCGTCGACGAGATTGCAGGTGTAGCGACGCTGCTCGACCGATCCCGCCCAGAAGGATTCGATCATCGCGAACGTGACGTTGACGTCATTCACCTCGGCGGAGCGCACGGCGTTGCGGGCCAGCGAGATCATCCATTCGGTGGCGGCGCTGCTGAGCATCTCGGCGCGCGTGCCTACGACGTTGTACAGGGTCTGTATCGATACGCCGGAGCGTTCTGCAACGGCTTGCATGTGAACGTTCGCAAGGCCGGCCTCGGCGACGAGCTGACGCGCCGAGCCGAGGATCTGCGACCGGCTGCGCCGTTGATTGAGCGCGCGCCGCGACACACGTCGCCCCGCGAGGTGGTCGGGCTCTTCATAGCAAGGTCGGCAAGGATCCGGCACGAGCGGGCGCAATGCTTCGAAACGCGCCTGCGCGATGGCGGATATCAACATGGTGGCGATCTCCCCCGAGTCCAGTCGGTCCCCGCAGCGTCGCTGCGGGACCAATGCATGGAGAGCGTGATTACTTCGGTGCGGCGGCCATCAACGGCCCAAGCGCAGCGTCCGCTAGCTTGGTGTCGAAGTATTCCTTCATCTTGCAGATCTTGCCGTCGCGGATGAAGAACAGCATGTGGTATTGATTGTTGTAGGGCACACCGTTGACGAGCGTCGAATAGCCTTCGACTTCGACGGCCACGCGATCCGCTTCAGCGGTCAGATTGAGAAAGCGGAACTCGATGCCGTTCTTCGTCGCGGCCTTCAGCATCTGCGCCGTACCGACGATATCGTCATAGTTACGTGTCATCGACAGCACCGAGCTGCCCGTAGCAACGGCTGTGATGTCCTTCGTGATCAGTGCTTTCAAGCGCTCCGCATCGCCTGCACCCAACGCTTCCAGAAAGCTTTTGACGAGCGCTTTGTTGTCACTCATACGTCAATCTCCGAACCTCTGCCGTCACTGCCGGCAGCTTACTCGCGACAGCCGCGAAGCGTCATGAAAAATGACCTCGCTAGCGATCGCCCGTGCGCAGCCCGAGGCACTGTTCGAGCGTGTTGTGAAAATGCTGGATGCGCGACTCTTGATAGCGGCCTAACGTGGGGCGTTTGAATCCCGGTGCTGCCACGCGCAGACCTGCCTGCACTTGCGGCAGGTTGGACATGTCCTGATCGAAGATGTGGCACAGCAGGCCGAATCCGGGTGCCGAAGCCAGACTGTCGTCGAAGCCGAGCTCGATGACCGGCGCAGAGGGCGGACGCGGCGCATTGCCTGGCACGGGCAGCAAGAGCCGAATGGACATCACTGACTCGTTTGGATCATCGCCGAGCGGGAGGAACTGATAGGCGAGCGGTAACCCTTCGCCATACCACGGGCAGAAGTTGGGGAACATGTAGTACTGAATGGAATCGAGCAGCTCGGCATCCGAGAGATGACTGAAATCCTTGCCGAGCTGCTGCGCCATCATCTCGCGCCGCCACTGCGCAATCTCCGCACGTCCTGCGCCCTTAGATGCATCGAAGCGCGGCAACTGCGCATCCGGACCCATCGATAACGCATACGCCTTCATCAGCATGTCGAGCGCGTCTTGCGACGAGGCCGTATCGCCGAGATGCGGACTGGGGACGGCCGAAGGCGTGATCAAGCGACTGATATGACTCACCCCGTCGTCCCAAATGTCGTATTGGGTCGAGGCATCACCGGTGAAGCCGAGCGAGTCCGAATGCGTTTCGATGACGTGATACGACTCGAGGAACGCTTCCATCACTGTCTTCCAGTTCGCGCGAATGCGTTTCCGCACGTGGACGAAGGTGAAGCGCTCTTCGGGCTGCCACAGCTTGAAGTGCTCGGGAAGGACTCCGAGGTAGCGTTCGAGCGGCTGCGCATCGGGCTCGGGGTTGACGAAGACGAAGCCGCCCCAGCGCGCGACTTTCACCTCCGGCAAGCGATAGCGGTCCCGGGATACCTGGGGAAAGTCCCACGAGCTCGGGATGTTGTGGAGACTGCCATCGAGTTTCCATTCCCAGGCGTGGAACGGACAGCGAATGCTCGGGGTGCTGGTGAAACCGGTACACAACTTCGTGCCTCGGTGCAGGCAGGCGTTGTGAAATGCCTGGATGGTATTCGCCGTGCTGCGCACGATCATGAAGGACATGCCGGCAACTTCGTACGTCAACCGGTCTCCCACCGCGGGGATGTCCTCTTCCCGGCACGCGTACTGCCAGACTTTCGCCCAGAGTTTCTCGCGTTCCAGCGCCGCGAACTGTGGATCCCAATAGCGCGAGAACAGAATCTCCCGCACGGTCGGTTCGTGATTGCCCGTCGCACTCAGTGCGGTCGTCTGCGGTTGACTGTCCCTAGCGAGGAGCTCGCCGGCGAGCGGACTGACAGCTGACGAGGCGCCTCGCTGTAGACGCTCGCGCGGGTTATCGATGGTCTTGCTCATGAGTTCTCCGGCCCTTCAAATCTTCGCAAAGTAGACACCAAGTGGCACCCAGTGCCAATACTTTCGCAGTGCGATAGTCTGCGCAGTGTGGTGAGCCCAGTGGGGTCACGTCTACTGTCGCCCCACAGCAAAACTACAACAGGAAATCCAATCCATGACAGAGCGCTACATTCTGCTCACCGGCGCCGCCGGTGGGATCGGCCGTGCCACCGCGATTCAGTTGAGCCGCCTGGGATACACGGTTCTCGGGGGTGTGCTCAACCACGCCGAAGCTGCCCAGCTCGAGGGCGCTCAGATACCCAAGCTCGTTCCCATCGTCATGGATCTCCAGCAAGAGCCCTCCATAGATGCGGCGATGCAGGCGGTCCGAGAGCGCATCGGGTCATCCGGTCGCCTCGTGGGCGTGGCGAATAACGCGGGTGTCGATCACAACGCGCCACTGGAAGTGTTGAGCACGGCGGAGATCCGCCAGATGGTCAACGTGAATTTCCTCGGCTCCCTGCTCACGACGCGTGCCGCCTTGCCGCTGCTGCGCGCCGGCGAATCGCGAGTGGTTTTCACGGGATCCGCCATGGGTCTGCTGGCAGCGCCGCTGGTCACCACCTATGCCGCGACGAAATGGGCGATCGAAGGCATGAGCGACGCGCTGCGCCTGGAGCTGAGGCCTCTCGGCATTCATGTCGCGGTGGTCGAGCCGGGCGTGGTGCGCACGCCGATGACCGTCGGATTACCTCAGGCTGCAGAACGCATGATGCAAAGAACGACTGCGGCCGATCAGGCTCGTTACCGCAAAGCGCTCTTCAAGATCGTGGAGCTGTCGACGAAACCCGGCGCGGGAGTGCCGCCCGAAAAAGTGGCAGAGGCGATCTGTCACGGCCTCACCGCCAAGAATCCGCGCTCTCGATATCGGGTCGGCACCGACTCGAAAGCGGCAGCCGTGGTGCGGCATCTGCCGGATGGGCTGCGCGACAAGATGCAGCGGAGTCTGTTCAGCTTGTGAGCGGCGAGTCCGCCGTCCATCAACGCCGCGTCGCGCCCGAGGGCACGAACTTGCGTGAATTGACGGATGCTCCGCCCCAGGTCTTGTAGGCGCGCCGAAAGCTGTCGACGTTGGCGAAACCCAGCAGGTGCGCGATCTCACTTCGACGGCACTTGCAGGCGGAAGGCGTCACGTTCCAGCTGCTTGATGTGCATCTTGTGGCCGGTGAGCGTGCGTCCGGCCATCATGCCGATCGAGAAGATCTCCTCAACATAGAAGAGGTGCTGTCGCACCTTGCTCCGCTGCAGCATGACATCCCCCCAAGACGCTCTATTTGCTGCCCTGCGATGCGTCCTTCTTAGCCCCGGCCTGGCCATGGACGACGGATTGGCGGCGCGGATTTGACGGGGACCATACCGTATCTTCATCGCGGTGCGCGGCTAGGACTGGGCGCGTCCCATGAATTCCCTGCTGCTGCCGTTCATTCGCGGCGTTGGCGCGTTCAATGCCGGCGCGGCCACCCATCCAGCGTGGCGGTCTATATCGATGGCGGCAGCTACGGCAACTACGACCAGCGGCGCGCGAGCTTCGATCTCCCGGTGGCCTGGGCGAGCAGTTCGCCGCCAGCCTCACTGGCTCACTGGCGCAGCGCGACAGCAACGTCGACAACCTCGCCACATGCACCTTTTTCGGCAACAAGAGTACGACGGGCGACATCAAGAGCCTCGACGAGAAGATCATCAACGGCACGCTGAGCTTCGTGCCGACGGAAGCAACAGAGTTCGTGCTCTCCGCCACTCAACGCGAAGCGAACGACACAGCCAACTTCGCCTATGAGCACGGGCCGGCGTTCAACGAACTTTCGCCAGCGACGTCGTTGCGTTCTTGTATTTCTCTCGCAGCAGCGGCTTGGAAATCTTGCCCGACGGTAACCGCGGCAGCGGTTCGCTTTCCAGTACGACGTAGCGTGGAACTTTGAAATTCGCGAGCTCGCGATTGCAATGGTCGATGACTGCCGGCACCGACAGTTGCTTGGCATCGCCAAAGATCACTGCAAGCGGTGTTTCGCCGAAGTCCGAATCTGGCGCGGCGATTACGGCCACTTCCTCCACGCCAGCGACTTCGCCAATCGCACGCTCGACTTCGGCTGCGGAGATGTTCAGGCCGCCGGAAATGATGATGTCCTTCAGACGATCGATGAACGTCAGGTTGCCGCCATCGTCGATCACACCCAGATCGCCGCTGTGCAACCAGCCGTCGCGAATCGCCTCGCGCGTCGCCGTCGGATTGTTCCAGTAGCCGCCCATCAGACAAGGCGAGCGCACGAGGATCTCGCCCGGTACGCCGGGTGGTGCAAAGCCACCCTGATCACCACGGATCGCATACTCAGTGAACATGCCGCCGCGCCCGCATTTTTCGGGAGCCGTGAGCGCCGCATCGTTGCGTGCGCCCCAACCGCCACCGGCTTCGGTCGAACCATAGAGCTGCCGCAACAGCACGCCCTTTTCGCGCCACGTCTTCAGTAGAGCAGGGGAGACGCGTGCGCCGCCGACCTGGGTCCAATACAGATCGGA
>JBEVDW010000311.1:0-3379 GCA_040513115.1 Steroidobacteraceae bacterium | reverse complement strand
AAGTTCTAAGCTGTTTGCGACGAGCGGCTGGTCATCCAGCCGCTCGCCGCATCATGGACTCGCTCGAGCACGTCTGCCTCCGCTTACCTTTTCAAGGTTCCTATCATGAATTTCGAATCCATCACGAGCGACGTCACGCCACTCGACCCCAAAGACGACGGTCGTCATGTACTACGGGATGAGCCGCTGTGCCGCGAGTCGCTCGTCTTCACGGTTGATGTCCCCGACGAGAAGATCGCCGGCTTCGTCTATCCGCGCGTCGGATCCGACGGTAAAGCTGCTGGCATCGTTACAGTCTTCGGAGAAGGCGTTCCGGGTGGCTCGATTACCGAGGTGTACCACGACATTCCGGTGCCCGCGAGCATGGACTTCGGTGCCTGGAACGCCGGTGGCGTCGAGGTCAGGCTGACGCGCCCACTACGCACTGCCGAGGTGAAGTACACCAGTCGACGCCTCGGTTACGAGTTCGTCTTCGAGGCATCTCATCCGGCTTACAGCTATGACTCTCACACTGACGGCTGCCCACGATATTTTGCCGATAATCGGTTCGAGCAGAGCGGTCGCGTGCGCGGCACATTGACGATCGACGGGCGCCTGATCGAGCTCGATACGTTTGGGCAACGCGATCATTCCTGGGGCACACGCAACTGGGGTGTGAACTATCACTACAAGTGGTTCCACGCGACGGCACCGAATGCCGCTGTGCACTTTTTCAAGATGGAGTACCTGGGCCGCAGCCTGGTGCGCGGATACGTTTTCAAAAAGGGGCACATGTCGCAGGTCCAGTCAGCCGAGGTGCTGGACTTCACGCTGGACGACGACATGTTCCACAAGGACATCACGGCGCGTGTCTACGACGCTGCGGGACGTGCAACTTCGGTTGCGGGGCGCGGCTTCGCACACACCACGCTTCCTGTAGATGCCAACAACGTGCTGCACGAAACGCCCATGACCATCGAAATCGACGGCGAATCAGGACTGGGCTGGTGCGAGATGCACTGGGATACGCGCTATCTAGAGCACATGAGAAAGTTCACGCACATTCGTCGTTGAGGGGAGGAGGGCCTCGAGTCAAGGTGTGGTGCACACCACACCTTGTCCTGAATCAAGTCGCCGCGGCGCCGCGCGCGTCCTTGAACAGCGATCGGCCGATGATGAGCTTCATGATCTCAATGGAGCCCCCGGCAATCTTGATGATGCGTGCGTCCGCGTAGGCGCGGGCGATGGGGTACTCCCACATGTAGCCCCAACCGCCAAAAAGCTGCAGGCACTCGTCCACGACCTTGCAGTGCAGGTTGGAGAGCCACATCTTAGCCATGGCTGCATCCACGGGATCCAGCTCGCCCGCCATGAACCGCTCGATGCATTGATCCGTGAATACGCGGCCGATGGTCGCTTCCGTCTTCAGCTCCGCCAGCTTGAATTGAGTGTTCTGGAACTCTGCCAGCGTGCGGCCGAACGCCTTGCGCTGGGCTGTATATTCAACTGTCCATTCGATGGCAGTCTCGGCGACAGTGGCCGAGCGGATGGCCTGAGCAAGGCGCTCCTGAGCGAGCTTTTGCATCATCAACTGAAATCCCTGACCTTCTGCTCCGAGCAGCGCGGCTGCGGGCACCTTGACGTTCTCGAAGAACAGCTCGGATGTATCTTGAGCCTTGAGTCCGAGCTTCTCCAGGTTACGGCCGCGTACGAAGCCGGGTAGATGAGTGTCTACCAGGAACAACGTGATGCCGTTTTGAGCATCGGCTGCAGAAGTCCGCGTGGCGAGCACGATGACGTCACACGACTGGCCATTCGAGATGAACACCTTTTGTCCGTTGATCACGAAGTGATCGCCTTCGCGCACGGCCCGTGTCTTGATGTTCTTGAGGTCGGACCCCGCATGCGGCTCCGTCATGCCCAGGGAGCCGATTGCCTCGCCGCGCACCATCTTCGGCAACCAGTGCCGCTTCTGTTCCTCTGTACCGAAGGAGTTGACGTACGTGGCGACCAGATCGCAATGGATCATGAAGCCCGGTCCGGTGAAGCCGCTGCGGGCCAGCTCTTCGAACACGACGACGTCGAACAGGTAATCGAGCCCCAGCCCGCCGTACTCTTCGGGAATCGTGCAGCAGAGCATTCCTGTCTCGCCCGCCTTGAGCCACAACTCGCGCGGCACGATCCCATCCTTCTCCCATTGCAGATGATGAGGACGGATCTCACGATCGATGAACTTGCGCACGGTGTTCCGAAATTCTTCGTGCTCGGGTTTGAACAGCGTGCGCTGAAACATGCGGTGTGCTCTGTATGCTGGTTGTAGTTGCGAGGTTGATGGGCTCGTGCGGCAGGCGCGGGATCACAAATGCCGCGTTGCTGCCATCGGCGCTGCGAGGGAGACATCTGCGCTGTCCGCGCACAACCTTTCGATGTCTCTAGGCAGTGCAAATTGTTCCGGATGGGTGACGGCGGCACGAGCTGCCGCAGCTCTGATCGTGCTGAGCGGACGCTGACGCAAATAGCAAAACGGCCCACCGGTGTAGGCCGGATGCAAGCCACCAATCACAGCCGCGCTGTCGGCGAGCGCCGCATCCTCCACGCCCCCGACCTGCCACACCCGTGCAGCGGCCAGTGCGACGGCAAGAACCTGCAGATCGGCGGTCAACGTTGCTGTTTCTGTTTGCGCCGCGTGCAGCGATGCAAGTAGCGATGGCCCGTGCATAACGAGCGGTGCGGCACGCAGGGCGCGAGCAAGGGCGAGGCCTGCGTGTTCCGCCCGCGAGTCAGCGGCGGGAACGCAGATCTCGAGCGCACGACCGTGATTCGTCGTGTCGGACAACCAAACCCCGGCATCGGACGAGGGCAGGGTGCGCAACCATCCAAGCTCGACCAGCTGCGGTTCAGGGGCTGCGCCAGGCGATGTGCGCAGCACGATGCCGGCTTCCGGCAGTTGCCCGGGCTCGACGATTCCGATACGAGCTTTCTTCAGCGTTGCCGCGAGTGCTTCACTCACCTCACCGGCAACCGCGATCTCGGATGTGGGACGGGCTGCCTTCGCCAACAGCTTGGCCGCGCGCTGTCGGTCGAGGAACAGCGAGCGCACCATGTTACCTGCGACGGGATCTCGGATCAGTCCGACGAAGCATTTCATCTCCCAGTCGCAGGCTGCGGCGATCGGCTGCGACCACCCACCGACCACGCACGACATGATGGCGTCGTATGCGGGATAGCGGAGGCGATCCTCGGCGCTCAATCCGCAGTCGGCAGCAATGAGATCGAAAACATCGTCCCGAGAAAAGTCATATGGACTTGCAGCTGAGCCTTGCGCCGTGCGCGCGATGCCATCGGCAAGCTGGAGGGCCAGTTGACATGCTGTCCCGAGCAGATCGGCTGCATCGACGAC
>JBEVDW010000310.1:0-11180 GCA_040513115.1 Steroidobacteraceae bacterium | reverse complement strand
GAGGTACCCATCCGGGCATCGTGATCAGCGTGAGCGATGGCATGGCGACCACGTCGCTGCCGACGTTCTCGATCACCGTGTCCGCGCCAGCGAATGGCGCACCGACAATCAGCGGCACGCCAGCCACAGTGGTCACATCTGCAACTTCATACGCATTCCGGCCCACCGTGAGCGATCCTAACGGCGATCCGCTGTCGTTCAGTATCGCGAACAAACCGGCTTGGGCCTCGTTCAGCACGAGCACTGGCCTTCTCTCGGGAACGCCTGTGAGTTCACAGGCTGGGACGTACTCCAACATCGTGATCAGTGTCTCGGACGGCACAGCATCTGCGTCACTTCCCGCATTCTCGATCAGTGTTACCCAGCCCGTGCTCAGCAACGCGTCGTTGTCATGGACGCCGCCGACGCAGAACACCGACGGCACATCGCTTACCAACCTCGCCGGTTACCGCATCTATTTCGGCACGAGCCCGACATCGCTCACACAGGCCGTTGAGATCGCGAACGCCAGCATCAGCGCTTACGTCATCGAGAATCTCGCGCCCGCGACCTATTACTTCGCGGTACGCGCGTACACATCCACAGGCGTGGAGAGCCTGGAATCCAACCTCGCGAGCAAGACGGTGCAGTGAAACTGTGCTTTGGTCACGCATCGCGATTCCACATTAGCCCCACCTGGCGACACTACTCAGAGACTCACGGATGTGCTGGGTTAGCGATGGCGTCCGGCTTTCGGCGGGTCACGCCGAGCGCTGTCTCTGCGACCCGCCGCATCCATTGCAAAGGCTGCGAGGTCAGTGTCAGCACACTTGAGTCGTGGAGTTATGGCCGCACACCTGACGCTGGTAAGTATTCTTGACTTCTCCCGCCTCGGGCGCCTACTGGCCCAAGAGGCTGGGGTGAGGACACTGGATCCGCGACGGTCTCGCTACTTGCCGTTGTCGAACACCTTCTCGATCGAAGCGGCGTCACTCCTCTCGAACGTGGTGACGACCCGGCGTCGCTTGATGCGCCAGCCGTTTGTGGTCCTTTCGTATTCATCCTGGTAAAGACCGACTCTGACGGGCTGTTGCTCCATAGCGCGCGGCTCTGCACCGCGATCGTCGTCGTCGACGAAATGGACCAGATACGACGTGCCGCGTGCATGATCTGCATCGATTACCTCGACGAGATGATTCGTGACGACGTGCAGGCTGGCTCGAGCTTTCATTGCCTGCCGCGCAGCGAAGAACCTGCGCAGTGCCTCTTCACCCGCGAGACGCGTTGATCCTACCTCCCAGACGCCATCTTCGGTGAAGAGATCCACGACCTTCTCCGCTGCGCCGGAATCGACGTAGTGCGTGTAGCGCAGCGCGAGACGTTCGCATTCGCGCTCGATGCGCAATTGCTGCAGATCATCGAGCGGAGGCGGGCCGGCACGCAACATAGATAGCGGTGTTGTTACGAACACGATGCAATCGTTCGAAGTCGATCATGTTAATTGTTGACTGCCTCCGCGTCACTTGTCAGTGGCATGCGCCACGCACGACTGATGACGTGCCGTTCTCATACGACTGCGCCGCGGGGCTATGCTGCAGCCGATGAGTCTCAATCAGTGAACCGCGCTTCGACGCTGTACTTTAGCCGCGGTATCGTCGAGCTTTCTCGCTGACCTGCACGCATCGGAAATCACTGCGCATACTGCCTCGGTTGTCCTGTTTGTTTTGCATTCGCGGTACGGTTGGCAGCGTCGTACCCTTGTTTGGTGATCTCGAAGACCTCGCCGCGCTCACCTCGCGGAACCAGCAGACCTCCTTCAACCAACTCCTGCAGCGCAGATTCCCATGAGGCGAGAGCGTGGTGATCTTCTTTGCTGGTCAATAGGCTTACGCCGTTCGTGTGCAGGTCCACGCCTTCTCCGTAGCGTTCGAACAAGACCAGGCCGCTGGGGTCCGAAGCGACCGCCTTGAGAATTGTCTTGGCCTCGTGGGACAAAGCAGTCCGGGTCGGTGTCGGCGAATCGTGAGACACACGAAACATGGCTATACCAAAAGAGAGAGCACCCAGGAAGAGCATCACGAAGATGCCGACCTTGACCTTTTCAGAGGCAGTGGCGAAGAAGAAGTAGGCGAGCACTGAAAGGGCCACGGACAGCAACGCCAACATACCGAGATAACTCTGTGCGGCTGCGGTGATGATCTCCGGGAGACGTCCGATTAATGTGTCCACGTGTACCCCTCTGTCCGAGTTGACGTTACGCGCCACGAGCACGTTCCGTGCGTCGACGGCACGTGCTCGTTGCGCCAGTATGGAAATGATCTGATTCCCCGCCCGTCTTAGACTAGCTGCGTCTGTCCGCTCGCCGATTCACCATCAGCGGCGATGGGATACCGGACTACACTGGGCGAGTCCCGTGCGAAGAGGGTCTCGACGCGGCTGATGGCTTCAAACGAGAGGTGATTCATGGAACAGTGGTTTGAGGGCAAAGTAGTGCTGGTGACGGGCGGTGGCGATGGCATTGGACGCGCTGCTGCGCTGCTCTTTGCTCAGCGCGGCGCAAGCGTTGTCGTCACCGATGTGCGCCGTGACGCTGCGAACGAAGCGGCAGCGCACATTGTGACATCTGGCGGAAAAGCCATTGCGCTGGATGGCGACGTTACTGATGATGCTGTCGTCGCTGCGTTTGTCGAACGCTCAGTCAACCACTTCGGCCGGCTCGATTGCGCATTCAACAATGCCGGCGTAACCCTTGGCGGCGACGATCAGTGGAGCGAGGAAATTACACGGCGTACGATTGAAGTCAACCTGTTCGGAGTCATGTCGTGCATCCGGCACGAGATTCCGGCGATGCTCCAGACAGGGGGCGGAACGATCGTGAACACTGCCTCGCTTGCCGGCTTCGTCGCATCGCGCACTGTGATCACACCAGCCTACACGGCGAGCAAGCACGCCGTAATCGGTGTCACCAAAGTGGCTGCATTGCAGTATGCGCGGCGGAACATTCGGGTGAATGCGCTCTGTCCAGGGGTGACCCGGACCGCGATGGTTTCGCAAGTCATGGCGACTTCTACTCAGGTACGCGAGACGCTTGAGAATCTCTCGCCCATGGGGCGGACTGCAACGCCGCAAGAGATGGCGGAAGCGGCGATCTGGCTGTGCTCCGACAAATCAAGCTTTGTGAATGGCCATGCGCTCGTCGTCGATGGCGGCAGCCTCGCAGAATGAACCAGGTCCGCCCGTCCACTGTGGTCGACAAGGCGCTGACGCGATTCACGGATGCTTGTTGAGAAGCAAATATGAGGTCCATTTCCCGAGCGACCTGAACGCCGATTTAGTCCCGTTGGGATTCAGAGTCTGCGGTCAACTCGTTCGAGAGGAGCGCACACACCTCAAGAAGCGAGCTCTTTAGGTTCCTTTGTCCAAGAATCACAGCTACCTAGGTTGGTAACGTCTGTGGCGCTTTACGACAATGCGCAAGCGCGAGACGACTTCTTCCAGCTCGCTGACTTTCCGAGTTCCCATTCATACAGAGGCCGTCCGGATGCTCACAGAGAAAACATTGGTACTTGGAGGAGGGGGGCTTTGGGGTATTGCCTGGATGATCGGGGTCATCATGGGCCTCGAGGAAAGTGGTCTCGACGTAAGGCGTTCGCGCGCAGTAATCGGAACCTCCGCCGGCTCGGTGGTGGGCGCGCACGTGACGAGCACACTTGCCACCACGGAGTTGTATGAACGCCAGGCTGTCCTGCAGAAGCAACCCCGGCAGCGAGCACCTGACACGAAGAACCAGCAAGCAGCGTTTTCCCTGCTGCTCAAAAAAAACTGGAGTGATCCCGAGGAGCGCTTGCGCGCGATTGTCGATTTGGCGTTGAACGCACAGACCATTCCTTGGGCTCAGCGGCGTGCTGACATTGTCGAGCGTCTTGGGCTCGAGTCGGATCGGTGGCCAACGACGCCTCTGCTTGTTACAGCGTTAGACATCGATATCCACACCTTGCACACCTTCGACGCCGCCTCCAACGTAAGCCTTACCGACGCTATCGCAGCGAGTTGTGCAGTGCCTGGCATCTGGCCGGTGGCTGAGATTGGACGGCGCCGCTACATCGACGGTGGTGTTTGGCGTACGGCTGAGAACGCGCATCTCGCCATCGACACACCTTCGGTTCTTATTCTCTCTCCGTTTGGCCGCCAACAAGCTGCCTTCGATGCCCTGGGCTCGACACTCGACGATGACATCGCACAACTGCGGCAAGGTGGTTCGCAAGTCGTCCTCATCGCGGCAGACGAGCCATCGCTCGCGACCATTGGCCCGTTGGGCCCTCTGGATCCAGCGACACGCAAGCCCGCCGCAGAAGCTGGACGAGTCCAAGGTCGAAGAGAAGCGAGCGCCCTTAGGCAGTCCTTCATTTAAGAACACCCGGATTCTTCTGAGTATCCAGGTCATTCCCTGCAATCATCAGTGGAAGCACTCTCGCAGTTGTCTGCCTCAAAAAGGGGGCACAAAGGACAGGCGAACTTGCGGGACGGTGAGTCCGTGCGCATGGAATTCACAGCCTTGATGCTCGACTGACCCGATCTGTTCAGCATGGTTTGATCGAGCGTAGGTCATTCAAGCGGGATCCGCCCTCAGCCCCACACAGTTTCATCATCGATTTACCTCACCGCGGCCGCACCGGCACGAGCACCCGCATGCAGCGCACCTGCGGATTCTCGGCGTAGATTGCAACAAACCATCGTAACGACTCGCGGTGAATGAACTGCGAGTCGAAGAATCGTCCCTCGAGCGTCCAGCCCGCGCCCTCAAAGTCGCGGCACAAGCGCTCGAAACACTCTTGAGCGCCGCCCGCGCTGCAATCGATCACGCCCAGCACGAAGCTGTGACGGTCCTGGATGCTCACCCATCCGTGGTGCTTGGGGTTATAGACGGATCGGGTGCGCCGCATGGCGGCCAAGGTACCGCACCTGTATGGATTAACAGCTGGCGATTTCCATTGGCGCCGACTCACCGATCGGCTGTTTCGATTGCGCTGTCAGAGGTCCCTTGCACAGCTCGCCGATTTCGTCATCGATCGCCTGCAACTGCGGATCCCACGCCGCCGAGCTTTCACGCACGCAGGCGCGCTGTGACGGTCAACGGTCCTTTCAAAGCACCACTTCCCGGCAAGTCATTTGTGTCCATGACGATGATGCAAGTCCGGCAGATGCGCGTGGCTATGCGTGAGCGGAGCGTGTGTATGTCGGTGACAATGCGGCTCATCTCCTTCATTTGCCGAATGCGAGTGCTCATGATGCTCGTCGTGCGCGTGCACATGCTCGTGTTCCAATGCTTCGTGCCGATGCACGTGCGCGTGACTCTCGCTCAGGACCAGCCACGTGGACAATCCCGTCAGTACCAGCGCGAACAATAAAGAGGCCGTGAGCGGCTCACCGATCACTACGGCAGTGGCCGCACCGATGAATGGCGCCGTTCCAAAGAGGGCTGCGGTGCGGGCGCTGCCGAGATGAGCCAGCGCGCTAACGAACAGCACGAGGCTGAGCCCATAGCCAGCGGCACCGAGCGCGAATGCGCGCAGGATGTCTGGCATAGATATCACCAGAGTCTGATCCAACGCCCAGGCGATCGCCCCGTTGGTCAAACCTGCGATCAGACACTTAATGGTTGCGATCTGCAGCGCGTCGCGGTGACTCACTGCGCGAGTGAGATTGTTGTCCAGGCCCCACAGAGCGCACGTTCCGATGACGCCGGCAGTTGGAATCCACTGCATGACTAGAGCGCCACGAGGGATAATGCGCTTGTGCGTTCCAGCAGTAGCTTTGCAAGCGGCGCGCTTATGCCGAACAGCGCTGCGGAGATCAGCACGTAGAACGCGTGACGTCGTAAGGAGAAGAACTGCGACATGACCGTGCAGAGCGTGACTAGGAAGCACGCATTGAGCAAGTCAAAGAAGCGGCCGTGCTTGCGCCGAGCTGACGCACCCGAGCCTCAAGTCCGCTTGTTTCGCGGTGCCAACATTCGATAGAGCCCCGGCAGGACGATCAGCGTGAGAACGGTCGATGAAACGATGCCGCCGATCACGACCGTGGCCAGTGGCCGTTGAACCTCCGCGCCGGGACCGACATTCAAGGCCATGGGCAGGAAACCGAGCGAGGCAACGAGGGCCGTAATGAGTACCGCGCGCAAACGCCCGAGCGCGCCCTGAATGATGGCTTCGTCGGGCGACGCGCCCTGGTCCTCGAGCGTCCGAATGAGGCCTACCATCACGAGCCCATTGAGCACGGCTACACCGGACAGGGCGATGAAGCCGACGCCTGCGGAGATCGAGAGCGGTATGTCTCTCAGCCACAAAGCAACGACGCCACCCGTCAATGCAAGCGGCACTCCGCTGAAGATCGCGACCGCGGCACGCATCGATCCGAACGCAAAGAACAACAGCGCAAGAATGATTACGAGTGTTACAGGGACAACGATGCTCAGTCGTTCCGTAGCGGAAATGAGCTGTTCGAATGTTCCGCCATACTCGATCCAGTAACCGGCCGGCGCCTGGAGGTCGCTGTCGAGCCGCTCGCGTACGTCAACAACGAAGCCACCGAGATCGCGACCGCGCACATTGACGGTCACCACGACGCGACGCTTGCCGTTCTCGCGGTTGACCTGGTTGGGGCCCGTGGTCTCCGCAATGCTCGCCACTTCGCGCAACGGAACGAACACAGGTTCTCCACCTGCCCAGGTTGCGCCGCGCGAGACCTCATCGTCGTTTACGTTCGCGTTGAGCGGAATCGGCAAATCCGCGAGCCACGTCGGGCTCTGGCGCAGTTGCTCCGGAAGTCGCACGACGATATCCGCACGTCGGTCGCCTTCGATGAACTGGCCGGCAACGGTGCCGCCGATCGCGGTGCTCACGGTGCGCTGGACATGCTGTGGATTGAGTCCGTATCGCGCCAACGCCTGGCGGTCGGGCTCGACGATGAGCATGGGAAGGCCCGTGGTCTCCTCGACACGGACATCCGCCGCGCCGGCCACCTGCCGCGCGATCCGCGCGATGCGCGTGGCCAGACGTTCAAGCATTTCGAGATCATCGCCATAGACCTTGATAGCCACATCCGCGCGCACGCCGGAAATGAGCTCGTTCATGCGCATCTGGATAGGCTGTGTGAACTCGTAGTTGTTACCAGGCAGTGCGCGCGCGGCGGTCTCGATCTCCTCAAGCAACGCCGCTTTTGTCTTGCGCTGGTCCGGCCACGCCTCGCGTGGCTTGAGCATGACGAATGTGTCCGTCATCGAGGGCGGCATCGGATCGTTGGCGACTTCCGCGGTGCCGATGCGGCTGAAGACGCGCTCGGTTTCCGGCAGTTCGGCCAGATGTCGTTCCAACACCTTCTGCATGTGGACCGCCTGCGTCAGGCTCGTCCCGGGCACGCGCAGCGCATGCACGGCGACGTCCCCCTCATCGAGGCTCGGAACGAACTCGGTACCGAGTCGAGTTGCGAGGGTCACGGACAGGATGCTCAGCACGAGCGCAGCTCCCACGACCGGAACGCGGTGTGCAAGTACCCATCGCAGCAGCGGCTCATACCGTTCATGCAACGCTTGCACGGCGCGATTCTCGTGTGGGGGAATCTTGCCGCCGAGCACGAGCGCGACGCTGGCCGGCACGAACGTCACGGACAGCACCATGGCGCTCGTCAGTGCGAGCACCACGGTGAGTGCCATGGGATGAAACATTTTTCCCTCGATGCCGGTGAGCGCAAAGATGGGCAGGTACACGGCCGTGATGATTCCGACGCCGAACAGGCTCGGCCGGATAACTTCCGCCGTCGAACGTGCCACGAGCTCGAGCCGCTCTTCGAGTTGCAGGACTCGCCCGAGACGCGATTGCTCTGCGCCGCAGCGCCGTAGCGCGTTCTCGACGATGATCACGGCGCCATCGACGATGAGACCGAAATCGAGTGCACCCAAGCTCATGAGATTGCCCGACACGCCGCCGCGAACCATGCCGGTGATCGTCATGAGCATGGACAGGGGAATGATTGCGGCGGTGATCAGCGCCGCACGCAGATTTCCGAGCAAAGTGAACAGCACCACGATCACGAGCAGGGCGCCCTCGACGAGGTTGGTACGCACCGTCGCGATGGTGCGATCGACGAGCGCCGTGCGATCATAGACTGCCTCGATCGACACGCCCTGCGGCAAGCTTTTCTGGATTTGTTCGACTCTTGCTGCGACCGCGCGCGCCACGGCACGACTGTTCTCGCCGATCAGCATGAACACAGTGCCGAGGACGACTTCTTCGCCGCCTTGCGTGGCGGCGCCGGTGCGCAGTTCCGGGCCTTCGCTCACCGTAGCCACATCCCGAATGCGGATTGGGACCCCATCGCGGCGATCGAGCACGATGGATTCGAGTGCGGTAAGGTCCGGCACCTGACCGGGGATGCGCACCAGGAGCTGTTGACCACCCCGCTCGATGTAGCCGGCACCGATGTTCTCATTGTTCTTGGACAGCGCGCCGATGACGTCGTCGAGTGTGAAGCCGTAGGCGAGCAGGCGCGCAGGATCCGGTGTGACGTGGATCTGCTTGACGAAGCCGCCGATCGCGCTCACCTCCGTGACTCCGGGCGTGTTTCGTAGCTGCGGTTTGACGACCCAGTCATGGATGGATCGAAGATCCGTCGTCGTCCACGGTGTGCCATCGGAACGGGGTGCGGCCGGATCCGCCGTGATCGTGTACGAGAAGATCTCGCCCATTCCTGTGGCAATCGGACCCAGCTCCGGCTCCACACCGTCGGGAAGTTGCGCTTTGACCTGCGCGAGGCGCTCCGCCACCTGTTGGCGTGCAAAGAAAATGTCGGTGCCGTCTTCGAACACTACCGTGACCTGCGAGAGCCCATAGCGCGATAGCGAGCGCGTGTAGTCGAGCCGCGGCAGACCGGCCAGCGCCGTTTCGACGACGAAGGTCACGCGCTGTTCGGCTTCGAGCGGCGAGTAACCCGCTGCTTCAGTGTTCACTTGCACCTGGACGTTCGTGATGTCGGGCGTCGCATCGATCGGCAGACGCTTGAAGCTCCATGTCCCGACGGCCGCGACCGCGAGCGTCAGTACCAGCATCAGCCATCGATGCGTGATCGCGAAGCGAATGGTTCGCTCGAGGCGCGGCATGTCAGTGCTCATGTCCCGCGCTCTCCTTCTCGAGGTCCGCCTTGATGAGATAGCTCTGCTCGATGACGATCTCTGCGCCGACCTTCAACCCGTCGAGCACTTCGGCGTGGTGTGCGTCACGCTCTCCCAGCTTCACGGCGCGCGGAGCGTAGGTGGTGCCATTGCGCGTGAACACGACGGTCTCGCCTTCGAACACTTGCAGCGCCGCTAGGGGCACGACGAGCGCAGTCTGGCGCTCGCTCACCGTCACGTAAGCGCGTACTGCTGCGCCAGGCCGCCATTGGCCGTCCGCGTTGCGGATGGTGGCGCGCGCGACCGTGCTCTGACTGGCCGTTGCCGTTCCCGGGAGGATTCGATCCAGCTTCGTCGCCGCGCGGAAGCCGTCGCTCAAGCGCGTGATTTCGACGGGCAGTCCCGGCGTGATGTGTTGCGCGTCACGTCCGAAGAGGTGCAGATGGACCCAGAGCGACGAAAGGTCTGCGAGCTCGAAGAGCGCCTCATCGCCGGCGAGATCGCCTGGACCCGCTGCGACATCGAGGATGGTTCCCCCGAACGGCGCTGTCACCGGATACGCTGTGAGACTCACATTGCTGTCGATCACGGCGAGCGTCTGACCGGCCTTCACAACATCGCCGACTGCGACGCGTACCGACTGCACGGGCCCCGGGTACCGTGCGCGCACGCGAGCGTGTTTGCCTTCGATCGGTGTCAGCAGGCCCTGGACCTCATGTGCATCGCGTACGGTTCCAGGTCCCACCTTCGCGGTTCGAACGCCGAGCTGGGTCGCGGTGCTTTCTTCGATCACGACCTCATCGTGATGCTCGTCGGCTTCGCCTTCGACATGGGCGCTTTCGTCGCCTGCGTGATGCGAGTGCGAATCGGATCGTTCCCCGCACGCGGCGAGCATGAACGTTGCAACGATCACCCCCAGCAGGGCGCTCAAACTATCGCTCATGGCTGAGTCCTCGTGGGCTGCGACGATGACGTAGTGAAGGGAGTTCCGGTGAGTCGCTGGATCTCGATGAGTGCGCGATGGGCATCGACAGCGGCCGCGAGTTGGTCGCGGCGCGCGGACATCGCTTCGGCCTGCAGCTGTGCCCACTCCGCATAGGGCAACGCACCGGCGCGGAACGCCCGCTCCGAAGCGCGCTCCGCCTGCTCGAACTTGGGGAGTACCGCTGCGCGAGTGGTAACGACTTCCGCGCGCGCTGCACTGAATCGCGCATGCGCCTCGATGAGAGTTGCTTCCAATGTCAACTCCTGCGCTTCCCGCTCGAGAGTGAGCTCTGCGAGTTCCGCCTGCGCAGTGCGAATCCCCGGTCCAGCGCGCGTTGCGCTTCCGAACGGAACCGACATGCTGACGACGCCGGCCCACGAGCCATCGTCTTCCAATCTCCGCACGCCGACGCTCCAGTCGATGTCGGTTGTTCGCGCCGTCTGTGCGAGCTGTACACGCGCTTCCCGCAGCCTGGACTCATCCGCGAACTGGCGAAGTTCCGGGCTGTTCACGATGAGGTCACGCAAAGACTCCATCGTGGGAGTGGCCGGAATGGTCAGCAGATCGCCGGCGCCACGATCGAAATCCGGCTTCCGACTGCTCCACAGGATGGCGAGTCTCTGCGCGGCCGAGTCGGTCTGAGCGCGCAACCGGTCTCGCTGGAGCGTGGCGCGAGCAAACGCAGCTTCGGCTGCGAGCCTCACTGACTCGGGTGTAGCGCCCGCGCGCACTCGCTGGGCAGTGGCGTCGACAACCTTCGCGCGTTGCGCCACTTCCGCCTCCGCAAGGTCGCCCATCGACTGCATCGCGATGAGATCGAGATATCGACGCGCGACCTCGGCGAGCAGGTCTGCGCGACTGCGCTCTTCCTGCAGCACGAGCGAGTTGAGCTTTGCATCGGCTACGGCGATGCGCGCCGCTCGCTTGCCGCCTCGCTCGAAGACCGACGCGAGGCTCAGCGTCGCTTCCGTGGAATCAAAGGCAGAGTTCTGGCCGGAGCGAGGTGCGTTCTCGATCTCCACATTGACCCGCGTCGGCGCGGGCTGGGCC
>JBEVDW010000309.1:0-2986 GCA_040513115.1 Steroidobacteraceae bacterium | reverse complement strand
CGAACTAACGACCATCGCGCTTCGGCAGCAGTCTTCGAATCATGCGCATCGTATGGACCCTCGATGCGAGCCCCATACGGGGAATTCGATAATCGATAGCCCATTCCCCGCACTCCCCCGCTGTCGCGGCCTGCCGCATTCTGCCCGCATCCACTGACGCGACATTTCTGCCGGAGATCCCCGTGGGCAAAGTGCAAGACGACTTCGATCAGTTCCAGCGCGGATTCGGCACAGATCTGTCACCGAACTGGCGTGATCTCGCGCGTCAGGACAGCAAGGGCGTTCCCGAATTCCTCACCAAGGAGAGCTCGCCCAACATGGGATCGGCAAAGATCCCGCCTGAGCGTTACACCTCGTACGAATTCCATCGGCAGGAAGTGGAGAAGCTGTGGAAGCGAACGTGGCAGGTCGTGGGTCGCGAAGACGAGATCCCCAACGTCGGCGACCACCTCGTGTACGAAGTCGCCGGCCTCTCCTTTCTCGTCGTACGCACGGGAGCCACCGAGTTCAAAGGCTACTGGAACGTCTGTTTGCATCGCGGACGACGCCTGGTCGACAAGCATGGCTCCGGTGCGACGCACTTCCGTTGCGGTTATCACGCGTGGACATGGGATGTGAAAGGCCAGCTCGCCTACTATCCGGGCGCGTGGGACTTTCCGGATGTGCATCCAAACAGGTACGCGCTACGCGAAGTCCAGGTCGGCACGTGGGGCGGCTTCGTCTTCATCAATCCGGATCTGCAAGGCATCTCGCTTGCCGAGCATCTGGGCTCGATGCCCCAGCACTTCGCACGCTGGCCGCTCGAGAAGCGCTTCTCGCTGTGGCATACACGCAAGACGGTCCGCGCGAACTGGAAGGTTGCGATGGAAGCTTTCCTCGAGTCCTACCATTTGATGCAGACGCACCCTCAAGCGCTGTCATCCGTCGCGGAGCACGGCACGCAGTACGATGTGTATGACGAAGGCCCTGCGCAATTCAGCCGCACGATCACGCCGACCGGTGTGCCGAGCAAGCATTCGAAAGATGGCTCGGCGATCGGCGCTATCGCCGATGTCTGGGCGCTGCTCAATGCCCTGCGCTCGGATCAGCCCAACACGTTGCCGCCGGACATCCACGATCGCGCGTCGATCGCTCAATGGCGCCGTCAGACAATGAAGCAACTGACCGGTGCTGACTATTCGACTCTGTCCGACGCGGAGCTGCTGGATTCCATCCAGTACTTCCTGTTTCCGAACTTCTGCCCGTGGTACGGGGAAGGACTGCCACTCGTCTACCAGTTCCGTCCCAACGCCGATTCGCCCGCCAGTTGCTACTTCGACATCTGGATGTTGATTCGCTCGCCGGACGAAGGTGGCCCACCGCCCGCACCGAAGCTGATCGAGTTGGGTCCGGAGGATCGATTCGAGCCGCATATCGGCGCGATGGGCCTGATTTTCGATCAGGATGACGAAAACATGCCCTTCGTTCAGATCGGCTTGAACACATGGCCGGGCGATCCGGAGGGCATCACACTCGCCCGCTATCAGGAGAGCCGCATCCGTCACTATCACCAGGCATTGATGAAAGCGCTGTCGCGGCCGTGAGGCGGGCGCGACCGCAGTTGCTGTTTTCCCGAGCGAGAACCGTCTGCGGCGCTGGCGGACGTCCCTCTCAATAGTGAGGTGCATCACATCTTTACGCGCATCCTCGCATTTGCACGACCGTGCGAAATCACAACGATAGAAGCGCGTGCATCACGCGTACACATCCAACTCTAGAGGAGATAACGATGAACATCACACGCTGGGAGCCATTCCGTGAGATGGAAGACATGCTCCGTCGCTTCTCGCCATTCGTCGGCAGCTTGCGTAGTGCGAGCGAAGACGCGTGGACGCCGACTGCCGATATCACTGAGTCCGAGCAAGAGTACCTGCTCAAGGCGCAATTGCCGGAAGTGAAAAAGGAAGACATTAAGGTGAGTGTCGAGGGCGGCGTCCTGACGCTGAGCGGCGAACGCAAACGTGAGAAGGACACCAAAACCGAGAACGACATTCGCATCGAAAGCTTCTACGGCGCGTTTTCGCGCAGTTTCAGCTTGCCCGAGAACTGCGATGGCCAAGGTATTCGCGCGGAATCCAAAGATGGCGTACTGCGCGTGCACATTCCTAAGAACAAGGCACCAAAGGCGAAGTCGACGACAATCGAAGTGAAGTGAGCTTCACCTAAGGGGCGGTGTCGAGTTACGGCACCGCTCGGCTCGCTGCTCGCTGCGCCGTTGTAACCCACGGATCGAGGCAGAGGAGAACAACTCGTGAACGTCGGAAGCTACTGTCATCATCGCGTCATCACTGTCCACCCGCAGGCGGATCTTGCCGAGGCGGCAGCGCACATGCGCTCGAATCACGTCGGCTTGCTGGTCGTTGTCAATCCTGGGGACGTTCGCCCTATTGGGGTGCTGACCGACCGTGACATCGTGGTGCAGGTGGTAGCCAAAAACCTCTCCCCAGCCATGATCACCGTCGCAGACGCTATGACTCGGGATGTAGTCATCGCACACGAAGAGGAGCCGTTGACCACGATCAGCCAACGGATGCGCAGCAATGGCGTGCGCCGCGTACCGGTCGTGGATGACAAAGGAGCATTGAGCGGCATCATCGCAAGCGACGATATCCTGGACATCTCGGCGACCATTCTGTCCAACTTGGCCTCAGCCACGCACAAAGAGCAGTGCAGCGAACGCAGGTCCAAGGCCTGAGTTGTTTTACAAGTACAGGAGCGGCCATGAAGCAGCTGCGCAACATATTGGTGGTCGTCGATCCGACCCGACGGGAGCAACCGGGCATCCGCAAAGCGGCGCAACTGGCGCGTCATTTTGACGCGCGCGTGCAGTTGTTTGCGTGTGACACGCCAAGCTCGCGCGAGACGAGGCTACTGAACAAACATGTGCCGCTCGATCTATCTCAACTGATGGAGGTCATGAGCGAGCCCCTGAAAAGCGAGGGTTTGG
>JBEVDW010000308.1:0-7456 GCA_040513115.1 Steroidobacteraceae bacterium | reverse complement strand
CAGCATCACGCGTACTGTGAATGTCGTTCCCTCTCCTGGCGTGCTACGTGCTAGGACCTCGCCGCCCATGATCTGAGTGAGCAACTTGGTTATCGTGAGGCCGAGGCCGGTGCCCGGCACCGACAGCACGTTCGCGGCGCGTCCGCGCTCGAAGGGTTCGAACACCCGCTCCAGGTCTTCTGGCGGAATGCCCACACCTGTATCGGAGACCTCGAACTCCGCCACTTGACTGCGATAGCGCATGGTCAAGCTCGCGTGTCCCCGCTCGGTGTACTTGATGGCGTTCGACATCAAGTTGATGAGAATCTGCCGCAGCCGCTTCTCATCGGTGTGCACGTAGAGCGGCAGATGCGGTGGGCGGTGGAAGCGGAACTCGATGCCCTTCGCGGCAGCCTGCAGGCGGAACATGTCGACGATCTGGTCCAGAAACTCGACGAGCTGCACCTTGTCCCGATTCAGATGCAGCATGCCGTTCTCGATCTTGGAGATGTCGAGCAGCCCGTCCACGAGATTGGCCATGTGCTCGGCGCTGCGACGGATCACGCGGATGGCGTTGTCGGAAGGGCCGGCAGCTCCACGTTCCAGCAATTGCGCGTAGCCGAAGATCGAGTTCAGCGGCGTGCGGATCTCGTGGCTGATGCCGACGATGTAACGGGTCTTCGCGACATTAGCTGCTTCCGCCACTTCCTTCGCTTTCTGCAGCGCGGTGTCGGTGCGTTGGTGTGCCTCGATCTCATCCATGAGCATCGAGGTTTGCCGCTGTGAGTCAGCCTCCGCACCGCGCCGGCTTTCATGCGCGAGCACGATCAGCCACGCGGCGACACCTGAAAGCACCATCAGAGCGAGAAACACGATCCATAACGTCGTGCTGATGGCTGATCGCGTCGCCGGTACTGCCTCCGCGTACTGATGGAAGATGAACGACAGCAGCAGCGCCGTCGCTACGTTGAACGTGAACAGCAGTGCAAAGAACTGCGCGCCACGAGTATGGATGAGGCCGGAATACCGCTCCGGCAGCAGCCAGGTGATGAACTTCGTGAGCTGCTGCGTGAAGCGGCTGTCCGTCTTGCACAAATCGCGACATCGCGCTTCGAGCGTGCAGCACAGTGAGCAGATGGGGCCGGAGTAGGCAGGGCACATCGCCACGTCCGCACGTTCGAAGGCGTTCTCGCAGATGGTGCAGCGAATCTCGTGTTCATCCGGCAGCTCGCTGGGTTGACGGGCGAGGTAGTAGCGGCCCTTCGTCGCCCATGCGATGAGCGGAGCGGTCACGAACGCAACGCCGAGTGCAATGAAGGGGGAGAGCGACTGTGCGACGTCACCCAGTGCACCGAAGAAGGCGAGGCTCGACAGGAGCACCGAGAGCGCGAGCGCGCCAACGCCGACGGGATTGATGTCGTAGAGATGCGCACGCTTGAACTCGATGTGCGGGGGGCTGAAGCCGAGCGGCTTGTTGATGACGAGATCGGCCGTCAATGCGCCAATCCAACCGGCGGCGAAGTTGGCGTAGATCGTGAGAACGCTTTCGATCGCGCCGAAGATGCCGCTCTGCATGAGCAGCAGCGCGAGCAAGACGTTGAACACAAGCCACACCACGCGGCCGGGATGGCTGTGGGTCAGACGCGAGAAGAAGTTCGACCACGCGATGGAGCCGGCGTAGGCGTTCGTCACATTGATCTTGAGCTGGCAGACGATCACGAACACGCCCATGAGGAGCAGCGCGAACGTGGGTGATTGCACGGTTTCGCGGAACGTCAGGTAGTACATCTCGGTGGGTTCATCCGCCATGTCGAGCGGTACACCATGACGAATCGCAACGACGGCAAGGAATGAACCCAGCAGGATCTTGAAGCCGCCCACGACCACCCAGCCCGGGCCGGTCGCCAGCAACGCTGCCCACCAGCCCACGCGGTTGTGCTTCTTGCGCGTCGGCAGGAAACGCAGGTAGTCCACCTGTTCGCCGATCTGCGGCAGCAGCGAGAGCAGGATGGAGCCCGCCATGCCGAACAACAGCCAGTTGATCGCGCCATCCGGATTGCCGTGTTTGCCGGCGAACTCGGTCCAGCCGACGAGGTCGGTGGGATTCTTCCAGGCGATGTACATGATGGGGATGAACTGCAGCGCCAGCCACAGAGGCTGAGTCGCGAGCTGCATGCGGCTGATGAAGCTGAAGCCATAGATGGCAATCGGAATGACGATCAGCGAGCTGAACAGGTGCGCCACCCACAAGGGGATGTCGAACATCATGCGCAGCGCCATCGACAGGATGGTCGCTTCGATCGAAAACAGCAGGAACGTGAAGGACGCGTAGATGAGCGAGGTCAGCGTCGATCCCATGTAGCCGAAGCCTGCACCGCGGGTGAGCAGGTCGATGTCGACCCCGTACTTGGCCGCGTAGTAGCAGATCGGCAGACCGATCAAGAACATCAGCAGGCAAAACACCACGATTGCCGAGGCGGCGTTGGTGAAGCCGTAGCTGAGCGTGAGCGCGCCGCCGATCGCTTCGCACGCGAGAAACGAGATGGGACCGAGGGCGGTGTTGCCCACGCGGAACGAGGAACGGCGGGCGCGTTCGGGTGTGTAACGCAGCGCGTAGTCCTCGAGCGTCTGCGTAGCAACCCATTGGTTGTACTGCCGCCGCTCGCGAACGATGCGCTGGCGTGGAGTTGAGCTCATGTGGCCGTGCATGCGGCGTTGATCGCGCCGCTCTTTGTTGTTGGTGCGGTGAGTGAAGCAAGGCATGTGCCATTGGGGGGAATTGGCCAACTGGTCTACTGGTTGGTTGGCCAGAAGGCGTGGCTCGCTGGTTAGCGAACCAGTGAGTCGCCCCTTCGATCTGGCCAGCCAGCCAGCAGACCAGCTGGCCAGCAAGCCGCTCCTGCCGCATTCGAGTGCGCGCTGTTTGCGGCTCGCACCAACATCGCGCGCGCTCCCTGTGTCTACGTCATTCGCCCCATCCGCGTACGTCAAATGCCCCGTACTTAGCACGTAGGGGTTCGCATAGCTTCCCGCGCCAGGGAGCGCTCCACCCTTTCACGCAAGGCAGTAGGAGCGACAACAACACATCCGTTCACCATCACGTAGTTCAGAAGGAAGATCCATGCGTTCCAACTCTTTATCGCTTCGTTGCGGGGTTGCGCTTGCCCTGGGCGTGGCGTCTGCGTCCTGGCCGATCGCTCAAGCGGCGTCCGTCGATTTGCCTCCGGTGTCTGTGGGTGCGGGCATGCGCACGAGCTTCACGAGCACCAACTACGACGACATCGATGCCGACAGCAACGATTTCGAAGTGGAGAGCGCGCGTATCTACCTCAGCGGCCATGTGACCGACGAGATCAGTCTGATGTTCAACACGGAGTACAGCGGCAGCGACGAAAAGGTCGTGGTGATGGATGCCGCTGCGCAGTTCGCGTTATCGGATGAGGTCAACATCTGGGTCGGCCGTTTTCTGCCGCCCAGCGACCGTTCCAATCTTTACGGTCCGTACTACGCCAGTCACTGGGGTGTGTATCAGGACGGCGTACAGGATGGTTATCCGTCCGAGTCGGTTGGCCGCGCCGACGGCGTGATGTACTGGGGCCAATTCGGCATCGCCAAGGTTTCGGCGGGTGTGTTTGATGTGCCCGGCACGAAGCAGACCGCCCTCCTGAACAACGACGACGCCGAGAAGGTTCTGGGTGCCGCACGTGTGCAACTCGACTTCTGGGATCCGGAAGGCGGCTACTACCTGAACGGTACCTACTACGGCGAGAAGGACCTCCTTGCCGTGGGCGTCGCAGGCCAGACGGTCGATGACGACAGCGCTTACTCGATCGACTTCCTGCTCGAGAAGAAGCTGGGCAATGCAGGTGTCGTGACGTTCGAAGCGCAGTGGGCCAAGTACGACGGCCTGGGTGGCTATGCCGGTGACGAAAGCGACGGCTACTACGCGCTTGGCGCGTATCTGTTCCCGCAGGAGATCGGTATCGGCAAGTTCCAGGTGCTCGCGAAGTACGGCGAAGCGACCTTCGAGTTCGACGGCCTCGGCGACGTCGATCAGGAGACGATCGAAGTCGATCTGAACTACCTCATCAAGGCATTCAACGCCCGCATCAGTCTCTTCTACATCGACCAGAGCTTCGACCCCAATGTCGGCAGCGATAACACGCAGATCGGTCTCGGTCTGCAAGTCCAGATGTGATCTACAACGTATCTAGAGGCGCAAACACATGCAGAAAACTACACGTAATGTCGGCCTGAAAGCCTTGGCTGCAGCAGTCGCTCTGGCTGCATCGAGCCTTGCGCAAGCCGCCGACACCATCAAGGTCGGCGTGCTGCACTCGCTCTCCGGCACGATGGCGATCTCCGAAACGACACTGAAGGACACGGTGTTGATGATGATCGATGAGCAGAACAAGAAGGGCGGCGTGTTGGGCAAGAAGCTCGAAGCCGTTGTTGTCGACCCCGCTTCCAACTGGCCGTTGTTCGCCGAGAAGGCCGAGCAGTTGCTGGTGAAGGATAAGGTGGCGGTCGTGTTCGGTTGCTGGACCTCGGTGTCACGTAAGTCGGTGCTGCCGGTGTTCGAGAAGAACAACGGCCTGCTCTTCTACCCTGTGCAATACGAGGGTGAAGAGTCGTCGAAGAACGTGTTCTACACCGGCGCCGCTCCGAATCAGCAAGCGATTCCTGCGGTTGATTACTTGATGAAGGACCTCGGCGTGAAGCGCTGGGTGCTCGCGGGCACGGACTACGTCTATCCGCGTACCACCAACAAGATCCTCGAGGCTTACCTCAAGGCGAAGGGCGTGGCACCGGCCGACATCATGATCAACTACACGCCGTTCGGTCATTCCGATTGGCAGAGCATCGTTTCCGACATCAAGAAGTTCGGCTCGGCCGGCAAGAAGACGGCGGTGGTCTCGACCATTAACGGCGACGCCAACGTGCCGTTCTACAAAGAGCTCGGCAACCAGAAGATCTCGGCGGAAGACATTCCGGTCGTGGCCTTCTCGGTCGGTGAGGAAGAGCTTTCGGGTATCGACACGAAGCCGCTCGTCGGTCACCTGGCTGCCTGGAACTACTTCGAGAGCATCGAGAACCCGGCCAATGCCGAGTTCATCAAGAAGTGGAAGGCGTTCACCAAGAATCCGAAGCGCGTGACGAACGATCCGATGGAAGCGCACGTGATCGGCTTCAACATGTGGGTGAAGGCCGTGGAGAAGGCCAAGACCACGGACGTGAGCAAGGTTGCAGATGCCATGATCGGCATCGAATCACCGAACCTCACCGGCGGCACAGCGAAGATGCTGCCGAACCACCATCTGACGAAGCCCGTGTACATCGGTGAAATTCGCGCCGATGGCCAGTTCGATGTGGTGTGGCAGACGGAAGGTCTCGTGCCGGGCGACGCCTGGTCCGACTTCCTGCCGGGCAGCAAGGACGTGGAAGCCGACTGGGTCACGCTCAAGTGCGGCAACTACAACAAGGTCACGAAGAAGTGCTCGGGGCAGAACTACAAGTGATCTGCTCGAACGCACATCGTTCGCGTGGGCTTGCCCTCACCCCAACCCTCCCCCGCGTTGCGGGGGAGGGCGGGGTCGGGGAAGCTCTTCTCCTACTCTTGTTCCTCTGCCTCTACTCTCTGACCTCCTTCGCCGCCGACCCCTTCGCAACACAGCTGCAAGCGCTGGCAACCAACAACTTCAAACAAAAAGAACGCGCGGTCGCAGACATCGCGCAATCGCGTCACCCGAGCAAGAAGGCCGTCTTTCAAGCCTTGCTCGACAACAACCTGTACTACCGCCGTGAAGACAAGCTTGTCGTCATCGCCACCGAAGGCGACACCTTCACGACCACCGATCCGGTCACATTGAAGCCGATCGGCCCCGCGAGTCAGGACGACTACGCTCGCATCACCACGAACAATCAGCTGCGCAAGTCGCTCAAGGGATTCATCGCAGCGTTCGACCTGAGCGATCCGGACAGCGCCGTGCGGTTGAACGCCGTGAAGGAGATGCTGCGCTCCGTCGATGAGGACACCGTGCCGCTGCTGCGGCAACACATCGACAAGGAGAAGGACGATGACGTGCGCGCTGCGATGCGCGAAGGCATCGCGTTGTTCGATCTGAGCAACGCAGACCCCGCGACCCGCCTCGCCGCGGTCGACACGTTGCGCGGCAGTCTCAACGCCGACGTCTACAACCGGTTGAAGGCGCTCACCGAACGTGCGGCAGACGGCACGTATGCCGAGCCCGATCTGAACGTGCGTGCGAAAGTCATCGATGTGCTCGGCGGCATCGAGAATCGCCGCAGCTTCTATGGTGGCCTGGAGACGCTGTTCTTCGGGCTGAGCCTGGGCTCGGTGCTGGTGCTCGCTGCCATTGGCCTCGCCATCACGTTCGGCGTGATGGGTGTCATCAACATGGCGCATGGCGAGTTGATGATGTTGGGGGCCTATACGACGTACGTGATGCAACTGCTGATGCCCAATCACATCGGCGCGTCGATCCTCGTTGCGATTCCTGTTGCGTTCCTCGTATCCGGTGCCATGGGCGTGCTGATCGAGCGCAGCGTCGTGCGCTTTCTCTATGGCCGGCCATTGGAAACGCTGCTGGCCACGTTCGGCATCAGCTTGCTGCTGCAACAACTCGTGCGCGACATCTTCACGGCGAACAATCGTCCAGTGGAGACGCCTGCATGGATGGCGGGCTCGCTGCAGATCAACGATGCTTTCTCGCTCACGTATAACCGCCTGTACGTCGTTCTCTTCATGATGATCGTGTTCGCCCTGCTGCTCGTGCTGTTGAGCAGGACGAGCCTGGGCTTGAAGGTGCGTGCCGTGTCGCAGAACCGTGCCATGGCGAAATCCATGGGCGTGCGCACCGAATGGGTGGATGCGATGACGTTCGGCTTGGGTTCTGGCATCGCCGGAGTCGCGGGTGTGGCGCTGAGTCAGCTCACCAACGTGGGGCCGAATCTCGGCCAGTCGTACATCATCGATTCGTTCATGGTCGTGGTGTTCGGCGGCGTCGGCAATCTGTGGGGCACGCTGATCGGTGGCATGTCGCTCGGTGTCGTGAACAAGTTGCTGGAGCCGTACGCCGGGGCGGTTCTCGCGAAGATATTCGTGCTCATCGCGCTCATTCTTTTCATCCAGCGGCGTCCGCGCGGCCTCTTTCCGCAGAAGGGCCGGGCGGCGGAGGCGTGATGACCCTGTCCGATTCCCCATTGCTGAATGCGCTGCGCACCGAACGCGGTACGCAGGTGTTCTTTGCGTTGCTACTGCTGGTGGGTGTGGGCGTCCCTGCATTGCATGCGCTCACGCCGATCGACTCGGCGCTGAACGTGTCGACCTACACGATGACGCTCATCGGCAAGTACATGACGTACGCGCTGCTCGCGATCGCCGTCGACCTCGTGTGGGGTTACTGCGGCATCTTGAGCCTGGGTCACGCCGCGTTCTTCGCGCTCGGCGGTTACG
>JBEVDW010000307.1:0-17327 GCA_040513115.1 Steroidobacteraceae bacterium | reverse complement strand
TCCACTGCACATCGATGATTTCGCGTAAGCGAAAGTTGCCGCCAGACCGGCTCATCGACCGCCCGTAGCGGCTGCGGTTCGTAGGGTGCCGCGTATGTGGCGCCGTCTGACTCTGCGCACTTTGCCAGTGAGGTAGCGAGTCGATGCGTGGAGCCGTGAGTGATCGAACCCGTCGTACGACGATTGCATGTGCAGTGATGGTCTCGCTTGCGGCAAGCGCCGCGCTGAGCGGTGTCGCTGTGGCCAAGGAACAGCCCGTCGGCAAGTTCCATCTCGAAGAAGCCACCATCGCGCAGATTCAAGAAGCCATCCTGGCGAAGCAGCTCACCTCCAAACAGCTCGTCGAGCTGTATTTGAAGCGCATCAAGGCCTACAACGGCACGTGCGTGAAGCAGCCCCAAGGCATTCTCGGTGTCGTGGAGACGATTCCACATGCAGGACAGATCAACGCGCTATCGACCTTGAATCTGCGGCCTGCCACGCGCAAGAGGTGGGGCTTCGACGAGCGCAAAGCGCGCAGCATGACGGATGCAGTCGATAGCGATCCGAAGATGCCGGATGCGCTGGAAGTCGCCGCAGCGCTCGATGCGCAGTTCGCGCAGACCGGCAAGCTGGTCGGGCCACTGCATGGTGTGGTGATGGCGATCAAGGATCAATACGACACCTTCGACATGCGCACGACGTCCGGCGCAGATGCGTTCTATGCGAACGACCGGCCGCCGGACGATTCGACGTTCGTGCAACGGTTGCGCGACGCAGGCGCCATCATTCTCGCGAAGTCGAATCTCGGCGAGTACGCCTCCGCAACGCCGCGCAGCTCGTTCGGCGGCACGTTTTGCAATCCCTATGACACGGAACGAATTCCACGCGGCTCGAGCTCAGGGTCGGGCTCGGCTGTCGGTGCGAACTTCGTAACTTGCGCGATCGCAGAAGAATCTGGCTCTTCCATTCGCGGACCGGCGAGTGCGGCGAGCACGGTCGGCATCGCGGCGACGGAAGAGCTCGTCAGTCGCGACGGCATGATTCAAATCGGCATCAACACGCGCGTCGGTCCGATCTGCAAAACGGTCGAGGATGCCGCGCACATCCTCGATGTCATCGCGGGTTATGACCCGAAGGATGAGCTCACGGTCTTCACGATGGGTCGCATGCCCGCTGAGCCTTACGTCAAGTACGCGCAAGCGCAAAGCCTCGAGGGACTACGCATCGGCGTCGTGCGCGAATACATGAACAAGAAACTTTTCAGCAAGGAAGACGAACAAACGATCGATCTCGTGAGCGCCGCGGCCAGCAAGTTGGGCGAGCTCGGGGCGACGGTGGTGGATCCAGGTCCCGAGGGCGAGCTGTTCTCGACCTGCCTGCAGCGCTACGCGCCACAAAACGACAACAAGTTGTTCACGAAGCGCTATCCGGAGATGTTTCCGTTGGACGCCAGCGGCAAGCCCACGACGGATCACATCCCGAAGTTGTTGGACCTGAAGTTCAATCCGGATCTGCTGCCGGAGAAGCTCACGCTGCGCGACTTCAGCCAGAACGAAGCTGAAGGTCAGGCGAAATACATGTTGAACCTGTATCTGCGCGAGCGCGGCGACGCCAACATCAAGAGCAACACCGATCTCCTGACGAAAGCCAACTACTACGACGAGCCCAAGTTCCGCACACCCAAGCGCGGTCGCGAGAACACTGAGAAGGACATGCAGTACGACATGTCGAGCCGCCTGCTGCGACGCTTCTCGATGCAGCAGATGATTCTCCAATGCATGGCAGAGCAGAAGCTCGATGCGCTCGTGTATCCCACCGCGAATCTGCCGCCGACGAAGCTCGGGGCCCCAGCCAGTCCATCACCCAACAATCGCGCGGGTGTCTGGACCTTCCTCGGCGCGCAAGGCTTCCCAGTGATCTCGGTGCCGGCCGGCTTCACGACCGAGGTGTACGACTGGATTCGAGATCCCAAAGTCGACCCTCTGCCCGAATCTGCATTTCGAGGTGCGGGCGGTGGCGCAGCAGCAGCGGAACGCACGGAAGCCGATCGGCGCATTCGCATGGTCGGTCCCATGAAAGCGAAACTTCCGGTCGGTGTCGATTTCGTCGGGCGCCCTTTCACAGAGCCGATGCTGCTGAAGATCGCTGCGGCATACGAAGCGGCGACGAAGCACCGCATTCCACCGCCGGGGTTCGGACCGCTGCAGGGTGAGCCGTGAGCAAGAGGCGCTAAACGGTCTTGTCAGTGACTGCGCCGCGCCAGGACGGATTCGCGCGTCGCAGCGCTAGTGCCTCTAGTCTTTCAGCTCCGCAGGCACCTTGCCGCCGTTCGCGGCGAGTTGCCGCATCACTTGCTTGTGCAGCCAGATGTTCATGGTCGCAGAGTCGTTCGTGTCGCCCGTGTAGCCGAGCTCTTTGGCAAGCTCCTTGCGATTCTGCAGGCTCGAATCGAGATCGAGAAGCTTCATGAGATCGACGATCGACGTGCGCCAGTTCAGCTGCTGTGAATTCTTGGAGGCCAGCCCTTGCAAGACGGCTTCGACATCCACGGGCTCGAGCGGCTTAGGCGCCGGCGGTGGCGCGGCGGGTTGAGTGGGACGCGGTGCGGACGATTGTGGGGACGGGGCGCGCGTGGCGGTCGTCGAAGTTGGCTGCGCTGCAGATGGCGATGCGGACGCCTTCGTACCGAAGATTGCATCTTTGATCTTGGTGAAAATGCTCATATCGCCTCCACTCGCGAACGCCGTTGGTGTCGAATCGCAAACAGAACGGCAGCGCTATCGAGTAGTTCCAGAGACGGGTCGTCCAGATGGCCTGCGTCGATGACCACGGCGCGTCGTGGTCTACGCCCGGCGTGTGCGCGGTTGATGACATCGAGCGCAACTACTTCCCCCATGTCGATCGATGCTTCCGGCCGCGACGAGATTCCGGTCGGGCGCATTCGCCAGGACGTCAGTGATCCGAGCGGTCGCTCGCTCGCAATGTTCGTGGCAGGTGACCAGCTACTGAAGGGCGCGCGGCGCTCAATGCGGTTCAAATCGCAGAACACGTGTGCAGCACCACGAAGTAGAGGCAGGGTCGCACGGAACTCGGCAACCTCCGACACCATTTCTGGGACATCGAACGAGCCCTATCGCAGGAGTGAGCCGAATGCGTGCTGCAGTGCCCGGGTGGGTCGATCCGCTGATGCGTTTCGGTTACGCGGCGCGTGGGATCGTCTACCTGCTGGTTGGCGCCTTGGCGCTGATCGCTGTGCGGGGCGGTGGCGCTGCGCCGGACTCGAAAGGCGCGTTTGCCACATTGATGAGCAAACCGTTCGGCACGGCAGTTCTCGTCGTCATCGCGCTCGGCTTGGTCGCCTACGCGGCATGGCGTTTCATCGATGCATTGTTCGATCTCGAACGCAAAGGCGAGCAGCCGAGTGGCTGGGTGGCGCGCTCGGCGCAAGCGATCTCGGGCCTCATCTATCTATCGCTCGCTGCATCCGCAGTGCGCTTGATCGAGCATCGCGGCTCAGGTGGTGATGGAGCGGAGAGTTGGAGTGCCAAGCTCATGGCGCAACCTTTCGGCCGCTGGGCCGTGGCCGTGGTCGGTGTTGCGGCACTCGGATTTGCGATATTCGAGTTCGTCACGGCCTATCGTGAAAGCTACAAGAAGCAATTGCGATACACGCCGCTCGCGGCACGGCTGAATCCGATCGTGAAGTTCGGACTCATCGCTCATGGCGTGGTGGTTCTCATCATCGCGGGATTCTTCTTCTGGGCGGCGTGGACTGCAGATCCCTCGCGCGCGGGCGGTTTGGGCGATGCACTCAACGCGGTGCGTACTGCAGAGTTCGGCCGCGCGATGCTGGCATTGCTGGCGGTCGGCCTGCTGAGCTTCAGCGTGCATTGCTTCATCGAAGCGATGTACCGCATCGTCCCGCGCTGCTCGCCGCCCGACTTGCAGACACTCGCAATCCACGCGCGTGCCATGCAGCGCAATGCGAGCGCTGCTGTGGCGGCTTCAGTGCATCGCTTGAGTCGCTGAGCTACTTCGCATCCCGCCACTCATCGAGCCGTAACCGTCTGCTTGATGGAGTTCGGCCAGTACTGATGTCCACTTTGGGTTTGAGATATCCCAAGTCGAACGCGGGGTCATTGCAATGCGCCGCTTCTCAGTCCAGCACGGCGGTGAGGCGCTCGCTGGCCCACAAAGTTCCGCGTCCGATATCGCCATGCAACAGCGGCCGAAGCACTTCGGACCGTTGAAGAGCGAGCCCTGAGGAGAATCGCTAAACGATTTTGTCTGTGAAAGCGCCGCGCCACGACGAGTGGTCCAGGAAGTTCTTCTCATCTTCGTACAGTTGCCGCCCGATCTCGGGATCGGCAAACGCCTGCAGGAAGCGCTCGAGATCCGGAATCTCGAGCGAGTCACCCATGTCGTAGGGCACGAACGGAAGGCCTGCAACTGTGGACGCTGCCTCGGAGCTCGCGCGATCGACATGCACCTGGACATAGCCGTGCATGCCGACCGTACCCGTGAGCCTGATGGCGAGCGGCGCGTGAATGTCGAGCCAGTGCCGTCGCATCTGCTCGACCGTGAGATCGGGTCGACGCCGTCCAACGAAACCGCAGAATACGTCGCCTTGCATCTCGACGAGGACAAGAGCCCGGCCGAGGACCAGGCTCGATTTCGCCACATCGACCATTGCACTCAACTCGGACCCCAGTCCGCGCAGGGGCCGCATGATGGCGTCCATTGTCACGGTGATTGGCCACGTGACTTGCAGCAACGCATCGAGCGATTCGATCTGTCGGGTCTGCGATGCGCCGATCGCGGAGAACGGATCGTCTGCGCGCCGCGTGCCGAGGAGTACGCGCGCGTGCGGGCCGAACCGCTGTTGCAAGGACGCGCGTTGCTGCGCCAATGCGCTTCTTAGTTGTGGCAGCGAACAGCCTTCGCGTACCGTCAAAATGGCCAGCATGCAAACCCACTCGCGGATGGCCTCTGTCATGTCGACCCCTCCGAGCGCTACGCCGTACGTGCGCCCGACAGAAACCCGTCGAGCACCTGGTGGAAGTGACGCACCCCGATCTCCTGCTCGCCGAGAATGGCGCCTTTGAAGCTGTCCGATTTGCAGCCGCGCTGAATCGGCTCGAGATTGGATGCATCCTGCGTCTGCACGTCGGCCGCGCTGCGGTCGAGCTTGTTCTCGAACGCTACGAAGAAGTCCGGTGCCTCACCTGCGGCAAAGCAGCGATGTTCGTACGTGGGTTGGGGGGTGCCAGGCGGCAGGTACTGCATCAGAAAGTGGTCGTAGTAGCAGCGCTCCGGATCCTTCGCATGCGGGCGCACGCGGAAGAGGAAGCCGAACTCAGGTTGGATGTTCAGGATGAAGTTCGGGAAGATGGTGTAGTGATATAGATCCGAGAGCTGCTCGTCGTTCATCTGCCGATACGGCAGATACGTGTCGTCCTGCACGGCACGCTTGCGGCGTCGTACTTCCAGATAGACGTCCTTGGCCGTGCCGGTATACGTCTCCGGATCGATCTGCAGCCAATCCTTCATCATCACTTTCAGTTCCGGGCTCGGCGCATCTCCAAGCGGACCCTTGACGCTCACCGTTCCGACCATCTGATGCATGCGATTGTGAATGCCGAGGAGCTCATTCGCGGCGTCGTACCCTTCCGCCCATCCGGCCGTCTGGGGATGTAGCGCGAGGAAGTGGTAGCTCTCGTTGAATGCATCGACGGCGTGCTTCCAATTGCTCTCGAACTCGAACGTGCGGTAATCGACGAGCGTCCAGTGCTCGAATTCATAGGGAGCAAGATGCGGAATGATTGCGCCGAGGTAGTCCTCCAGTGAGCGCGCAGCGAGATCCATGTTGAACCAGATCCATCCGCCCCAGAGTGCGACTTTCACCGGCGGCAGAGCGAGCTCGTCCCGCGGCACGCCGCGATCGAACTGGCGGAAGAACTGCGGATCAGCAACCTGGCGCAACGAGCCATCGATGTTCCATTGCCAGCCGTGATAGGGGCACTGAAAATGAGACACGCTGCCCAGCGGTGCCTGGCAGAGTTGATTGCCGCGGTGCTGGCACACGTTGAAGAACCCGCGAATCACATTGTCGTCGCCGCGCACGAACACGAACGACTCCTTGCCCAACTCGTGCGTGATGAAATCACCGGGTTCGGGAATGTCGTGCGCGCGCGGGCCGAGATTCCAGACCTTCGTCCATACGTGCGTCCATTCGCGCTGCATGAACTCGGGCGAGTAGTAGCGCTCGCCGCTGATTCTCTGCGTGCCGAGATCCGGCGTCGGCTTGCGCGGGAGAAAGGGTGGTGTCCGATATCGCGGTACGGTCGACATGATCATCCCCGAAACATGCGTATCGATTGCCGATCCGAATCTGTGCCAGTGCCAGGAGCAAGTCAACCAGCATGCCGGTGCTGTCTTGATCCGCAGTGCACACGCGCGCACAGTCTCTGCATGACGGTATTCACGCCCGTGGCCAGGGCAGTCACCATCGAAAATCAACGCTACGTGGCGGCAACCGTGAACGGCAGGGCAGTGCTGGTGTTCAATCTCGATGGACAGTTCTTTGCCATCGAAGATCGCTGCAGTCACGCAGTCAATGCACTGAATGGCGGGCGGTGCCGCAATGGCCGCATCTTCTGTCCGCTGCATGGCGCGCAGTTCGACATTCGTACGGGACAGGCAAAATCGCCACCGGCATCCGTACCGGTGCAGACGTTCATGGTGGAGGTACGCGACGGCTACGTGAACGTCGCCGTGGAACCCACGCCTGTCTGAAGCTACGGAGTACGCAACGACGGCAGATAGTCGAGCGCATGTTCATCGAGTGCGAGCGCCAGCACTGACTTCAAACCTGCCACACGATGCGGCACGGCCGCTTCGTACTCGGGGAACGCGGCGAGTTGCATGGCGATGGCGCGGGTCGGGTAGTAGGTGATCACGACTTCATGCCAGTTGCCGCCGCCCACCATCACGACGTCGCACCCTGCGGCAATCACCATCTTCGCACCCACTCTCGCGTGGATGGCTTCGAGTGTGCGCAGGTAGCGGTGATACGCCTCTTTGCCGCTGACATCGGCAGGTCCGCCCGCGCCGGAGTAGTTGGGAGCGTATTGCGCCCGCTCGTGGTACTCGTGCAGGTTGACGAATACCACCGGTCGCTCTGGATCCAGTGCGAGGTATCTGGCCGCCTGGGCGGCGGACGGATTGATGTGAGCCAGCGTCGGATCGAGGTTTGGGACTTGCGACATGACGTTTTCCCTCAGCGCGTATCGACCGTCTGCTTGATGAAGCTCGGCCAGTACTGGATGTACACCTGCAACGCCACGAGATCGACTTGAGCTCCGGCACCAGAACGTTAGCGAGACCACGGCGAATCAGGCGTAAGCACGTTGCGTGTGACAGTCTCATGCAATCTCCGCGTGCAAGATACGTGGGGCAAAGTGAGCGTCGCAACCCGCGGCGTCCACTCATGGCGGGGCGAGTATCATCGGCCCTGCAGCTGCCACCAACGCAAGCATCGCGGAGCTTCACGTGGACGAGAAATTCCTCAATCCCTTCACTGTCGATCCCACCGAAGAGTACATGCACGAGCCGCAGCCCGTCGCAAACTGGGTGGAGTACTGCTACTTCTATGGCGGCGACGAGAACACCGACTACGGTGTGAGCATTCATATCGGCGGCGATGCCGATGATCCGCGCATCTTCCGCGGCTCGATGGCCATCTTTCTTCCCGATGGCGAAATGCTTGTGGCGATGTATCGCGGTCGAGATGGCACGAAGTACGGTCCCGGCGCCGGGCCGCTCAAGGTACGATGCATCGAGCCGATGAAGCTGTGGCTCGCGGAGTTCGATGGGCTCGTGCATCGCGTGCATCGTTCAGCTGTGATGAACGATGTATTCAAGGATTCACCGACGGAAGTCGCGAGTTTCCACGTGCTGTTCGAGGCGGCATCGCCGCTGTGGGATCTGGACAAAGCAGGCATCGCGCGCAGCATGGTGCTCGTGCAAGGCGAGCTCTCCGAGGAGCAGCAACAAGCGCAGCGCGCTCATCATTGGCAACAGGTCGGACGCAGTCGCGGCGAGATCACGGTGCGCGGCAAACGCATTGCGATACGTGGCGGGGCAATGCGCGATCACACGTACGGCCCGCGCGACTACGCCGCCATCAACGGCGGCGGTTGGTGGAACGGCGTGTTTCCAGATGGCACCTCGTTCATGGCGATGGCGACTCGCGTCGGCGGCAACTTCATCAAGGGCGGCTTCATTTATCGCAACGACGGCAAGCCGCTCGAAATCATCCAGTTGCTCAAGCATCCGCCGATCGGCGATGTCGATACGCCAGCGAATTCATACATTGCAGACGTCCTGCACGAGAAAGCGTGGAGCTCCTTCAGCCTTGTGCTCGGTACGAAGCACGGTGAGGAAACGATCGAAGTGGAAACGCGGCATGGCATTCCCGTCACGTACTTCTCGCCCGCTTACGAGCTTCTAGGCACGGACTTCTCGCGCACGGTCGGTGGCTCGCAGATGAGCGAGTGCCCCGCGCGCTTTTGCTGGCGCGGCATGACGGGCTTCGGAATGATCGAGCGCATCGCCTGCATCGCGCACTTGAAGCGCGAATGAATCGCGCCGTGTCTAAGTGGAGCGTGTCGGATCCGTCAGCGGTTCGGCGAGATCGTGCGATGCAATGAGGTGACCAGCCGGTAGCGCGCCGGTCTGGCGTTCGATCATGCGTCGCACGACGGGATGATTCGGTCCGCGATGGAGCGCGCGCAGGCGCTCGGGAATCACGGCATCTTCCTGTGTGAGTCGGCTGTTGTGGCGGATGTAATCCAGCCACGTGGGCGTGTGATAGCGCTCGATCCACACGCGCGGTTCGGCCAGATCACGCAGCAGCGTCCAGTTCAGTGCGCCGTCACGACGCCGAATTCGCCGGCGCTCGGCCATGGCGGCCAGGAATTCCAGAATGTCTTCTTCGTCGATGACGTACTCGATCGTGACGACGACGGGTCCGGTACGCGGCTCGACCGGTACGGCGGTGATGGGCTCCTTCCAGGCGCGCAAGGGATCGAGATTGAGATCTTCCACCTTTGCGATCGGCAGCCACCGACCTATCAATGCACAGACCGCAGTGACAACCGCTGCAGCCACCATCGCGGTCGACAATCCATCGCGTGCGGCGACAACACCCCACAACCAGCTTCCCAGCGCGAGGCCGCCAAACGCCGCCATCTGATACAGCGAGAGCGCCCGCGCAACCACCCATCGTGGCGCCGACATCTGCACGGACACGTTGAACGTCGAGAGCACCAAGACCCACGCGGCGCCGCAGACGAAGAGCACGAACATCGTGAGCCACAAATACGTGCTGAAGCCGAGTAGCGCGGTTACCAGCGCCAGGGCCAGCGTTGACCAGCGCACGATGCCTTCGGTCGACAGCCACTCGCGCAGGTGCGCACTGCCGACGGCGCCTGACACCGCGCCGATACCGAATGCACCGAGCAAGAGACCGTAAATCAACGGCCCACCGGCCATCAGATGCTTGGCGACGAGCGGCAGCAGCGCCACTACGACGCTCGCTCCCGCGCCGAACACGAAGCCGCGCAGTAGCACCGTGCGAATCGCTGGCGACATCGAGACGTAGCGGACGCCGGCCTGCACGGCGAGGCCGAGCGTCTCGCGCGGCAGTACTTGCGCCCCTGGAACCGGACGCCAACGTGCCAGTACGACGATCAGTGCGACGTAGCTGACCGCGTTCACCGCGAACGCGGCGGCGGCCCCCGCGGCTGCGACGATGACACCACCCATCGCGGGTCCAACACTGCGCGCGATGTTGAAGCCCATGCTGTTGAGCGCGACGGCGGCCGGCAGCTGCGAGCGGGGCACCATGTCGCCGACGGACGCCTGCCAAGCGGGCGCATTGAATGCCGCACCACACGAAATCACGAACGTGAAGAAGAGCAGCAGCCATGGCGTGATGAGGCCGGTCCACGCACACACGGCCAACGCGACGGAAACGACCAGCATGAACACCTGAGCGGCGAGCATCAGCTTGCGGCGATCGATGTTGTCCGCCAGGGCGCCGGCAAACAGCGACAGCAGCATGATCGGCAGCGTGAGCGACGTCTGCACCAACGCGACCATGTCGGCGGATTGCGCGATCGACGTCATCATCCACGAGGCGCCGACGGATTGGATCAGGCCGCCGAGATTGGAGATCGTGCTCGCGAGCCACACCGAGCGAAAGATCGGCACGCGCAACGGGGTGAGTGCTCTCACCGGCTGCGTGACGGACAAAGCATCAGTGCTGATTCGAGCCATCAACGAACCATTGCGATGTGGGGACTGGCAAGCGGTCTCTCATAAATGGTGAAAGCGCGCTCCCGTTCCGGATGAGTCGGCGGCCCCGTCTCAGAACCGGTCCGCGAGAGGCTACCAACAATGGGGCATGCTCACACGCTTGCACGCACGAGTTTTCCCTAGGTACGGATCCGCGCGCCGTCGGCCTGAGTGCCAACTACCGATGCGCACACGATCAGCGCTTCAAGGGTGCGTGCGTTGCTCTTCTTCTTCAGGATGCAGATGACTCGAGCACCAACGTGCCCGCATTCTCCGCCAGAAAGTCCGCCAGCGTCGTTTCGAGCAGCGTGCGATCGATCGGCTTGGACAGGTAGCCGTCCATGCCGACGGCCTTGCACTCTTCATCGGCCCCCTTCATCGCATGCGCCGTGAGCGCAATGATCGGTGTGCGATGCGGGCCGGTTTCCAGGCGCCGGATCTCGCGCGTCGCCTCATAGCCGTCGAGCTCCGGCATCTGGCAATCCATCAGCACGAGATCGTAGCGGCCGCTGCGCCAGGCACTTACCGCGGCACGGCCATCGCTGACGACATCGACGCGGTAGCCCAGTTTCTCCAGTAAGCGCACCGCCACCTTCTGGTTCACCACATTGTCTTCGGCGAGGAGAATGCGATTGCCGCCGACCGTGCGGTGTGCGACGAGCTGATCGTGCGTGACGATGGGTTGCGTTTGCGTATGCCAGACCTGTGCATCGTTGCCGAGCACGACCGTGAGGCACTCGGTCAAGTCGCGCTGAGTCACCGGTTTCAACAGGTAAGCAGCAAAGCCGATGTCGGCGAAGTGCTGGCCATCGGCGCGACGACCGGACGATGTGAGAAGGATGAGCCGCGTCGATTTCAGCGTCGCATCGTTGACGATCGCCTGGCCCAGCTCGGCACCGTCGCATTCGGGCATCAGATGGTCGAGGAGTGCCGCATCGAAAGGACGACCCGATACATGGGCGTGTCGCAGTAACGCGAGCGCCTCATCGGCGGAGCTGGCGCAGACCGGATCGACATGGCACAGCAACAACTGCCCCATGAGAATCTTGCGATTCGTAGCGTTGTCGTCGACGACGAGCACCCGCTGACCCTTGAGTGCAGCGGTTGCCGAATAGCGCGGCGCGCCGGCCGTCGTCGCCGGTTCGAAGTGCGCCGTGAACCAGAACGTGGAGCCCACACCGGGCGTGCTTTCGACGCCGGTATCTCCTCCCATCAGTTCGACCAGGCGGCGCACGATGGACAATCCCAAACCGGTGCCACCGTATTTGCGCGTGGTGGAGGTATCCACCTGCATGAACGGGTTGAAGAGTGTGGAGAGCCGGTCGGCAGGTATGCCGATGCCGGTGTCGCGCACTTCACAGCGTACTTTCGTTCCATGCTCATTCGCCTCGAGCACGCTGAGCGTCAGGGCCACTTCGCCGTGGTGCGTGAACTTGATGGCGTTGCCGCCGAGGTTGAGCAATATCTGGCGCAAGCGTCCCGAGTCGCCCTTGACGGCAGCGGGAAGCTTCGGATCGATCTGCACGGCGATCTCGAGTGACTTGGCATGCGCCTGGATCGACAACAGGCGCGCGGCGTCCTCGATCGTGCTGCGTGGATCCATGTCGACCTGCTCGAGCTCGAGCTTGCCGGCCTCAATCTTCGAGAAGTCCAGGATGTCGTTGATGACCGTCAGCAATGCTGTGCCGCTGTCGTGAATCGTTTCCGCATAGTCGCGCTGCATCGGATCGAGCTTGGTGTCGAGCAGCAGCTCCGTCATGCCGATCACGCCATTCATCGGCGTGCGGATCTCATGACTCATGTTGGCGAGGAACTCGCTCTTCGCTCGGTTTGCAGCAGCCGCGACTTCGGCCAGCTCGTTGGCCCGCTGTGTCGCCGCTGCGAGCTGCTCGTTGCTCGCCTGCAGCTCGGAAGTCCGTGCCGCGACTCGTTTCTCCAACCCATCCTGCGCGCGCTGCAACTCTGTATCGCGCGCCTCGATCTGACCGAGCATGTCATTGAAGGCTCCGACGAGGCGCCCGATCTCGTCCGAGCTCGTAGCCTGCACGCGCAGGCTGTAGTCCTTGTCGCGCGTGACGTTCGCGGCCGTGTCGGCCAGCGCCTGAATCGGTTGGGAGATGAAGTTCTGCAAGCGCATCGCGGCGAGCAGAGAGAACCCGAGCGCGGCGAAGATGGCGAGCAGCAGGATGACAGTGCGTTCCACCTGCTCGGCATCGATTTCCTCGCGCGTGGCCCACAGATTCAATGTACCGATGTGGCCGTCGTCGAGCATGATCTGCGAGACGACGTGCACGTGACCATCGGAATCCGTGTGCGTGTTGCCTTTGTGTGCGCCGTGGAGGATGGAGACATGCCCGTATTGCGCCAGCAGCGTGCCATCCAGACGTAGAATGTCCGCGCCGATGATGGCGCGATCGGCGGACAACGCCTTCAACATCTGCGCGGCGGCGTCGCCATCATCGAAGGCCACGGCGGCGGCACTATTACGTGCGGTGATCTCGGCCTGTGTCTGCAGCCGGTGCGCCAGCGCTTGCTCGTCGGAGCGATACTGGGCTACGCCCATGATGATGCCGGCCAGGACCAGCGCCGCGCCACTCGCGAAGCTGGAGAGCAGCATCAGCTTGCCGCGGATCGGCAAGGACTCGAGCCAGCGTTTGAAGGCGTTCATCATTTCTGGTCCCTCGCGACTTGCGCAGCAAGTTGCAAGAGGTTCGAGCTGATGCGCAGGCCGGCCCTCTGAGTGTTGTCGACGTTGATGTTGAACCGCAGGCGATTACTGTCTGTGAACAGCTCGATCATGCCGCCATGGAGCAGGAAGGACGAGGCGTCGCTCACGGTCAGGATCGACAGCTGACTCGCACTCGCGAGTCGCTGATCGCTCGGCGCGTCTCGTGCTTCGGCGTAGAGCACGTTGCAACCATCCAACGATGCGTGGGTGTCCAGCTGGCGTACAGTCAACCGGCGCGCACCGGCGCGCTTGCTCTCGATGCCGGAGGCCAGCGTGTCGTGCACGCCATCGGCACCGATGACGCACACGGTGAGCACATCGTTCGCGACGCTGGGCGGCCAATCGACGAACTTGAGAAAGTTGAAGAGGTAAGCCGCTTTGAACTGATCCTCGCGGCTGATTGTCTCGCCGCCCCAAGCGGAGGATGAGCCCAGGGCCGTCGTGAGCATCAAGAGCCGGAAGAATGTGCTGAGCGCTCGCATGACGCTCAGCGCCCAAACGAGTAGTCGACGTTCAGCCCGAACGTGCGCGGTTCGGCGTACTGCGCGAATGCGCCCAGCGGGCCCGGAATGACGCACGTGAGGTACGTCGTGTCGGTGAGATTGTTTGCCCACGCGGACACGCTCCAGCGAGTGCCGAAACGCAGGCCGAGCTGCGCGTTCACGATGTCGAAAGCGTTCTGTGCATACGTGTTCGCGGCGTCGAAATACAGACGACTGCTGTGATAGTAGTTCGCTGTGCCGAACACAGCGCCGAGGGGCACGGGATAGTCGAACGCCACCATGAGATTGGCCGTGAGCGCCGGCGCCCGCGACAAGTGGTTGCCGGAGAGGTCGATCCTCGTCGCGGGAACGTGGCCGCCTGCCGGGCTCGGGATCTGCACGCCGTGGGCGATGTATTCGCGATACTCGGCGCGCAGCCAGGAGAGGCCGCCGCCGACGCTCCAGTGTCTGCTCGCCTTCAGATCCGCGTTGAGGTCGAGACCGTACGTCCGCGCATGCGGCGCTTGCACCAGCACGGTGGAGCCTGTGGTTGCATCCACGGCCTGGTTCTGCAGATCGGTGTAGTCGTTGAAGAATGCCGCGGTGCTGAGTTGCATGGGCAGCGTCGCAAGCGAGGTCTTGAAGCCGATCTCGTAGGCAGTGACTTGTTCAGGATCGATCGGACCGGGATTGACCGGGTTCGTATTGTTGAATGCGCCGCTCTTGAAGCCCGTCTCCGTCTTGGCATACAGCATCGAGCGGTCGAGCGTGTACTTCGCGACCAACCGATAGCTCACGTCGTCCCACTCGTCGCGACGGTCCTCGAATCCCGTCGAGACCGTGCCTGCGATGCCGATGCTCGCATCCACTAGCGATTTCTTCTCTTGGCTGTAACGCAGGCCTGCCGTCAACGAGAACGCCTGGTTGAACGCGAGTGTTGCTTCCCCGAAGCTGGCCAACGCCTTCGTGTGTACGTCGCCAGTCACCAGGACCTGTCTCGGAACCGGGGTGCGAAGGCTCGACTCCATCGTCATGGGCGAGTAGTCGTCCGTGGTGTCGATGTAGAAGACGCCAATCAGCCAATCGAGTGCGTCAGCGCTTGCCTCGGAAGACAGCAGCACTTCCTGCGCAAACGTGCGCGACACTTCATGAGTTTGGAGGTGAGAGAGGGTCCTCGCGCTCGCATCGAAATCGATACCGAAGCCGTGACGCTGCTCGTTGTAGGACGTGGTCGATTGCAGCTCGCCGGGCAAGCCCGTCCAGTTGAGCTTCAGCGCTGCGGTGTTGGTGGTCCATCGTTGACCGCCATCGTCCATGTCGGATGCCGTTTCGAAGGGCTCGGTGGCGATCCGCGCGCCCAGTTGTGCCGCGCGCGAGTTGTCGCTGATGTCGGTGCCGTAACCGTAGCTGTCGTCACGCTTGAAGCGCTTGAGGAGCAGCTCGGCGCGGAAGTCCTCGCGCACATCGAACTGCATGCGTCCATGCAGCGAATAGAACTGCTGCGAGTTGACGTCACGGCCATCCACGATGTTGCGATAGTAGCCATCGCGCTCGCGCGTGTGACCGGAGAAGCTGGCTCGCACGCGCTCGTTGAGCGGCCCCGCGATGAAGAGGCTGCCGTCGCGCTGATCGAGATTGCCGACGCCCACGTGCGCATCGCTGCGCAACTCGTTCGTGGGCGCGCGCGTCGTGATGTTGATCGCACCGCCCGTCGCATTGCGGCCGTACAGCGTCCCCTGCGGGCCTTTCAGCAGCTCGACCTGTTCGACATCGGCCAGATCCACGAACGTTTGCACGCGCTCTGCCTGGTACACGCCGTCGACGTACACCGCGACGCTCGGCTGACTGCCGGTGGCAATGATGTCGGAGCCGATGCCGCGAACGTACGGCAGCATGAGTCCATCGTTGCTGGAAGTCGTGAGACCCGGCGCAGCGGACTGCAGGTCGGCGCTCGTATCGAGATGCAGTCCTTGCAGCGTGGTGCGCTTCAACACGGTCATTGACACGGGAACGGTCGTGACGTCTTCGCGGCGCTTCTGCGCTGTGACGACGGTCACATCCATTTTCATGAGCGTGGCGAGATCGAGCTGCGTCAGGTCCGGGTCGGCACCGTGAGCGAGGCGAACGGAGGCCGACAGCACGCAAGGCGCAAGCGTCGTCCAGAGAATGAGGCGGCGGGGCCGCTTCGGTATTCGCACGTCAGTTCGCTGTCCGTAGGTGTCGAGTTGCGCAGCGTACGGGAGCACACCGCCTGCAACTGTCAAATGCGTCGCATCTAGGGCGCACCGCGCGCGATCGCTCGCCTTCGCCCATGTCACTCAGCGGCAAGATCGCATGGATCTTTAGTGTTATCTCGCAAGGCGCCTGGGAGTTCACTGTCCGAACGAGTAACCCACACTCAATCCGTAGGTGCGGGGTGCGGCATAGATGCCGAAGCCACCCAGCTGACCCGGTATGACGGTGGATAGATACGTCTCGTCGGTGAGATTCTTCGACCACGCGGACACCCACCAGCGAGCCTCCGAGCGATAGCCGATCTGCGCGTTCAGCACACCGAACGCATCCTGCGAGTACGAATTCGCCGGGTCGAAGTACAGACGGCTGCTGCGGTAGTAGTTCGTTGCGCCGAAGATCGCGCCCGCCGCCACCGGATAGTCGAATGACACCGTCAGATTGGCGGTGAGCTCCGGCGAGCGCGCCAGGTCATTGTCGGCGAGATCAATATTGCTGGTCGCCATGAAGCCGCCGGCGGGATTCGGTACGAGGATGCCGTTCGCGAGGAACTTGCGATATTCGGCCTGCAGCCAGTTGACTCCCGCGCTGATGTTCCAGTGCTCGCCGGGCTTCACCTCGGCACTCAGATCGACACCGTACGTTTCGGCCTTCGGCGCCTGCACGAGCAATGTGACGCCGCCGGCCGCCTGGTCCACAACCTGAATCTGCAGATCGCGATAGTCGTTGTAGAAGGCGGCAGCATTGAGCCGCACCGGGTAGTTCGGCAGCGCGGTCTTGATGCCGACTTCGTACGCTGTGATCTGTTCAGGATCGATCGGCCCGGGATTCGTGGGATTGGAGTTGTTGAAAGCGCCGCTCTTGAACCCCGTTTCGGTCTTTGCATAGAAGGTCGAGGAGCCCTGCACGTACTTGGCTACGAGCCGGTAATTCACATCGTCCCATTCCTTGTCGCGCTTGGGCAGTGACATCGGCGGCAAACCCTGTAGCCCCGCGGCGAAGTCGCTGAGCTGCTTTTCCTCGTTGCTGTAGCGCAGACCTCCGGTCAGCGAGAAGGAGGGAGTCAGGGCGACCGTAGCCTCGCCGAAGGCTGCGTAGGAATGCGTGTGTACATCGCCTTGGATGAGCTGCGTGACTTCGCCGAGCACCGGCACGGTCGTGGTGACGCTCAACGGTGCGAAATCCTCGGAGCTCTGCATATAGAACGCACCCAGCAGCCAGTCGACGCGCCCGGCCCTCTGCCCCGTCAGCTGGATTTCCTGCGTGAATGCGTGGCTGTCTTCGAGAGCGCGGAAATGCGCGAACGTCAGCGTGCTCATGTCGAAATCGATGCCGATGTCATGGCGCTGATCGAGATACGCCGAGAGCGATTGCACTCGCAACGACGGCAGATCCCAGTTCAGCTTCAACGCGGTGGTCGTGTTGTGCAGCCGGTTGTTGTCCGGCGGCATGTTCGAGAAGGTCTCGTACGGCTCGGTCGACACTTGCGCACCCATCAGCGCCGGCAGCGAGTTGCCGCTCATTTCGGTGCCATAGCCGTTTAT
>JBEVDW010000306.1:0-8111 GCA_040513115.1 Steroidobacteraceae bacterium | reverse complement strand
GAGGCACCTGCTCGAGGGACCCCTCAATGGGGTCTTCGGCGGCGTGCACGTGCTCCCATTTTTTCATCCGATCGATGGCGCGGACGCCGGTTTCGATCCGATCGATCACACTCGAGTCGATCGACGGCTTGGTACGTGGGAGGACGTGGCGGCACTTGCCGCACGGGCTGATGTGATGGCTGACGTGATCGTCAACCATATGTCACGCCATTCACCGCAGTTCAGCGACTACGACCAGCGGGGTGCGGACTCGCCCTTCAGCGGCATGTTTCTGACGTATGGGCGCGTGTTTTCCCACGGTGCGAGCGAGTCGGATCTGCTCGCGCTGAACACCCCACGGCCGGGTCTTCCCTTCGCTGCACACGAGATTGCGCGTGGGGACAAGGTTCTCCTCTGGACCACCTTCACGAGCGATCAGATCGACATCGACGTGTCGCATCCCGAAGCGCAACGGTATCTCGCCAGCATCCTCGATCGGCTGCACGACGCAGGCATCCGCGCGATTCGGCTGGATGCCGTCGGTTTCGCCGTCAAGAGGGCGGGCACGAGCTGCTTCATGATTCCGGAGACGTTGGGGTTCATCGCCGGCCTCACGGCACAGGCGCACGCGCTCGGCATGGAGGTGCTCGTCGAAGTTCACGGCCACTACCAGGATCAGATCGACGTAGCGCGCCAGGTTGATTGGGTGTACGACTTCGCAATGCCGCCGCTGATGCTGCACACGATTTACACGCGTTCTGCCGCCGCGCTGAAGCGTTGGCTCCAGATTCGTCCGCGCAACGCCATCACCGTGCTCGACACGCACGACGGCATCGGTGTCGTGGACGTGGACGCCGCGCGCGGTAGCGGAGCGCGAGGCTTGCTGACGCGAGACGAGGTCGACACGGTCGTCACGACCATCCATCAGCGCAGTCGCGGCGAGAGCAAGATCGCAAGCGGCAGCGCGGCGAGCAATGTCGATTCGTCGCAGATCAACTGCACGTTCTATGATGCGCTCGGCCGTCAGGACTCTGATTACCTCATCGCACGCGCGATTCAGTGCTTCGCACCGGGGATCCCGCAGGTGTACTACGTTGGTCTGTTCGCCGGTTGCAACGACGTGGAGTTGCTCCGTCGCACTGGCGTCGGGCGCGACATCAACCGCCACTACTACGAGGCGGATGAACTACGACAGGAATTGACCCGGCCCGTCGTTCAATCGCTGCTCGCACTGCTACGGTTCCGAAATACGCATCCGGCGTTCCAGGGGACGTTCGAAGCTCTCGAATCGGCGGCAGACAGCATAGCGCTCGTTTGGACGAACGGCGAGACGTTCGCTCGCCTGGATGTGAACTTCACCGAAAGATGTGCATCGATCACGTGCGCGGGTCTCGGAGCACAATCCGAGGCCGCCGTAGCGTGGCAGGCGGTTGCAGAGGCACAAGCATGACAGGCGCCACTACCACGTCGCGCAACATGACCGTCGTCAAGACGCTCACGTATCTCATGTTCGCCATGTTCGCCATGACGACCGACTCGGTCGGCGTCATCATTCCCGAAATCATCAAGACGTTTCAGCTGTCGCTAACCGCCGCCGGAACATTCCAGTACGCAACGATGACCGGAATCGCGCTGGCCGGCCTCACACTCGGCCAGCTTGCCGATCGGCTCGGTCGCCGCCCCACGATCGTCATCGGCCTCACCCTGTTCGCAGCCGCCTGCTTCCTCCTCGCCGCGGGGAAGACGTTCCTGTTCTTGGCGGTGATGCTAGGCGTCTCAGGGCTGGCGATTGGCGTGTTCAAGACGGGTGCACTGGCGCTGATCGGCGATATCTCGACATCGACCGCTCAGCACACGTCGATCATGAACACCGTTGAAGGCTTCTTCGGCGTCGGCGCGATCATTGGGCCGGCGATCCTCACGCGGATGCTGGCCGCCGGCATGTCATGGACGTGGCTGTACGTCCTCGCGGGCACCATCTGCGTCGCCCTGATCGTGCTCGCCCTCGCGGTGAAGTATCCGCAGACGGCCGCACCGGCACAGACCAGCGGATCCACGAGAACGCGGCGTGCGATGAAGAACCCTTACGTGCTCGCGTTCTCGGCCGGGGCGTTCCTCTACGTTGGCGTTGAAGCGGCTGTGTACGTGTGGATGCCGACGCTAATGGCAGGCTACACCGGTTCGGCAGTCACGCTCGCGACGTACAGCATCTCGATCTTCTTTCTCCTGCGCGCGGCCGGACGCTTTCTCGGAGCGTGGGTGCTGACGCACATCCCTTGGCAGACGGTACTTGCGTGGTTCAGCGGATGCATCCTGCTATGTTTCTCGCTCAGCGTCACTCGCGGTGTGGACTGGGCAGTGTACCTGCTTCCGTTGTCCGGCCTCTTCATGTCGGTGATCTATCCGACGCTCAACTCGAAAGGGATCAGTTGCCTGCCGAAGTCGGAACACGGCGCGGCTGCTGGCGTCATCCTCTTCTTCACCTGCGCGTCAGCGGTGTTGGCACCGTTGACCATTGGTGCCGTGAGCGACGCCTTCGGTCACATCGTCTATGGCTTCTGGCTCGCAACCGGCCTCGCTGCGTTACTCTTCATCGGCCTGATGATGAACTGGGCACTCAACCCGACGCGAGCGGTGCTCGAGCAGCTGGATGTTACCGAGTACACTCTCAAAACATCTTGATATGCTGATGCCGGCTCGTTGGCCGCAACCCTCACACGGAATCTCTGCGTGCCTCATCGAGCTCTCAAGATAGTTGCGAACTCATATAACGGAGGAACCATGAGAGCGAGAACACTCGTGAGGGGCATGCTTGCGGCGGGATTGACGATTGGTCTCCAGCTTGCGACGACTCAGATTCCCTTCGCGCAACAGACGACGCCATCAGGTGCTCCGGCCACTGAGGCGCCACAGGCCAATCGTGGCGGTGGTCGCGGCGCCGTCGATCCGCGCGTCCAGCAGCGAACGTACATGTTCGAAGACAGCAACGAACAGATGCCCTACGCCTTGTTTGTTTCTTCCAAGGTCAACAAGGACAAGAAGAACCCCCTCATCGTTTCGCTGCATGGCCTCGGCGGCGATCAGAACACCATGGTGCGGGAGAGCCTGCGCTCTGTCGAATTGGCTGAACAGGGTGGCTACATCCTGGTGGCGCCGATGGGCTACAACTCCGGCGGCTGGTACGGCATCCCTCCGGGTCCGCCACGCCCTGCCGGAGCGAATGCGGCAGTGCAGCCCGGACGTGGTGCAGGACCGCAACGCCCTGTGATCGGCGGAACCGCGATCACGGATGTCGCAAAAATGCGCGAGGCCAGCGAAAAGGATGTGATGAACGTGCTCGACATGGTTCGGACGGAATTCAATGTCGATGAACGTCGCATCTATCTCATGGGCCATTCCATGGGAGGTGCCGGAACTTATTATCTGGGCTCGAAACACGGGAACGTGTGGGCTGCCCTCGCACCCATCGCGCCCGCCGCGATGGGAATGACGAACGACAGGACAAAGGTGCTTCAGGCCATCAAGGACGCCGGCGTCCCAATGCTCGTCAGCATGGGCGATGCCGACGAGGCAGTCCCGGTGGCGAACGTTCGAACGTGGGTCGACACGATGAAGGAGCTCCAGATGGATGTCGAGTACAAGGAGTATCCCGGGGTGACTCACGGTCCCGTCATGGCGGCCTCCATGGACTCGATTTACGCCTTCTTCGCGAAGCACTCGAAACCGGCGTCACACTGACTCGATGCCGCTAACGGGTCCAGCGGGGCACGGGAAGTTCCCGTGCTCCGACACCCATCGCGTCATTTGAGCTGCTTGGAGAACTTCTCGCCCTCGGCACAGATTTCGTCAATCAGCTCGGTATCGGCAGCGAACTGCTGCCTCAAGGTCACCGTCCACGGCTTGGTATACGCCTTGGGATCGTCGACCGTGACCTCGATTTCGAGATGTCCGAAGTCAGGCCGCCGGATTCGCTCACGCAGCTTCGCGGCCTCGGTAATCATGCTGCCGTCCCAGTCGATCCACAGGTCGTCTCGAAACCCGATCGTGTCAATCACCAGTGTGTCGCCGGTCCAAGTGCCAGTCGAATACCCTTGCCACGAGGGATTGGGCGCTTCTGGCAATGAACGTCCATCCGTGAAGACCTGCCGGTAGACGCCGTTGTATTCGTTCAGCATCACCAGAAGATCCGGCGTTTGGACGAACTTCAAATAGTGTGGGAGCCCATATGCCCGCAGGAAGAGATCGGGAAGGCATCGGATGTGCGGGTCATCGATTGCCTGGTTCGCCGTGCGCTCTTCGACAAGTTTGGCAAGCCAGGGCTGGTATGGCAGCCCACCGGGCATGTCGATGCCGATGTTGATGCTTTGCCGCGAGAAGGTCGCCGTGCGCGGCGGACACGTTCGTGAAGGCGGAATGAGCTTGAGCAGTTCACTCACGCTTGCCGTCCCGCGGATCACGCAGGCAGGCTCTCCCGTCATCCACACTCCCGACAAATCAGCCTTGCCATTCGCGAGTCGCGGCGTCGCCGCCGACAGATCGACTTCACCATTCGATGTCCGCGGCGCGCGCGGACTCGGATGCTTGAACCACTGACCAGCTAACGAGCCGGACGCTCCAGCCGTGACGATAATCAACACCATCGTCGCCGCCGCTCGTTTCCTCACGTGTCGCGACATCAGGCTGTTGTTCTCCATTGGTCGCAATACTTGCAGAAGAGCAACGCACACCGTGTATCGATGATAGGGATACCTGCTATCGGCAAATACGATACCATCGACATCGACTGTCGATCTGGAACGTTGGGGTTAAGCTGTTCGCATTCAACTTTCGAGAAGGGCAATGCAATGCACAAGAGAGCCGTTGTTTTTTCATGGACATTTGCGATCGTTGCCTCGCTCGCGATTGGACTTGCCGGTCAGGGCTCTGCTCCCGAACTGCAACTCGTGACGCGTGCCGCTGACGCGCTCGGCGGCCGCGACCGCATCATGGCAGTGAAAACGCTGCAGATCATCGGTTACGGGGAGCTGGCGTATTTCAACGGCGGCGGGAACGTCACCGGCGATCCAGCCGCTCCGCAGAAGTGGCAGAAAGTACTGGAATACGCACGCACGATTGATCTCGAGCACTGGCGTACCCGTGTGCAGCAGCGCGTGAAGATGGATTTCGTGTTCGCATCGACTGCCGGGCAGCTCGGGCTCAATCGGACCAACGAGACACTGGACGGCGATATCGCTTACAACATCGGCGGAGGATTTCTGGCGGCTCCTCAGGCAGGAACGCAGCAGCCGCAGCCCGCGGGGCCCGCGGCCGCGCGCCAGCGTCGCGTGGAGCTGCTCGCCCATCCACTCACGATCGTACGGGCCGCGCTCGATCCGGCGAGCAAGCTGTCGAACCTCCGGAAACAGGGCGAGCTGCAACTGGTCGACATCACCGTGCGCCAGGGTGACATGCTGACGCTGGCTGTGAATGGCACATCGAATCTCCCCGCGTGGGTCAGCTACGTCGGCCCGAACGCGAACCTTGGTGACGTGACGTATCGAACCGCATTCGCCGGCTACGGGCCGGAGAAGGGCATGCAACTCCCGACCGGTTTCGCCACCACGATCGACTTCCGCAACGTCGTGCAGAGCAAACTCTATGTCGATCGCAACATCGTCGATGCCACGATTGACGACCTGAGCGCGCCGGCATCAGTGCGCTCAGCAGGGTCGCCCCAGGGTTCGCCCGCCGGAAGCAACGCCAACCTGACGCCGATGAAAGTCGCCGACCACGTGTGGTTCATGAATGGCAACACGTTCTTCGAGTTCGACGACCACCTCACCATGGTCGAGGCCAACCGTACAGACGCCGCACTGCAGGCCATCCTAAACGTGATCAACGCACTCGTGCCCGGCAAACGCGTCACGCAAGTGATCCAGACACACCACCACTTCGATCACAGCGTCGGACTTCGTGCGGCGGTCGCTGAGGGGTTAACCGTCATCTCTCGTCGAGGAAACGAGGGCATCTTCCGCGAAATGGTGGCGCGTCCCGCCAGAATGTTCCCGGACGCCCTGGGACGGAGCCCCAAGCCGTTGAAGTTCATGCCGGTCGACGATCACCTCAAGCTGAAGGACGCAACGAACGACATCGACATCTACCACATCGTCGGCAATTACCACATGGCCGACGGCGTGATCGTTCACGTCCCGGCGTCGAATCTGCTCGTTGAAGCCGACCTCACGACCCAGGGGTGGGACTTCAACTGGTGGGGCGACAGCCTGATGAACAACATCGAGTACCGCAAGATCAAGGTCGACACCAACCTAGCCGTGCACGCGCAGAAGCCGTTCCCGCTGTCAGAGGTGGTCTCGGCCATCGAGAGACAGGTCCGCAACACGCAGGCGTTCTGCCGTCGTGCCGCCGAGGCCCAGTTCTTTCAGCCAGGCTGCCCGATTCAGTACAACCGGCCGCTGCCGCCCGTTTCGAATTGATCGGCGCCATCAAACGGATGCTCATCATGAGATGCGCGCGCTGTTCTGCCGCCTTTGTCATCGCTAGCCTTGCCGTGACAGCGGCGCTGGCTCAACAGCGTGTTGCCGGAGGTTCCTCACAAAGCACGCCACTCGCATTGGTTGGCGGCACGCTGATCGACGGCACAGGCAGCGCACCGCTTCGTGACAGTGTCGTCTTGATCCGTGGCGAGCGCATCGAGAGAGTCGGAACAATCGTTTCGCTGCCGGTGCCGAACGGTTACGAGGCCGTGTCCACGGAAGGACTCACCGTTCTTCCTGGCTTATGGGACCTGCACGTGCATCTGATGTACGCGGGCCATCCGGATCCGCGTCATTGGTTCGATACCTACACGACCCAGTTCGAGCGGGTCATCATGCCCGCGTCGGCCGAGCAGATGCTGATGGCAGGCGTGACGACCGTTCGCGATCTCGCGGCGCCGCTGCAGCCAATCCTTGCCGTCAAGGAGCGCATCGCCAGCGGAGAAATCCCCGGGCCAACGTTGTACATTGCCGGTCCGGCGCTCACGAAAGGAGCGAACCCGAACGCTGTTCAGACGTGGAATGTCTCCGGCGCGGCCGATGCGAAGGTAAAGACGAGCCAATTGATCGATGCCGGCGTTGACTGGATTAAGGTCATCAACGCAGAAAGCCTGGCTCCGGACGAAATGAAGGCGATCGTCATCGAGGCGCACCGCCGTGGCCGCAAAGTGGCCTCCCACGCGTTCAGCGAGGGGGAGATTCGACAGGGGCTGATTGCCGGCATCGACGATTTCCAGCACGTTCGTACACAGACTCCAGAATACCCTCCTGATATCGTTGCGCTGATCCGCGATCGCGTCAGGAACGGCCCGCCGTTGTACTGGACCGTCACTGCCGGCGGCAACGGTCAGTTGAACGCCGCGTACCTCGCAACGAATCCGGAGTTTCTGGACGATCCGGCGAATTTCATCGGATTGCCACAGCCAATCATCGACGATGTGCGCAAGGCCATTGCCGCCAGGACTCCGGCTGCCACACGCCGGGGAGGCGCGGCGCAGAGCCAGGAGGAGATCAACGCGATCGTCAAACGGAAGATTGCGCAGATCCGCGACCTGGGGGTGCAGATCGTGTTCGGGACGGACGTTGGGAGCTGGGGTGAGGTCACGGGGCAGGCGACGTGGATGGAAGCGGATCTTTGGGTCCGCGAGCTCGGCATGGACCCGATGACGGTCATCCGCGGAATGACGCTCGACGCTGCGCGCGCGATGGGCGCCGACCGCGAGTCAGGGTCGATTGCCGAGGGTAAGGTCGCGGACGTGGTTGCCGTGCGAGGCGACCCGCTGCGGCACATCGACGTTCTGCGCGAACCCAGGATCGTGATCAAGCACGGGCGCCGTTTCAAATAGACCAACGAGGTCAGCGCGGTCGGCGGCTGCTCACCGACGGCGGGCTATCTTCTGATTCCTTCTGAGAGTCGCGCGAGGAGGTTGCATGATTACCTCGATCGTTCTGGCGGGTGTGCTGGCGGCGACGCAGTGTGAGAATTTGAAGTCGCTGTCTCTTCCTGACAATACCATACGAACTGCAGAACTGTTGCCCGCCGGATCATATTCGCCTCCTGTACCGGCGCCGCCAGCAAATCTCGACGGGGGGCGCGTG
>JBEVDW010000305.1:0-16949 GCA_040513115.1 Steroidobacteraceae bacterium | reverse complement strand
AGCGCCGAGTTGCTGCCAGAGAATCGTCTCGTTCGCAGCGACTGGGTCTATGAGAGGCGCGATGCGTTCTTTCCCCCGCAATGGACGCTCACGCTGCTGTTTGTGCTGGTCGTGTCAGCGTTGGGAGATGTGTTCATGTCGCGCCGAGCGACCAACGGGGGCGGCGGATGAGACTCGCGAGGGATTTTCACCTTCTCCGTTTGCCCTGAGCTCGTCAAAGGGCCCTTCAACATCAGAGTGCTGCGACCCCTCGACGCAGCTCAGGGCTCAGCATGAACGGAGGCGCGAGAGACCCTGGAAATAGCGCACAATCCACTCGACCCCACGAGTGAGACCCACGCCATGACCACCCGCTATCCCGAGCTCGGCTGCTACACATTGCCTGGTCACATCTCGCAGCCGCGCGATGCGCTGCAGGAAATTCAGGACGCGGAGCGCTTGGGTTTCGGATCGGTCTGGATCTCGGAGCGCTTCAGCGCGAAGAATGCGGATGTGCTTTCAGGTGTCGCGTCGGTGCTCGCGCCCTCGATGGGCATCGCAGCAGGTCTCATCCAGAACATGCCGCTGCGCAATCCCATCGTAACGGCCGGTTACGCCGCAACCATGGCGAAGCTCACTGGCGACAGGTTCGCTTTGGGTGTGGGCCGAGGCACGGACAGCTTTGCCGTCGCTGCCGGCATACCGAAGTCGAACTTCAAGATCATGGAGGACTACATCACCATCCTGCGCAGCCTCTGGCGCGGTGAGGCGGTGAATTACGAAGGTCCCGTCGGACGCTTCGCGGGTCTGCGGCTCGGCGTGGACTTGCCGGTGGTCCCTCCTGTCTTCATGGGTGCGATGGGCGAGAAGACGCTGAAGTGGGCCGGGCGCGTCTGCGATGGTGTGTTGTTCAACTCGCTGTGGACTGTCGATGCGGTGGCGCGCTCGGCGGCACTCGTACGTCAAGGCGCGGAGGAGGCCGGACGCGATCCGGCGTCGGTGCGCATCTGGACGATATTGGTCAGCGCCTTGGATGTGCCGGAGGAAGCGATGCTGCGCTACGTGGTGCGACGCATGAACACCTATATCGTGTTCCCCGCCCTGATCAACGGCATTTGCGAGGCCAACCAGTGGGACAAGCAGGAAGCCGTACGCCTGCGAGCGGCGCTCGCGGAGCTCGACAAAAAAGGCAATGCCAAAGGGACGATGGGCGATGAGAGCACGACACGCGATCTCGATGACCTGCGCCGGATGCGAGATCTCTATCCACGCGCCTGGATTGAAGAGGGCAACGCGATCGGCACAGGCGAGCAGGGTGCCCGTGCAGTCATCGCGCGACTCGAAGCGGGTGCTGACGGCGTGCTGCTACACGGCAGCAGTCCGCGCGAGCTTGCTGGAATGCTGGCGGCATACGGCAAACTGCGGCCCGGCAACGTGCGCCAGCGCAACGTCAATCCTGGACTGCGATGACATACCGCGACATCTTGTATTCCACGGACGACGGTGTCGCGACGATCGCGATCAACCGACCGCAACGGCTCAATGCGATCACCGGGCACTCGATTGCCGAGATCGAAGATGCGCTGAGCGTCGCGGGGCGCGATCGTGACGTCGGCGTGATTGTTCTCACGGGCGTGGGCAATCGAGCCTTCAGCGTGGGCGGCGATCTCGCATGGGAAGCCGAAGGCGGACTCGAGAACACGCGCTATGACCTCGGTCGCAAGCTCGTCGAGCACGCGAAGCCGATCATCGCGCGCGTGGACGGCTACGCGATCGGCGCCGGCAATCACATGGCCTACTTCTGCGACTTCACGATCGCATCGGACGTGTCGACATTTGGGCAGAACGGCACGCGCGTCGCTGCGATTCCCGCCGGATACACCGCGACTCATCTCGCCGCGATCATCGGCCACAAGCGGGCGCGGGAGATGGAATTCTTCTGCCGCAAGCACACGGCACAGCAGGCGCTCGAATGGGGTCTCATCAACGCCGTTGTCCCACGGGAGCAACTCGATGCAACGGTCCGTGCGTGGTGCGACGAGCTCTTGATGATGAGCCCCACGGCGATGGCGGCATTGAAAGCCTCATTCCGCGTGGCGATGGAACCCTATTTCAATCTCACGTTGAACGAGGTCATCGCCAAGGTGAAGCCGGACTTCTTCCGCTCCGGTGAGCAGCAGGAAGGTGCGGCGTCGTTCTTCGAGAAGCGCAGGCCGGATTACAGCCGCTGGCGCTAGCGTGGGCTAGAACAGAATCGACGGCAAAAACGCACCGGCCGGCTCGTTGTACAGGCCCGTGCTCATGAGCGTCAGCGGCTGAACGATGCGCAAGCCCTCATTCAAACACCAGCGCATCAGTTCCGCGTTACGCGTGGGCAGCAGGAATCCCGGTCCTGCGAATGAAGGTGCTGCCGCGATCAGCGCTTTCATGTCCTCGTTGGACTCGCCCACGGCGTGACCGAAGAATCCGATCAGCGTGGCGTATCCGGTGATGCGTCCATTCCGCTCGACCACCATCGACGTACCCTGCTGAATGGCGGCGAGCAGCTCCTGGCCGCGATCGATGCCGTGGACTCGCCGGCACAATGAGTTGCACTCGTCGAGATCCGACGCGAGCGCTTGCCGAACGGGATAACCGGGAATATCACGTCCGATCGGTTCGCCCTGCATGGCGGAGAGGGGCTCGCGCGCGTCGAATCCCAGCTTCGTATAGAGCGATAGTGAACGGCCGTGATACGCCGACTGCACCAGCCGCACGCCGGGAAAGCGCTGCTCGGCCGCCCGTGCGAGCACATCGTTCATCAAACTGCGGCCCACCGCCGAGTTCTGCATGGACGGATCGACCGTGATCGGACCGACACCCGCGATGACGCAGTTCTCCCACAGGAAGTTGCTGCCGACGACGCGACCATTCAGTTCTGCGACTGTGGAGTAGATGCCCGGGTCGGAGATCAAGAATGTCAGCAGTCCGACCGCCATGTCGGAGTTGGGAAAATCGGGCGGGAAATTGTGCTGCTGGGCGATGGTCCTGAAGGCTTCGAAACAGATACGCCCGCAGGTCTCGGCATCGGACGGGCGGGCGGGGCGCAGCGTCATGACCATCGCACGGTCCTCAGGTCTTTTTCTGTGACAGCTGCTGAACGGCTTCCAGCGCCTTCATGACGTTGTCCTTCGGAGCAAGTCCGCCGATCGTGTGGGCAACCTTGCCATCGGGTGTCACGACGAAAGTCGTGCGCTCGGCGGCGGCGTGACCGATCTCCTGGCCACGGCTGTCCTTCATCGACAGCAGCGATTGCCCGTTGAATTCAGAGATGATCTTCAGATCGTAGGACTTGGCGATCGCGCCCTTTTCGTCGGATGCGACCGGCAACTTGCCCGCGCAGTACTCAGGATCTGCGGAAAACTCGTTGAGTCGAGCGATGTTGTCGAGCGAGACGCCCACGACACTTGCGCCCGCCGCTTTGAACTTGTCGTAGTTCACGGCGAACTCGTGCGCCTGCACGTTGCAGCCCTGCGTGTACGCGGACGGATAGAAATAGACGACCACCGGGCCTTTCTTCAGTGCATCCGCAAGCGAAAACGTGAACTCCTTTCCAGCCAAGGACGCCTGCGTCTTGAACTGCGGCGCCGTATCGCCCTGCTTCAGTGCCGCGAATGCCGGCAGCGCGGCCAGCAGCATGAGAACACTTGCACCCACCTGTTTCATACGAGCCCCCTTGGTTTCCAGCGTCGGCTGCCATAGCCGGTGCGCAAGAATAGGCCCACTCGAGGGCGGGGAGCCAGCCGTCTTAGCCGGGCATGTCATCGATCAGGCGTTGCAGGTGATCAGCGCTGTTCACACTGAGGTCGAACAACGCTTTCGCTTCCGGCGACAGCTCAGCGCCAACGCGGCTCGATAGACTTGCCAGAGAATCGCGCAGGGTGGCGACGGAAGTACACAGCTCGTCGCGGGCGTTTTCATACGCATCGCGTAGCAGCGCCTCGCGCCGGCGGAGCTCCGCTTCGGTGGTGCGCTGGACGTTGATTGAATGCTCGAACTCCTTACTCGCGCGGCGCTGCTCGAGCAAAGTCACGACCTGTCTGGCCAATGCCTGCAGTGCCAGCCGCTCATCGTTCGTGAGCTCGCGAGGTTGCGTATCGATCACGCACACGGTTCCCAGTGCGAAGCCGTCCGAGGTCACGATCGGGGCACCGGCATAGAAGCGTATCTGGGGTGCTGTGGTCACCATAGGGTTGTCGGCGAAGCGAGCGTCCAGCCGCGCATCCGCCACGACCAGCACGTCCTTCGGGTGCTGGATCACATGCACGCAGAACGCATCTTCGAGTGGCGTCTCCTCGACCTCGATTCCGACCTTGGCCTTGAACCACTGCCGGTTGGCATCGATCAGGGAGATGGCTGCAATCGGCGTTTTGAACAACGTCGAGGCGATCAGCGTGATGTCTTCGAAGGCCGTTTCGGCTCCCGTGTCGAGAATCGCGCATTCGGCCAGTGCTCTCAGCCGCGCGGCTTCTGCATCCGTCGATACGTCCGGTGACAGGCGCTGACAGGCGATCGCATGCAGGCGACAGATGCGCTCGACGATGGCGGCATCGCCGCTTTGCTTGCTGACGAACTCGTCGGCTCCCGCTTCGAGCGCGAACTGCACTTCCTCGGCCGAGTCCTGGCTCGACAGCATGAGGATGCGCACGCGGCGATCCGTCTGCCTGGCTCGATACTCCCGGCACAGATCCGCGCCGTCGCCATCGCCCAGGTTGCGATCCAGGATGACCACAGGAAAGTGGACGGCCCGCATGGCCTCTCTCGCCAGCTCGAGAGAGCTCACGCTCAATGCCTGCAAGCCTTGCGCCGCAAGCAATGCCTCGAGCCGCTCGCTCGTCGACTCATCGTCGTCGGCGATCAGGATTTCGAGCGCGTTGGAGGTGCGTGTGGGTAGTGGGTGCATGCGGCGTGGGTCTGGCAGGGGTCGCCTCTGGAACGGTGGGGCACAGCGTTTTCAACTGCTGAGGATACGTCGTGAATGTTCCGATCGCGCCTGAATGATTCTACGACTTTCCCTTGCGTGCACGCAGCCGCGGCGTGTGTTCGTTGTACTTGCTCACCACGACCGCGGAGCGGGTATTCGCAGCGCGTGGCTATGTGCGCGTAGACCGCGAGCAGGCTCCCGCGTTCATCCGCTCATCCTCCGCGTTCAGCGCACTGTGTCCGGCCAGTGCGGCGTTCATGCTCAAGCCTCTTTGAGGCAGGCAACCGACAGATACTTGTCCCGAATCTCGGTGGGCACTTCCGCATCGAATCCGGGAGTGCCCGCCGAACGATACTGATCGAGCACGCGGTACGCAGCTTCAGCTGCTGTGGGCGCGAACCAGGCGTTCTGCTCCGTGGCGGGACGGGCACCTTCGACCATGGCAGACAGCTGGTCGAGATGGTCTCTCCACGTCGTTGCCTGAGCGCTCTGGAAGACAGAAGTCAGGACGATGCGCCGCGCCATTGAGTGCTTCCTACCAGGATCGTCGCTTGGCCGCCTTGCGAACAGTGGGTCTCTCCACCCGGTCTGCCAGTTGCGTGGCGCCTTCCGCCATGCGTTCGCTCATCGTGCGAGCGAGTTGCGCGGCGGGCAGTAGCAGCCGACTGATGACTTGCATGCTCTGTGCGGCGTACTCGTTCTTCACGTCGTCGGCTCGGGTCGAAGCCTCGATCACGACGTCGGAGGCACCGTCGTATACACGAGCGATCGTTTCATCCGCTTTATCGCAGATGAAGTTCACAGCCTGTGTGCCTCCGTAGGCGACACCGTGGCTCGCCATCAGGGCATATACCTTGGACGTACCTTTGAGATTGAGTGCGCGCGGTCCTGCGAGGAACTTCACGCCCTTGCTGACGCGATGGAGTGCGCGACCGCTCCCCAGCCGACACGCATCCAGTAAATTCTTGCGCACGACCCAATCGTTTTCGATCGCATCTCGTACGACGCTGCTCAGAGTTTCGGTGGCCACGACAATGTCCTTTAGAAGGGATTGGACGCATTGTCGTGAACGGAGCTGGGGCGTGAAACTCAGGCAGGTGCGATAGTTAGGCTCCGGACCCTAGATGATGTGAGCGGTGGGCTTTCTGCGCTTGTGCGTTGTTTCCCTGCAGACCTGCGCCGTCTTAGCCCAGATGGAAGTCACCTCGACGCGCAGTCCAGTGTCCACCCCGCGGGCAACGCGGGGTCCATGCCCGGGTTCTCGATGTACTGCACATCCGATTGCAGCGCGAGCCAGTCCGTGACCTCGAGTCGATACGTCAGCTCGTAGTTGTACTCGCGCGCATCGGTCGCCACTCCAGAGCTTGCCTCAGCGCGGCGGAAGGGCATGCCGAGCTCTGCGATGGCCAGTGCGATACCCGCTTGATCGCGCGGGGAGAACAAGCCCGTGTACACGGCTCCGCCACCGATGTAGCGGGCGATGGGATTGATGCGCGATTCGGCCGCGCCAAAGCGTGCGAATAGATTGATGCCGCGATCCTGGCCTCGTGTGAACAGCATCGGGCTTTCGATGCTGACGTAGGCACCTGCATTGTCGTCTCGAATGCGAGGCTCGCCAGTTGCATCCATGCTGGCGACATCGTCGAACTCCGCTGTGTAACGCCAATAGCCTGCATTTACGCGCACTCCCATGTCGACGCGATAGCTCGCCTGACCGATGAGCAGGGCACCTTCATCGCTCGACAGCTTGATCGTGTTGCGGTCCGAATCGTCCGGATCTCCAGGAACACCATCGAGAACGGCGGCCTGGAACGACCAAGGTCCAGCGGATTTCAGCGCCCGATCGACGAAGTCACGCAACGCAACGCCGCGCTGGTGGAAGAGGCAACAGCCGCCAGCAAGTCGATGGACGATCAGGCCCAGCACCTGCTGCAGACCATCGGGTTCTTCAGTATCGAGGGGCATGAGGGCGTGGGGTATCGGCGTCAACAAGTGCGATGAAGAGCGTCGCACGCGAGACGGCGCCGGAACAACTCGCGGCGTAGTCGATTCCGCATGACCTCAGGAATCCCTGTTCGATGCTCAGACGAGCGGCGGGTCGCTGTGTCGTTCGAAGCTTCGATGTTTTCCGATAGCGGCCATGAATGCGCTGGCAGCTCGGGCCACGTTCTCGGCGGCAAACTGCAGCAAGCCAGGATCTTTGGCTCCTGACGGAAGCTGCATCGGCACGCCCGCCTTTGTCAGCAACTCGTCACTCGCGCCGAGCACGAGAATCGGCTTGCAATGCCGATACTGATCTTTGATGAACTCGAGGGCGTGTCCTTCTGCGCCCAAGGCTTCCACGGCCGCATCGCCATCCGGGAGGACAAGTGCATCGAAGAGCACCGCCGGCGCCGCTTCCATCGTCACCTCGACATCGAGCAACTCACCGTTCGCGGCTTTCACTTTGCCCAGACGCGGGCCGACGAAGCGTGGGACCGCGCCCACACCGGACAGCGTCGTGTGCAAGGCGACGAGCGATGCACTATCGACCCCATCCGCGACGAGCAGCGCAACGCGGCGTGTCTTGACGCTGCCATCACCGGGGCGAGCCAACAGCGATAGGGCACCGGAGGCTTTGACCTCCGGCTTCGGCGTCTTGGCGAGCACCTTCGGCATCGGCTCCGGCAACTCGATGCCGAGACCATCGGCGACTGACTGCGCCAGCTCATCCGCCACATTGCGCAGCATCGATACAACGCGCTCGCGAATGGCCGGCGTCTGCACGCGCGTCAACTCGAAGCGGAACGCGCGGATGATGTGCGCCTTCTCGATCGGCGTCTGGCTGCTCCAGAACAGCGTGGCCTGGGTGTAATGGTCGGCAAATCTCTCCGGCTTGCCGCGCACCTTGTCTTCCTGCACTGGTGCCGGAAACGACACGAAGCCGTTCTGCATGCCGGCCTGGAATGGGCAGCCGCCACCGAGCGAGTTCGGTTCGTAAGCAACGCGACCACGGTGAATTGCTTGCCGATGCATGCCGTCGCGCTGGTTGTTGTGTACCTGCGCGACAGAGGCGTTGATCGGGATCTCATGAAAGTTGGGTCCGCCGAGACGCGAGATCTGCGTGTCTATATAGGAATGAATACGTCCGGCGAGCAACGGGTCGTTGCTGAAATCGAGTCCCGGCACGATGTGTGCGGTACAGAACGCGACCTGCTCGGTCTCGGCGAAGAAGTTGTCAGGATTGCGGTCCAGCACCATGCGGCCGATCGGTTTGATGGCCACCAGCTCCTCGGGCACGATCTTCGTGGCATCCAGCACATCGAAGCTGAATTCCTCGGCTTGCGCTTCCGTGAAGATCTGCACGCCCAGCTCATACTCCGGATAGGCGCCTGCCTCGATCGCTTCCCACAGATCCCGGCGATGAAAATCCGGGTCGGCGCCTGAGATCTTCACCGCTTCATCCCAATCGAGTGAATGCGTGCCGGCAACGGGCGTCCAATGAAACTTGACGAATACCGACTCGCCGGCTGCATTCACGAAGCGGAACGTGTGCACGCCGAATCCTTGCATCATCCGATAACTGCGCGGCACGGCGCGGTCCGACATGACCCACAGCTGCATATGGATGGACTCGGGCATCAGCGATACGAAGTCCCAGAACGTGTCATGCGCGCTGGACGCTTGCGGCATGGCGAAGTGAGGCTCCGGTTTCACGGCATGGATCACGTCGGGAAACTTCATCGCATCCTGAATAAAGAACACGGGAATGTTGTTGCCCACCAGATCCCAGTTGCCTTCGTCCGTGTAGAACTTGACCGCAAAGCCGCGCACGTCGCGCACCGTGTCCGCGGATCCGCGCTCGCCGGCAACGGTTGAGAAGCGTACGAACACAGGCGTGCGCTTGCCTGCCTCTGCGAACAACGAGGCGCGCGTGTACTGCGCCAGCGGCTCATAACACTCGAAGTAGCCGTGAGCGCCCGAGCCGCGCGCATGAACCACACGTTCGGGAATCCGCTCGTGATCGAAGTGCGTGATCTTCTCGCGCAGGATGAAGTCTTCGAGCAGCGCTGGCCCGCGCAGTCCCGCCTTGAGAGAGTTCTGGTTGTCCGCGACCGGTACGCCCTGATTGGTCGTGAGACGCTGGCCTCCCGAATCCACGCGCACGCGATCGAGCGCACCGACCGTGGGATTGAAACCCGGCTTCGCCTGGGTCCCCGCTTTCGGCGTGGAATTGCGCTCGGTGAGTGTGCTCGCAACGACGGACGAATCGACTGGATCGGCTGTCTGACCCACCGGCGTCTCGGGCGCGCCCTTGCGCGAATGTTCGCCGGCTTTGGCGCGGTTGTAAGGAAAGCTCGCTGCCAACTCGGCTGTGCCCGCCATCTTCGCTGCCAACGCATCGTTGGCCTTCGCGCGCGCTGCTGCTGGCTTGGATGAGGGACCACTCACCGTTGCACGCGAGGAAGACTTCACGGCATTACCGCGACTCGGCGCGTTTGCGACGCTGGGTCGAGTGTTCTGCGAAGGCGGTTTCTTACTGAGAGGAGTTTTCTTGGACGCAGCGGGGCGGACCGGCGAACGCGATTTCCGAATAGCCATTCATCACCTGAGAGCATCACCGGGAAGGGTTGGCTCTCTACAACGCCCTCTTTGAAGCAGTGTTCCTGACGTGAGCAGTCGCTGATGCGAAGATGCTCGGCAACTGGCGCGCGAGCATGAGCATCGCAGCACACTTCGGGTTGACGATTTCGCCACGGGTCTTGCCGATGAGATCGACTGCCGGAGGTAGCGCGACCGCGGATGGCCGACGGGCCGAGATCAATGCAATATTCCTTTTCAAAGTGCGCGCCACCTGTTTGCTGCTGTCCCGCCAGAGGAGCGACAACCGTGCTTAGCCCGGATGCCGTGCTGTTGAAGCTCATTCCTGATCCTTGTCAGGTCTGGTCCGGCGCTGTGGGTGTTCGAAAGCGTCCGCACGAGCGTTCGGCGAGCCAGCGATTGCGGCGCGCACAGATCTTTGCGGAGACGCGTCGACTCATCACACAGAGTGCTCCGCAGAACGTGCAGATACAGGAGGTCGCGGCAGTGGCCGGCGTTGCGATTCAGACCATCTACAACCTGATCGGGAATCGTAATGAGTTGCTGCTGGGCGCGGTGGAAGAGTGGGGCTGTCATGTGGCGGAGGCAGCCCGTGAATCGGCGCGGGTGAACGCGTGGAACCCGACTTATTGCGCCTTTGGCATGTTCTGGGCCGCTGCCTTTGAGTATTCGAAGTACGTCGTTGGCGCGGCCTGGGTGACCAACCAGACATGGGAGCACCGTCGTCGAGTGTATGTGTTCGGCGCACAGCAGATTCTTCCGGATCTGCAGCTGCTTCACGCGAAGGGGGAGATACGGAGTGGAGTCGATCGCGTCAGCCTGGCGCATCAGCTCTCATTGGTCGCGAACTCGAGTCTTTGCGAGTGGATTACTCATCCATACGATGAGCGCAACTTCCAGCGTGCGCTCGTGAACGGACCGGGCTTGATGCTGAGCGCGGCCCTGCAGGGAAAAGCACTCGATGCGCTGGAGCGAACGATGGCTGAGCTGAAGGTGCTTCCGCGCAGACCGGGCTGATCGAGCTGGCAGAGCCGCTGAACGCCGGTTCACCCTTCCGGCGAAAACACCGCTTTGCCGGTTTTCGTATCGACCGGAAAAGAGGAGTGCTGGTGGATCATCGTCCATTTGCCATCCTTCTTTTTCCAGATGTCGGTCTGACGCCATGTCATCTTGACGGTCACGCTGTCCTCTCTGGCTTGCACGTCGTCATGCAGCTTCGCGTTGGCATACGGCCCGCCTCGCACGCCCTCGGCCTGAAAAGACTGGACGCTGAATGCATATCCGAGGTTACCGTCGACTCCGACCTGCAGATGATGCATCTGACATTTCAGGTTCTTCACGTTGCCGTACTGCGCAGCCAGGCTCTTGCGCACCGCATCCTGGCCCTGAAATACCTCGGGCATGATGTCGAACTGAATGACGTCTTTGTCGTAGAAGCCGATCGTATCTTCGATGCGCTGAGACATGTTCGTCATGCCGCACATACGTTCTTCGGCCGCGGTGATTGCAGCCTTGTCCTTGTCGGCCTCATCGGAAGCTCCGGCCGAAGCTGCTGCGGCAGCCGCAGCGATACCCAGTATTGCGACAGTGATCGCACGCGTCGTTCTTGCTCTTGTAAACACTCGCTCGCTCCTGGACGCAGTTGGTGATGCGAAGAATACGAAATGCGGCAAGCCGCTCCAGAGGATTGTCTGGAAGAACGATCGAAAACATCCAATCCGCGGCCGTCCGAGCGCACGTGCAGAGCGGGATGTCCTCTTCGAGACGGTATGATGCGTTCGATATCTGCGGCGGCCTTGCACCAGGTGCCGCGCAGCAAACCGAGCGGCAGCCTTCCTGAAGTGAGATCTCTCCATGCGTGTTCCGGGAAAAACAATTCTGATCACCGGCGCTGGCAGCGGTATCGGTGCGGCAGCGGCAGAGTTGCTCGCGGTCGAGGGCGCGACTGTCATTCTGGTCGGGCGCACGGAGTCGAAGCTGCAGGCGGTCAAGAAGGTCATCGAATCGAAAGGTGGTGCGGCGGCGTGTTTCGCCACAGACCTGCAGCACGCTGACAATGTTCAGCGGCTCTTCGACACAGTTCTCCAGACCCATCCGCGACTGGATGGCGTCATCAACAGCGCGGCCGTCGGAACCTCATGGGAAAAGGATAGCCCTGGTTCGATGAACGATATCGCCACGACACCGATCGACAAGTATCACGAGATCGTCCGCTTGAACCTGGATTCGACGGTGTTCGTGTGTCGCCTGGCCGTGCAGCAAATGCAGACGCAACGCTACGGTTCGATCATCAACTTCTCCTCCGTCTATGGCGCTGTCGGCGCTCCGACACACCACACGTATGCGCTGACGAAAGCGGCCATCACTCATCTGACGAGGTCGATGGCCGTCGCATATGCCCGCGACGGGATCCGAGTGAACTGCATCATTCCCGGTTTCATCGACACACCGATGAACGATGGCGCGGCAGAAACTCTCTTCGCGAACCGTGAGTTGGCAGCGACACTGATGCCGATCACGCGTCCCGGTTCTGCGATGGAAGTGGCGTATGCGTGTCTTTATCTGGTGAGCGATGAGTCGAGCTACACCACCGGAGTCGCCCTTCCAGTTGATGGCGGGTGGTGTGCCACCTAGTCAGGGCGCGCTGACCCGCAGTCCGTCGACTCCGACCGGCCGCCACCCGTGTGCCGCACACGACCATCTCGACGCACCACAAGAGTGCGGCCACAATAGCGCTGCCCGCTTTTCCAAAAGCATTACCGCGGGCGCCATGCATGACAGGGGGAACATCGATGCGACACTGCAGTGGAGCAGCCCGATGGCTGCACGGACTGGTTTACGGCGTACTGCTTCCTGGAATCTGCGCGGCCGAGGATGCCGTTGCCCAACCCGGTGATACTGCGTGGCTGATGACGGCCACTGCGCTCGTGTTATTCATGACCCTGCCCGGGCTCGCGTCGTTCTATGGCGGGCTGGTCCGCGAGAAGAACGTGCTCTCGGTGCTCATGCAGTGCTTCGCGATCTCGTGCGTGGTGTCCGTGTTGTGGCTCGCGGGCGCGTACGGACTTGCTTTCACCGATGGCGGCGGCTGGAACGCACTGGTCGGATCGTTCACCAAGGGGTTTTTCGCGGGCGTCGATCGCGCCGCAGTGAGCGGAACGGTGCCGGAAACCGTGTTCGCGATGTTTCAGCTGACCTTCGCGATCATTACGCCGGCACTCATCATCGGCGGCTTCGCCGAGCGCATGCGCTTCAGCGCCGTGCTGTGGTTCAGCGCGCTGTGGTTGTTGGTCGTCTATGTGCCCGTCTGCCACTGGGTGTGGGGTGGCGGCTGGCTGGCCCAACGCGGCGTGCTCGACTTCGCGGGCGGTATCGTCGTGCACATCAATGCCGGTGTGGCCGCGCTCGTCACCGCGCTCGTGCTTGGCCGTCGCCGTGGCTTTCCCACGGTAGCCATGCCGCCGCATAACATGCCGCTGACGGTGATCGGCTCGGGAATGCTCTGGGTCGGTTGGTTTGGTTTCAACGGCGGCAGCGCGCTGGCTGCGAATGGATCGGCCGGGATGGCCATTCTGGTGACGCATCTGGGCGCGGCGACTGGAGCGCTGGCGTGGATGTGCGTGGAGTGGTGGCGCTATGGCAAGCCGAGCGTGCTGGGCATCGTCACCGGCATGGTGGCGGGCTTGGGCACGATCACACCTGCGTCTGGTTTCGTTGGTCCGGTGGGCGCAATCGTGATCGGCACCAGCGCCGGGCTCGTGTGCTTCTTCGCCACCCAGTTCCTGAAGCGCACGCTCGCCATCGACGACTCTCTCGATGTCTCTCCCGTGCACGGCGTCGGCGGCATTCTGGGCACGCTGCTCACGGCGGTGTTCGTAGACGCAAGCCTCGGCGGCGCGGGCTTCGCCGCCAACATGACCATGGAAAGACAGCTGGGCGTGCAAGCGCTTGCCATCGCTGCGACGGTTGCGTGGTGCGGCGGATGGACCTTTGTGCTGCTGAAGCTCATCGACGCAGTGGTGGGTTTACGAGTCGGCGAGGAGCACGAGACGGAAGGGTTGGATGTGTCGCAGCACGGTGAGCGGGCGTATAGCGACTGAGATCGGTGCGGAGACTCAGGCGGCCACCGTTTGGGTGGCCGCTACTCCCGCATTGCCGCTCGCAACCGCGGCAACGCCAGCCGCAAAGGAAACTCCATCCAGTTCGTGGCGATGACCCAGATGTTTCTGGCGTCCTCGTCGCGGGCGTAGAGCGAGTTGGCCGATACGCAGCCAACCAACCATTGAAGAATGCTGAACACCTCGAAGTATCTCAGCCTGGCTTCGCTGATCGGCGGACCTCCCGCTTCCTCGTACCATCGCAGCCCCTGCTCGCGATCGATGTGCCCCTCTGTCGATTGCAGGAAATAGGCGAGATCCTGTGCGGGATCTCCCGCGCGCGCGAGCTCCCAATCCACGACCGCAGACACGTTGTTGTCGTGGATCAGAACGTTGTGAGGAGCGTAGTCACAGTGCAGGAGGCATAGGGGGCTCGGCTCTTCTGGCACGTTGCGGATCAGCCAGTTGAAGATCAGCTCGAGCGTGGGCGATGTCCCATGCGGCCGGACGTTCAGCAAGTCTTTCCAGTAATGCACGATCGCGAGCGTATTGGCGGACGAGCTCGCATGGCCCAGCCAGTGACCCATCCGAGTCGCCGAGAGCTCACGCCGATAGTTGTTCAACGGCGCCCGGTGGATGTGTACCAACGTCGTGACGAACGCCTTCGCGACGTCTTCCGTCATGCGCTTCTCGACACCGACGGCAGCGCCGTAGTTGATGCCTTGCGCTCGCCTGCTCACCAGGAACCTGCGGCCGAGTTTCGCAGGATCACTCTCGAGCCAGAGCGGCTCGGCAACGGGCAGACCCATCAACGCAAGCAACTTCAGCACGGCATACTCATCCACGACCGCACCCAGCTCTAGGAGTGCAAATCGGTCGGGCTGCTCTGCGCGGATGACGAAGGAGCGACAACCGCACAGCTCCAAATTGGTCTCGAACAGAATGGTGAGCTTCTGAAAACCGCCAACCAGTGTCTTGAAACCCTCCACCTCCATGCCGGGGCTCTCTGGGAAGCGCTCGCGTAAGTAGTGCTGCAACCGTTCTGCTGTGAGGCTCGGAAGTTCCGCTCGCTGCTCTTGCTTGTACGTCATCGCCCGCGCAAACAGCGTCGCCTCCCATTCCACGATGTTCGTCACCAGCGGTCCGTCCACCACGAGCTGTTGCCCGCCGCCGGAACAAATCGCTGCGAGGCTGGCTCGGAGCTCTTCGATATGCTCGCTGATCGTCTCGAAGTTGACGCGTTCGCTCGCCCCGAGTGTGTCTTGAACGCGATGCACGGTGTGCTCGATGAGCTGCTGATCGGCGCTGGGCAGTGCTCTCACCAGCTCTGCGGGGGCTGCGCGCAGTATCGCGATCCCGTTGCGCAAATAGTCGAGATAGAACTGGCGATCCAAACGCGACACCAACTCGTTGAGCACCGCATTCGCGGAGTTCGCCAGACTGTCACCTTCGGCAGAGGCGCATAGGTCCTGAAAGGACTTGATCGCCGACTGCAGCCCCAACAGCAGTCGCCGCTCCGAAGGAAAGCTATTCATCGAGATCACCATCGCGCGACAGGTTGAGCTCACTCATCTCTGCTCAGGCGCTCGAGGATGTCCAGCTCATAGCGGCGCACGAAGGTCGTGCCGGCAACAGCGAAACGAACATCTGGATCCGGAAATTCCAGGAACGCTCGAAACAAGGCATTACATCCCGAACCGTTCCGCACCGATGGCCACAAGCCGTAGAACTTAAGACAGCTCGCGTCGAACTCAACGCCACCGGCATCGCGGTAAGCAGCAAGGAAATTCTCCCACTGGCCGATCGGCTCCACGAACGGCTGACAGTAGATGAGGTCCTCCATCGGATCGCCCAGATGACTGAACTCCCAATCGAGCAATGCGGTGAGGCGACCGTTCTCGACCAGGATGTTGTGGAAACCGGCATCGCCGTGTACGAATGCTGGCGCGCGTTCGGATCGCGGAATGTTCGCGAATAGCCACGCATACGCAGACTCTATTGCCGGACTGGGACGCATCTTCCACCGTGTCCAGCGGTCGTACCATCGCTGGATCTCCGCTCTCACGTAGTCCCGCGTCGTGAGCCGCTGCAACGGAACCTGCGGAACGATCTCCTCGATGGGAGCAGCATGCAGCGAGGCCAGTGCGCTCGCGAGCTCGCGGCTGAATCGTTGCGCCGCTGTTGGATCCTTGGCGAGTTCGTTTCCAGCGAGAATCCCGGCCATGCGTTCCACGATCATGAACGGTGCCGTGAACCGATCCTTTTCGTTCACCAGCATGATCGGTTTCGGGCAGGGCACCAGTCCCATCCTCGTGACATGACTGAGAATGGGGAACTCGTCGACCACCGTGAAGCCTGTTGGATTGGGAAATGGATCGGCGCGGATCACGAGTCTCTTCGACGTAGTCGCAGAGTCGACCGTGCAAAAGATAGTCTGCTTGTTGAACCCGCCAGGAATGACTCCGAACTCGGATATCGATGCGTCCGGTCCGAACTCTTCGGTCGTTCGCAAGAAGCGTTCCAGACTCCCTCGATCCAGCTTGGCGTCCATCTTGGATCCGCGTTTCTCAGCCCGTGCCGCTGCGCGCCCACCTTGATACGTTTCCGCAGTGCCTCCCTTGGTCATCTCATCCACTTGATCCAGTGCCTGTCGCTCATGTAGCGCCAGCTGACGCGTGAACATCGCCGCGGGGCTGTGCGCGTCAGCCGTATTCAGCTTCGCAAACACCGTGGCCAGGGCGCTTTCGGCCCAGACCACGGTGCGCTCGTCTGCTGGCTGCGGAATGCCCGACAGTGTCTGCAGGTCCTGCGCGAGCGATTCGGGCAATCCGGTGCCCACGCACAATGCCAACGGCGCGTCTGTTCTTCCTTCCCGCAAGTAGGCCAACAGCCTGACCACGAGGTCCGCCGCCGTCTTGGCGGCATCGTCCTTCACAGTCGGCAGCACCTGATGCTGCAAGACCTCGATGATCGCATCGAAGATGCGTTTCTCTTGCGCAGTGACGTACGACGGTAATGAGGCAGTACGCGTCTGGGTGCTCATCGTGTTGTCCGAGTGGTCATGCCGTCTCCCATGTCAGCTGTGATTGGCACGTCAGAACTTCGCGCCCAACGTGATGCCGTAGGTGCGCGGCGCGGCAGGCGTGATCAGATCGCCGAACCCGGTGGGAACGCCTCCACTGTAGTAGTAGGTGTCGGCTAGGTTCCGGCCCCAGACCTGAACACTGTAGACCTCATTGGGAGAAATCCATTTGACCGAGGCGTTGATCAAGTCGTAGCTGTCCTGCTCGAAGCGGTTGTCGGCCGCGTACCAGAAGCCATCGTTGTAG
>JBEVDW010000304.1:0-3880 GCA_040513115.1 Steroidobacteraceae bacterium | reverse complement strand
AGCTTCCGCGCCGTCGTGCCGCCGGGGAGCTTGGTGATCGCATCGTAGACATCGGCGAGGTACACCGAGCTGAGCTCGCGCACTTCATTGAAGTGACGCTCCGCGCGAAGTCTCTGCAGGCTGGCCACGTGCGCTTGCCAGGTCGTGGCGACCACACCGCCCACGAGCGCGACCACGAACAAGGAAACACCGAGCGCGGCAGAGCGATGCCGTCGCACGAACTTGCGCATGCGGTACACAGTGGTATCCGCCCGGGCTGCGACGGGGAAGCCGCGCAGGTAGTGGCGCAAATCCTCGGCGAATTGCTCTGCGGATGCGTAGCGCTCCGCGGGACCTTTCTTCAATGCCTTGAGAATCACATTGTCGAGATCACCGCGCAGAAGCTTCGCGAACTCGGTGTACGCGCCGCCGGCGTGTGCGGCAGTGACGCTGGGAAGCGCCGCGTCGCACTCGCAAATCTCAGTCGCGAGCTGCCATGTGGAGGTTCCATTCGCAGTGTGGGGCAGGGCACCTGCGAGTAGCCGGTACAGCAGCACGCCCAGCGAATACACGTCGCTTGCGGTCGTGATCGGCTCGCCGCGCACCTGCTCCGGGCTCGCATATTCGGGCGTGAGTGCGAGAAACGTGGTCGCCCGCGGCTCGTCTCGTGCGGGCGTCGGCACGGGGTGCAACAGCTTTGCGATGCCGAAGTCGAGCAGCTTCACGACGCCCGAGTCGGTCACCAGCACGTTTCCGCCTTTCAAGTCTCCGTGCACCATCAGATGCTGGTGGACGTAGTGCACTGCCGAGCACAACGTCCGGAACAGATCGAGGCGCTTGTTCAGACCGAGCTGCTTCTCGTCACAATAGACATCGATGGGCTGTCCTTCGATGTATTCCATCACGAGATACGGCTCACCGTCCTCGGTCGCGCCGCCGTCGAGCAGATGAGCGATGTTCGGATGGCTCAACCGCGCCAGGATCTGACGCTCGGATTTGAACCGTCGCAGCACCGACTCGGTATCCAGTCCCGGCTTCAGCAGCTTGATCGCGACCTGTTGTTCATATTGGTGGTCGTCGCGGACGGCCTTGAACACCTGGCTCATGCCGCCACGCCCGGCTTCGCTGACGATGCGATAGGAGCCCAGCCGCCGGCCGATCCAATCCTTCGCGTGGCGCTCGCTGACAAGCCCCGCGCGCTGTGCCGCTGGCTCGGCGATGAAATCGTCTGCGGTGTCGTGTGCTTCGAGGAGCGAATTCACTTCTGCTCGCAGCTCGGCATCGCCGCCGCACGCGTGCTCCACGTACGACGCGCGCTGCGCCGGCTCGCGCTCGAGCGCGGCTGCGAAGATATCTTTGACTTGGCTCCAGCGTTCGACGTGCATCGCGGAGAGGGTGGAGGACAGCCGATTCGACGACGTGGCGAGTGCGGCGGCAGTGTAGCAAGCTTGGAACTTCGCGACGCGCCAGACATTCGCGCCTTATCACGCCGAGCACGTCCGCCATGTTTGCAGCAGGAACAGTGTTCAAGGATCGCCGCGATGCGGGTCGACAGCTCGCAGCACGCTTCAAGTGCATGGTGCTGCCGCAGCCTGTCGTGCTGGCGCTGCCCCGCGGGGGCGTTCCCCTTGGCTATGAGATTGCGGCGGCCCTCGAGGCACCGCTCGATGTGCTCATGGTGCGCAAGCTGGGTGCGCCGGGATACGAAGAGCTTGCCATCGGCGCCGTCATGGATGGTGCGACCCCGCGGACCGTCTTGAACGCCGACGTCATCGCCGAGCTCAGCGTGACGCCGACCTACGTGGCGCAGGAGTGCGAGCGGCAACTGCGTGAGATCGAGCGCCGTCGCGAGCTCTATTGCAACGGACAGCCACCCGTGCACTTGCAGGGGCGCGCAGTGATCGTCGTCGACGACGGAATCGCTACGGGCAGTACGATGCGCGTGGCGCTGCAAGGTCTGGCCACTGTGGGCGCCGCGCGGCTGATCGTGGGCGTGCCGGTTGCGCCGGCGGAGCCCTTGGCGCTGCTATCCAGCGACGCCGACGAGATCGTGTGTCTGCACACACCCGCGAACTTCAGCAGCGTGGGTCAGTTCTATGCGACGTTCGATCAAACCGCGGATGCGGAGGTCATCGAGTTGCTTGCGGCGCGCCGCGCTGGTTGCATGAGCGAGAAAGCGTGAGCGTGTGCAAGCATGGTAAAAGAGTGGCTGCGGTGAAGCGCAGCACCTGCAGCCGAGCCGACCGCAAGAGAGTGTGATCGGGAGTGGATGCAAGCCATGGGGCAGATGACACAGCGTTACTTCGTCTTCGCAACTGCGAGCGGCTTCTGCGCCATCGCGTGGAACGAGGTGGGCGTCACTCGTTTCATGTTGCCCACAGCAACGGCAGAAGCCAGCGAGCGCAGTTTGCTGCGCCGGTTGCCGAGCGGCGCAGCGGGGGAGCCTCCGGCTGAGATCATGGACGTCATTGCCTTGGTGAAAAGGTACTTCGAAGGCGAGTGCATCGACTTCTCGAACATCCGCGTGGATCTCGCTTCGGCGGATGAGCTCTTCCGCTCCATCTATACAGCGACGCGGCGAATCGAATGGGGACACACGACGACGTATGGCGCGCTGGCGAAAGAACTTGGCTACGGGCCGGAAACCGCGCGCGATGTCGGCCAGGCGATGGCTCGCAATCCGGTGCCGTTGATCATTCCCTGTCACCGAGTGCTCGCCGCAGGGGGCAAGATCGGAGGCTTTTCGGCGCCGGGCGGCTCAGCGACGAAGCTCCACATGCTCGAGCTCGAGGGCGTTCGCCTCGGAGAGCCGCAACCCGGTCAGCAATCGCTGGGCCTGTGAGTTGAAGCTACCAGACGTGCAGTTGCGCACCCGTCTGATCGGGCTCGCAGTCCTTGTGCTCGTGCTGCTCGCCGGCGCGATGTTCAACGTCCTCGTCTCCGCGATCGCATGGGTCGCTGCACTCCTGCTGGCGGCGCCCACTTGGTGCAACAAACATCCTCGATGGTTGCGCCCGGCGTGGTACGGAGCGCTGCTGGTCGCCATCGGTGCGCTGTATGTCATTGCTCCATCGTCGGTAGTCGGCGGAGCAGTATCGAGTTGCGCTGATCTCGCGGCATTTCGTCTGAGTGACGACGCCAGTGCAATGGCGCGCGCCGAGCCGGCTGTGACGCGTCAGGAGCAACAGTCGCAAGAGTCGCGCGAGCAGCATCATCGCGAAGGGCTGACTTCCGAGGCCGTTTATCTTGTGAGCGTCGAGCGCGATCACGTGAGATACGAAGAGCGCGTGGACGTACACCTCGAGCGCGGCCACTTCGTCAATCTCGATCTGAGCGAGCTGGGTTTGTTGTTGGCGCCTCTGGGACCCGACACAGAGATCATGGTGGGCGGCGACGGCATGGTCGCGGAAATGTTCACACCGCAGGAGCTCGGAGGAACGATCGGCCTATCGACGCGGCCGAGCTCCGTTTGGATCGAAACGCGAATGGTGGCGCCACGCGGCGCTGTCGACACCTGTCGTGGTGTCACGCTCATGCCATTCCAGTCGGTAACACTCGCCTGGCCACAGCCCCTGGACACGCCGATACGCGGACAGACGCAATTGCCTTCGAGCGATGAACGCTTTCCGTTTGCTTTGCGCATCGACAAGACACAGTCGCAGGTGTCCGAGGTTTTCCTGCCGCGCAACGCACTATTCCTGCAGCGCCCCGTGTTGCTCAAGCGTACGCAGATGACACGTAGCGCGACCGTCGATCGCTTTGCACCGCTCAACGCGGATGTAAACGTCGCGACATTCGCAATGAGCGCTGAGCTGCTGCCAGAGAACCGCATCGTTCGCAGCGATTGGGCCTATGAGCGGCGCAATGAGTTCTTTGCGCCGAAGTGGACGCTGGCGCTGTT
>JBEVDW010000303.1:0-12863 GCA_040513115.1 Steroidobacteraceae bacterium | reverse complement strand
CATTCGCCGCCTGCCAGCACTTCGGGTTGAGCGAGCAACTGACGCAGCTCGTCGAGCGCGGCGGCATCCAGGTCGGCCGCATGATGTGGATGGATGCCTGCCGTTGCGCGCAGTGTCTGCGGCCATTGCCGCGACAGCTCAATGGCCGCGCGTGTGCTGGCGATTGAGCTGCCGGTAACGAGCAAATGCTTCACGCCAACGATCTGTGCGCGCTCGATGACGTTGGAGCGGTCGGTGTCGAAGCTGTCATGGGCGAGGTTGGCGCCAATATCGATGAGCTCGGGCGGTGACAATGCTACGGACTCCACAGAAGTGCGGGCAGGCGCCGGCCCGAATGCGTGGCAGCGGACGCGTGCGTGCTATGTTCTGATCGTTATGACCGACTCAGTGACATTCATTGCACATTGCAGGGAGTCTAGCAGCCGCGGGTTGCGGTATGCCTGCGCGTGGCTGTTGCTACTGCTCGCGTGTGTTCATGCGCGTGCGGACGAATCGGCTGAGCTCGACGATGCCGGCGCTCGCATGGAGTACGCGTACTACACACGCGATGAGCGTGCGTTGCGCGCGGGACTGAGCGATGTGGAGCGCATGTCGGTACCTGACGCGGAACAGGTCTGGCGCGAATATCAGCTGGGCCTGGGCTATTGGCGGTTGGCGGAGTTGTTGCGCTCGGGTCCTGCGAGTGCACACATGCGGATCCTGAGCCGCTGTGAGGAGCACCTGGATGCAGCCGTCCATCTGCGTCCGGCGTTGACCGAGGCCAAAGCAGTGCGCGGTCTGTGTGCCGTCGAGCGCGGAGGCGCTCGCGCATCGAATGCACACCCCCCCAAACATGCGTGCAGTAATCAGACCGACGTCGCCAAGGCCTTCGAACTTGCACCACGCAATCCCCGGGTGCTTTACGTTCAGGCCGTGTGCGCACTGCAAGAAGGCGATCCATCCCGCGCGCTGGAACACGCGCAACGCGCGTCGGCCGCATTCGAGCAGGCACCGCTCGATGCGGAAGAACATGGCAATTGGGGTCAGGCGGAGACCTGCGTGCTCCTGGCGCAGTTGCTTCTGAAGCAAGGCGACCGCGCCGCCGCGCGCGACCGCATCGAGCAGGCGTTGGTGCTCGCTCCTGATTACGTCGCAGCGCGAGAGCTGTTGAGTCAAATCGCTGCCGGCAAGTAGCCCGCGTCGCCCCTCTCTGAGCTTCCGCCCTGCGCCGAGCTGAGCTAGGCTTCGGCCACCTCATTCGGCGCCGGCGTTCGCATTGCACTATGCAAAGTCAGCTTCAGCTCTTCAGTTCTGACCGGAGCGAGCCTTGGTCAGTGCGCGTGAGCTCTCGGGCACGGCGATTGTCCGTGCGCGTTTATCCCGGAGGGCGAGTCGAAGTCGTCGTGCCGCAAGGCGCCTCGCCCATCACCGTGCAGCGCTTCGTCGGCACGCATCGACGTTGGATCCTGGATCGTGTCGGTGAGCTCTCCACGACCGACGCCAGTAGCCTGTCCCCGCCGAGCGAGCTGGCCCTGCCGGCGATTGGGAGAACGGTGCCCATCGAATATCAATCGCGCGGCAGTGGCGCGCCACGCGTCGGGTTGGATGCACGCGGCACGTTGCGTGTGGCCGGAGACGTCTCCAATCAGAAGCTGGTGACGCAAGCCTTACGCGAGTGGTTGATGAGCTTCGCGCGCGAGATGCTCGGTGCCGAGCTGATGCAAGTGGCCGCGGAAACAGGGTTCACGTATCGCCGCGTGCAGATCCGCCGGCAACGTACGCGCTGGGGCAGTTGCTCGATTTCGGGAACTATCAGCCTCAACGTCTGCTTGGTGTTCTTGCGGCCCGACATCGTCCGCTACCTGCTCATTCACGAGCTCTGTCACACGCGCCATATGAATCACTCCGCCCGCTACTGGGCGCTCGTCGCCACCCACGAGCCCAACTTCCGCCAGCTCGATCGCGAGTTGCTGCGCGGTTGGCGGCACGTGCCGGCGTGGATGTTCGCGTGAGGATTTCCCATGTCGACCAGCAGCGATAAACCCCCGGGCAGCAAGGTCGACTTGTCGGACGAGCAGGTGCACTGGGATCTGGGCGAGTCGCAGAGCTACGGTCAGTACCTGGACCTGGACCGAATCCTCAACGCCCAGCACCCCGCGTCGTATGAACACGATGAGATGCTTTTCATCATTATCCACCAGACCTCCGAGCTGTGGATGAAGCTGTGCCTGCACGAATTGACGGCCGCCGTCGATCACATCCGCCGCGACGATCTGGGCCCGACCTTCAAGATGTTCTCACGGGTGTCGCGCATCCAGGCGCAACTCGTGCAAGCGTGGGACGTGCTCGCGACGATGACGCCGGCCGAATACTCGGCATTCCGCAACCAGCTGGGACGCGCGTCAGGATTTCAGTCGTACCAATATCGCGCGCTGGAATTCATCCTCGGTAACAAGAACGCCGACACGATCGAAGTTTATCGCCGTGATCCGCAGTCCTATGCGCTTCTCAAGCGCGCCCTGGTTACACCGAGTGTGTACGACGAGAGCTTGCGTCTCTTGAGCCGTCGCGGCTTCGAGATCCCCAACGACTACCTCGATCGCGATTGGTCGCAGCCGTATCAGCCGAGCAAGCAGGTCACTGCCGCATGGCTCGCGGTTTATCACAGTGTGGACGACAACTGGGATCTCTACGAGCTAGCCGAGAAGCTGGTTGATCTGGATCACAAGTTCCAGCTCTGGCGCTTCAGCCACATGAAGACGGTCGAGCGCATCATCGGCTACAAGCGCGGTACCGGCGGCACGGGCGGCGTCTCTTATCTCACCAAGGCGTTGGAGCTGCGCTTCTTCCCCGAGCTGTGGTCCGTGCGCACGGCGATGTGACGCACACGCCATTGTCCGTCACGCGTTACTTGCATCTACCGCTTTCCGCGCCACAAAGGATCGAGAACGGCGGCGTGCTGCGTACACGCGCCAACCGAGCAGCACGCTGACCAGCACGGCATAGATCAGCGGTTCGCGGAAATCGGCTTTGACCTGCCACCAGTAGTGCCACACGCCAAGAATCGCGATGGCATAGATGGCACGGTGCAGTTGCTGCCACCGTCGACCCAGTCGTCGCATCATGCCGCGCGTCGAGGTCAAGGCGAGCGGCATCAGCAGCAGCAAAGCTGCGAAGCCAATGGTGATGAAGGGACGCTTGGCGATGTCCTTCAGTATTCCGTCCCAATACATGCCCTGATCGAGGATCAACCACGTCAGAAAGTGTGCGAGCACATAGAAGAACGCGAACAGGCCCAGCATGCGCCGCAGAGCAATTAGCGAGGTCTGTCCCGTCCAGTCCTTCAACGGTGTGATTGCCAGCGTCAGCACGAGCAGCCGCAAGCCCCAGATCCCTAGCGTGTCCTGGATCGCTTCGATGGGATTCGCGCCCAGATCGAACGCACCGAACGCGCCCGCAACGACGCCCGCTGCGGGGAACAAGCACAGCAGGAACAACGGCGGCTTGATGTAGCGGCGTACCGTGCGCAGCGACAACATCAGAAATAACGCTTCAGATTCATGCCCTGATACAGCTGCCCGAGTTCCTGCGCATAGCCGTTGAACATCTGCGTGGGAATGCGCGCGGAGAACACACTGCCGCCGATGCGTCGTTCGCGTGCCTGACTCCAGCGTGGATGATCGACCTGCGGGTTCACATTGGCATAGAAACCATATTCGTCGGGTGCCGAGAGATTCCACGACGTGTCGGGTTGCCGTGAGGTGAAGCGGATCTCGACGATCGACTTGATCCCCTTGAAGCCGTACTTCCACGGCACGACCAGACGCAGCGGCGCGCCATTCTGATTCGGCAGGCTTTGACCGTAGAGGCCTGTCACCAGCAGCGTGAGAGGGTGCATGGCCTCATCGACGCGCAGACCCTCCACATAGGGCCAACGCAGCACGGGAAAGTGTTGTCCCGGCATTTCGGAAGGCCGTTGCACGGTCGTGAAGGCAACGTACTTCGCCTTCGATGTCGGCTTGAATCTCTTCAGGACGTCGCCGAGCGGCACGCCGACCCAAGGAATCACCATCGACCACGCCTCGACACAGCGCAGCCGATAGATGCGCTCCTCGAGCGCGTGCGGCTTGAGCAGATCTTCCAATGCATAGGTGCCGGTGACTTCTGCCTCGCCCGAGACCTTCACTTTCCACGGTTCCGGCTGAAAGCGCCCGGAGTGGGCCGCGGGCGCATCTTTGGACGTGCCGAACTCGTAGTAGTTGTTGTACGTGGTGATGTCGCGATAGCTGTTCGGAGTTTCGTCCGTGCTGTAGCGGGCGTTCTTCGTGTAGCTCAGCTTGTGGACCGCGCCTTCGCTGACACGCGGCAGCCATGCGGACCCGATCAGTCCTGCCGCCAGCGCGGACTGCACGAAGTGCCGGCGCTGCAGATAAACCGACTCGGACGTGATTTCCGAGGGCTGGATGCCGGCGCTGTGGCCGGGTTCCGGTCGACGTATCCGCATGCGACTACTCCCACGATGAGCGAACCGATCGCTATTCAGCAAGCTTCAGCCCAAGCGCGATCACACGCGCTGTGTGATGGACTGTGCCGGAATCGATGGGGTTCCACCATTCATCACAATCCTGCCCGCAACCCGCCACGGCCTGCCGCCACCCTGTTTTGCGGCACGTTGTGGGAGGGGTCATGAACATCGTCGGCAGTTCCGGGTCGGTCACCATCAAAGCATTGATCGTCGGGGTCATCATTCTGGTCCTGTTGATTCCGTTGAGCCTGTTGCGAAGCCTCGTGAACGAACGCGCCGTCATGCGTGCAGCCGCACACAGCAAGGTCGCGGAAGGGTGGGGCGGACACGTCCGCGTGCCAGGGCCCATACTCATCGTGCCGACCCGACAGGAAGTGGTGCGCGACGGCAAGGCCGCCATCATTCATGCCCATGCGTATTTCCTTCCCAACGAGCTTACGTTCACGACCGAGCTTCGGATGCAGTCCGAGCCGCGCCGAGTTGGAATCTATGAGGTGCCCGTCTATCTGGCCGACGTCGAGGTCAACGGACACCTGAACGCGGATAGGCTCTCGCGTTGGCAGCAACAGCATCCCGAGCGGCGCCTGCAATGGCAGCTCGCTCGTGTGTTGTTGCCACTCGCGCAAACGCGCGAGCTGCGCGACGTGAAGGCAATCTTTGCGGGGCAGTCCCTGCGTTTCGTTCCCGCGAACAGTAGCGACATGCGCGGTATCGAAGCACCGCTTGCATGGACTCAGGCGCCCGGTTCGGCAATGAGCTTCGACATCCGCCTGTTGTTGGCGGGCAGCGGTGGTTTCTCACTGCTGCCGCTCGGCAGCCAGACGCACGCCAGGCTGAGCGCGAACTGGCCGCACCCATCGTTCTCCGGAGCCTTCGCACCAACGCGCTATTCGATCGGCCAGCAGCGATTTGCTGCCGAATGGAACGTGCTGGAGTTGAATCGCACCTATGGCAGCGCGTGGTTGGAAGGCGAAGTGCAGTTCGATTCCCTGGTGAGCTCAGCCACGGGGGTGGACATCTTCCAGTCCGTCGACATCTATCAACGTGGCGAACGCGCGCTCAAGTACGCGCTCGTGTTCATTGCGCTGACCTTCCTGACGTTCTTCGCGTGGGAGCAGGTGAGTGATGTGCGGCTGCATCCGCTGCAGTATCTGTTGCTGGGCCTGGCGCTGAGCGTCTTCTATCTGCTGCTCGTCGCGTTGACCGAGCACGTGTCGTTTGCGCTGGCCTACAACATGGCCGCCACGGCACTCGTCATCTTGATCGCAAGCTACATTGCCGGTGCGTTGCGTAGCACCCGCCGTGGGTTGGCCGTCAGCGTGGTCGTGGCCGTGACCTACGCATTCCTGTACGCGCTTGTCCTCTCGGAAGACTATGCACTGCTGCTAGGTGCAAGTGCGGTCTTCGCGGCGCTCGCCGCAGTGATGACAATCACGCGTCGGATCGACTGGTACCGCAGCGCGCAGTGATCGCTCTGTGACTGAGTTCATGCACGGACGGCATGCGCGTGCGGCACGATGGGCATGTTTCGGAACCAACATAAAAGCCCATCGATCTACCAGTGGATGGTCGATCACGTTGGAGAGTCGAACAAATGCCGCGTTCGTCGCGCGTGAGTGCAGTGAGAGTCGAGCCGCTGGGCGGGCGCGGCGTCTATGTGGACTACGAGCTTGCACCGTTTTGGCTCGTGATGGCTCGCTATCTCTCGCCCTTCTGGTTGTTTCGCGATGCGAGCCGGGGTGACTGGCTCACCCGGGCTGCGGCCTATCGACACAACCGCAGCATGCGGACCTATCTGCCGAGCTACATGGGGAAGTGGGCCTTCCAGGCGGCGTTGGCGCTATGCCTGACGTTCGTCTTCGATTCATTGGCCATGCCGGAGCGGCCGCGTTTTGGCGTGTACGTCCTGTTCGCGGCGGGCTCCGGCATCGCGTTCGCCTGCTGCCTGTGCATGCTCTTCATCATGGCGTACGCGTATCTCTACCTGGCACGCCACGATTACCGCTGAGTCTCAGGCTGTCATCTGCCAACGAGTCGAGGGCTGGGAAGCCCCAATGCGATCCTGCTTGTGATCCTTGTGAAATCCGTTCGCCGGCACATAGTCCAGGGCCGCGCGTTTGCGCGCCAAGGCATCCGCTTGTGCATTGTCAGGTGTGACTCGCAGCTGTGCCTTCGCTACGCGCCGACCGAATACGTACAGCATGTCCATCTCCTGTCAGTGTCCATCCGCGAGGAAACGTCTGACGGCACGTAAAGATCCGCTTGCACGTCGCGAGCTGCATACGCTGCAACTGCAGCACGGTCCGAGGCGTTTCGTTCGGAGTGAGGTCAGTCCGCAATGACAGGAAATCTGGTTATAGGAGAGTTTGCATGAACGTGACAGAGCTGCTTCCGTTTCGCTCGCGCCGTCCGCGCTTCTCGACAGCGCAGATGGCAGCGCTGGGCGGCGCAATCGCGCTCGTCGCGGCGCCCGCCATTCGTATCGTCGCTTCGAACTTGCGACGTCGGCTCGCCGATCAGCCCCTGAAGGCGAAGAGCGAGGCGGCGATAGACAAGACATTGAAGGACACGTATCCGGCAAGCGATCCGCCGGCGTCGCGCTATTTCGACATTCCGGCCAATCGCCAATAGTGCTTTCATGCAGAGCAAGGCGCTGCGCCCGCAGTGCCTTGCTTTTTGCTTTTTTATCGCGGCGTGACCGCGGAGTTGAGCAGTGGCACTGACGATATCCCGCCGTAGCAGTGCACATCTGGTCAGGAGTCTCGCACCCAATGCCCGGAACAACGTTTGATAGCGAACGGTTTGCCTTGCGCGCGGACTACCTCCGGGCCAACCGCGATGGCGAGAGTATGAAGATCCTCGTGACCGGAGCACTGGGCTTTATCGGTGCTCATTTTGTCGAACGTGCGTTGACCGCGGGTCATCAGGTGACGGGGCTGTACCGCGGCGCCGAGGGCGACAAGCAGGAGCTGCTGGAGTCGTTGGAGCAGCAAGGTGCATTGCTTGCGCAAGGCGACGTCCTGCAACCCGAGCGCTATCAGTCCGTGATGGTGGGTGTGGATTGCGTCTGCCACTTCGCTGCCGCGTTCAAGGGTGCGAACCACACTGACGAGGATTTCCATCACATCAACGTGCTCGGCACGGAAGCGGTGTTACGCGCTGCTGCAAAAGCCGGCGTGCGACGCTTCGTTCTCTGTAGTACGGCCGGCATCTATGGACAGCGTTGCGCCGGCGTGACGGACGAGTCGGCGCAGGCGCGACCCTGGAATTCGTACGAACGCAGCAAGCATGCGGCAGAGGAATGCGTACGCAGGCTCGCGCCCCAGCTGCAGATGGAATTCGTGATCCTGCGGCCGGCTGTCGTGTACGGACCGCGTGACGATCGACTGCTCAAGCTCTTCACGACCGCGGCCAAAGGTCAATTTCCCTTGTTCGGCCCGGGTCAGGGCCGTCGTCACATGGTGTATGTAACCGATGTGGCGGAAGCATTCCTGCTGGCGTGCACGCAGCCCCAGGCCGGCAACGAAGAGATGATCATTGCCGGTCCCGAAGCGACGCCGCTCAAGGCGATGCTCGACACGCTCGCCGGCGTCGTGGGTCGCTCCCGATGTGGCCCGCGGCTGCCGCTCGCGCCGATGCTGTTGCTCGCGGCGCTCGTGGAAGACTTCTGCAAGCTCATCCGCATCAATCCGCCGATCTATCGTCGCCGCATGGATTTCTATCGCAGCGATGCGGCGTTCGATTGCAGCCGTGCGCGTCGCCTGATGGGCTGGCAGCCCCGGGTGAGCCTGCGCGATGGCTTGCGTCGCACGTACGAAGCGACCGAGCGCAGCAGCAGCCTGCGGCACGTGGCGGCAATTGCCGGTGCGCTCACGATCGGCGTCGGCTACCTGTGCTGCGTGATGGGACCCTTGGTTTGAGTCCTCACGCGCGGGCCGGCAGCCGTTCACCGTCATCGACGAAGCAGAACAGCCCGCACAGTGCGCTGACCAGCAGCGCCAACACACGTAACAACAACGCTGCGACAACGCCGCCTTCGTAGCTCGCTCCGAGCGCGACGGCCATACCCGCGATCGATCCTTCGACGACTCCCAGGCCCGAGATGGATATCGGCAGCACGGAAGCGATGCCCGCGGCGGCTGTGATCAAAAGGGCCGCCGGCACACCGATGGGAGCGCCCACGGCTTGGAAACACAGCAATACGGCAGCGGCCGCCAGTACCTGAAAGCACAGCGACGCTGCGAGCAGCGCAAGCCATTCGGGTCGAAACTGCAGTATCCGTTGCAAGGTGGTTTCGATCGCCGCGAGCTTCGGTACGCGCCGCGACAGGACACCGCGCCGTTGCAACGTGAGCAACACGGGCAGCCCGAGCAATCCAATGACCGTTCCAGCAGCGGCCACAGTCACGTAGCTGCGAGCCACCGCATACTCGAGCAGAAACAGCGCGCCTACAGCGCCGTTGATCAACATCACGGCCAGGCCCACGAGCCGCTCGACGATCACGGCGGATACGGCAACGCTCTTGTCCCCTTGTCGCGGCCACGTGCGATAGACGCGATAGACATCGCCCCCGATTGCCGACGGCAGGAAGTTACTGAAGAAGTACCCCATACAGGCGATGCGAAAGAGGTCGCGCCAGGCGAAGTAGCGATCGTGCAGACGCAAGGACCAGAACCACTTCGCTGCGTTGACCGGCATCTCCAGCACGATGGCCAACAACGCGAGCACCGCGACCGGCCAATCGAGGCGAGTCAGGTGAGCCCGTAGCTCGCCGAAGTCCACGCTGTACGCCAAGGCCACCATGAGTGCGGCGGCAAACAGCATCTTGAGCCAACGCGGCATGTCTCTCCGAGCGAATGGGTGTTGTCCGTGTCGAACGGGGGGAATGCAGTGGGGACGTCGAAGGTTCCTGACTAGCTCAGTGAAGTATCCCTGCGCCGACTCTCCTGCAACACGGCGTGCAGGTTCGCCAACGTGTCCGCCTCCCGCGCCGGCTTGTCACGACGCCAGCGCGCGATGCGTGGAAATCTCACGGCAATCCCGGACTTGTGCCGCTTCGATTCGGCAATGGCCTCGAATGCGAGCTCGAACACCTGGGTCGGCTCGACGGCTCTCACGGGACCGAAGCGTTCGGTCGTGTGGGCGCGGATCCATCGATCCACTTCGGCAATCTCATCATTGGTCAAACCCGAATAGGCTTTCGCGACCGGCATCAGCTCATTGTGCTGCCATACGCCGAACGTGTAATCGGTGAACAGATTGGAGCGTCTGCCATTGCCCGGTTGCGCATAGATCAGCACGGCGTCGAAGGTGTACGGATCGATCTTCCATTTCCACCACGTGCCGCGTTTGCGGCCCGCTGCGTAGGGCGATTGCAGCTGCTTCAACATCAGACCTTCGACACCGCGCAAGCGCGAGCCGATGCGCAACTCCGCGAGTGCTTCCCAGCTCGATGCCTCGATACGACGCGAAAGCGAGATGTTTTCCTGCGCGCCCGCCGGCAGCTCGCTCACGATGTGTTCCAGCTGTGCTCGGCGCTCCCCGAGCGGCCACTCGCGAATGTTCTCACCGCGCCATTCCAGCACGTCATACACCAGGTAATGCGCCGGGACCTTGCTCAGCATGGCAGGCGTGAGGTTCTTGCGACCGATGCGCTGCTGCAGCTCGGCGAACGGCAGCGGCCGTCCATCGGACCAGGCGAGCAGCTCGCCATCGAGCACGGTGCCGTTCGGCAATGCCATCGCTGCGCCGACTATCTCTGGAAAGCGTTCCGTGACCAGTTCCTCGCCGCGGGACCAGATGAAGCAGCGACTGGCCCTGCGCACGACCTGCGCACGAATGCCATCCCACTTCCATTCGGCGAGCCAATCTTCGACGGCGCCCAACGTCTCGACAGGATCCTCGAGCGGAGAGGCGAGGAAGAAAGGATACGGCGCCGCAGGATCGTCTTCGGTGCGCTCGGCGGCGATCAGCTGTTGCCAGAAATTCGCGGTGGGATTCCAGTCACCCATCATGCGGCGGCTGACTTCGACCGGCGGCAGGCCGAACGCTTCAGCGACCGCGCGCGTGGCCAGTGTTTGCGATACGCCTACGCGCAGCTCGCCCGTGAGCAGTTTGTTGAGCAGAAAGCATTCGCGATAGGGCAGGGTACGCCACCACCTCATCACCGCGTCCCGCTGCTCCAGCTCATCGCGATCGCGCAACGTCAACAAGCGTGACTCGATCCACTCGGCGAGACTCACCTCTTCCGTGACCGTGCTCGTCTGTTCGGGCGATTCCATCAGCAGCGCGATGACCTCGGCCAGATCGCCCACATCGCCATACGTGTCTTCGATCAGCCAGGCAGGCAGTCCAGAGGCTTCGATGAGCCAACCCCAGAGCTTCGATTGACCGATGAAGCGTTTCAAGCGACGGCCGGAGAGAATGAACAGAGCCCACGCGGCGTCGGCGGGCGCGGCGCCGCGAAAGTAACGCACCATGGCCGCAACTTTGAGATTGGTCGCCGTCGTGGTGTCGATGTCCTCGTACACCTGAGCGAAGGCTCGCACTACTCTTCACCTTCGAACTGCGTGGCCAGTGCGGCTGCGTTGCGACCTTGCTCGAGCAAATAGCGCGTCATCGCTTCGGAGTGCCCGTGCGTGAGCAGAATGCGGTGCGCGCCTGTTTCGTCGAACGTGCGCAACAGCCCGGGCCAATCGACATGATCCGAGAGGACGAAGCCGCGATCGTACCCACGCCGCCTGCGATTACCTCGAACGCGCATCCAGCCCGAACAGAAACCGCTCGAGTGCTCGCCGAAGCGACGCATCCAAGGTGAGCCCGCGGCGCTGGGTGGTGCAAGGATCAGCGTGCCGGCGTATTCCTTTTTCTTTGCAGCCGTAGCTGACGTCGTCGGTGTCATGGCGATGCCAGCGGCGCGATAGGCATCGATCAACGGCAGCAAGGCACCGTGCACGAACACCGTCTCGTTCGTGAAAGCGCTCAGCTCGGCCAGGACGCGCTGCGCCTTGCCAAGCGCATAACAAAACAATACGGACGCGATGCCGCGCTCACGATTGACTTGCCACCACTCGTAGATTTCGCGGATCACACGATGGGGATGAGGCCAGCGATAGATCGGCAGCGCGAAGGTGGCCTCGCTGATGAAGACATCGCACGGCACGACTTCGAAGGGCGCACAGGTGGGATCCGGCGCGCGTTTGTAGTCACCGGACACGACCCAGACTTGCGTGCCGTCGTCGATGCGGATCTGCGCCGAACCCAGTACGTGACCTGCCGGGTGGAACGACACGCGCACGCTGCCTAGCTGCAGTTGCTCTCCGTACGGGACGGCCTGCAAGCGTTCCGGCTCGCCGGTGCGCACGGCTGCAATCGGCACGCCCGGCTCGGCGATGAGGTAACGCTCACTGCCGCGACGCAGGTGATCGCCATGCCCATGTGTGATCAACGCCTGATCGACGGGCATCCAAGGATCGATATAGAACCCGCCGCGCGGGCAGTGCAGCCCACGCTCCGTGGCGACGACGAGCGCTTCCGACATGAGCCTCCCGGTGAGTGGCTATGCGGGAAGAATGACGTCAGCGGCTGCTGTGTTCCTGGTTACGCCGCTTGCTTACGTGAGCTCATGCGTGGACCCACAGCCACCAGACCGCCCACGCGCTCGCGACCGACAGGATGACGCCCATCGTGACGTAGAGCGCATATGCGCGGGGACCGGAAACCCAGCTCACGATGATCTTGACGCTGGCGTTGGTCGTGAATGCCAGCAGGACGGCCAGTTGTGCGACGTTGGCGTCGAGCACTTCCCGCTGGCGCATGAGGGCCGCCGAGATCGCTGCAGAGTGAGTATCCGCGAAGCCTGCGGCTGCAATGCCTGCCAGGGCACCGCGCGGTCCTAATGTGTGCGCAAGTAACGCGGACGTGAATAGCACGACGGCCAGAATGAGCCCGAACGTCAACGCGGCGCGCACACTCAATGGTCGCCCGAGCGGCAACTCGGCGGGTTCCGCCTCGCCACGCTTCAGCAGCAATACGCCAGCGAACACAGCCGAGATCGAGCCTGCTGCGACGCATGGCCAGAGCAGTTGCATGGCAAGCTCCGCGTACGTCGCGCTCAGCACGACGAAGAGCAGCACAGCGGTTGCGACGGACGAAAAATGCGCCGCCGCCGCTGTATGCCGCGTGAGCGACGGCTGCGCGCGGGCGCGTTGGCCCATGGCGGCGTGAGTCGTAACGCTCGAGATGAAACCGCCGAGAGCGCCGGCGAGTGCGAGTCCCTTGCGCGGTCCGAGCAGCCGTAACGCGATGTAGGCGATCGCGTTGACGCCCATCACCAGCACCACGACGTACCACAAACGCC
>JBEVDW010000302.1:0-5006 GCA_040513115.1 Steroidobacteraceae bacterium | reverse complement strand
GGATGCAGATCGCCTGATCCATGTCGCCACCGTGCCCGAAGTAGCCGACGGTGCCGCCGTAGAAGCCGCGGCGCACGGGCTCCAGCTCGTCGATGATCTCCATCGCACGCACTTTCGGCGCACCGACGAGCGTGCCTGCCGGAAACGCCGCGGCGAACAGATCGAATGCATCCTTGTTCGGCACGATCTCGCCGTTCACACCGCTCACGATGTGCATGACGTGGCTGTAGCGTTCGATCGCGCGATACGGCTGCACGCCCACCGAGCCTGCTTTCGCCACGCGCCCCAGATCATTGCGTGCGAGATCCACGAGCATCACGTGCTCGGCGTTCTCTTTGGGGTCAGCGCGCAACTCCTCTTCGAGCTGTTGATCCTGGTCCGCATCCTTGCCGCGCGGACGCGTGCCTGCGATCGGACGCATTTGTGCGCGGCCGTTCGCCAGCTTCACCAATGCTTCCGGCGAGGAGCCGGCGACGACGTGATCGCCGAGCTCGCAGTAGTACATATAGGGAGACGGATTCAGCAGCCGCAGCGCTCGATAGGTTTCGAACGGCTCGAGCTCGCACTGACCCGAGAAGCGTACCGACAGCACGAGTTGGTATACGTCACCCGCTGCGATGTATTCCTTCGTGCGCGCGACGCCTTGCAGGAACTGACCCTCGGTCAGGCTGCCGACCGCCGGCGAGAAGCGTGCGCGTTTGCCGGACACCGGGATCGGTCCGCGTAACGCTCTGATCACCTCGCGCCGCAGGGCGAGACGCTCCGCTTCGCTGCCCGAATGCAGCAGGGCAACGCCGCGAGTCAGGTGATCGAAAACCAGCAGCGAACACGGCGCGACATAGTGTGCGTCGGGGGTGTCCTCCGCCGTGCGGGTGCGTTCTGGAAGCCGTTCGAAGAAGCGGACGAGATCGTATCCGCCGACGCCAACCAGGCCGCCCAGGAGTGGTACGCCCGGAAGATGCGGGGCGGGCTGGGGAGCAGAGGCAAGTGCACTGCGTAGAGCACGCAGCAGCTCATCCTGGGACCGCGGGATCGGACGCCGCTCGTTGCCGACCCGCAATCCCGTATGGTCCAGGCAGATCTCGAGACAGTCGCCGAAGCCGATGAAGGAATAGCGCGCCAGACGCTCCCCACCTTCGACGCTTTCCAGCAGAAAGCGGGGCCGGAACGGCTTCAGCTTGAGGTAGGCCGACACTGGGGTATCCAGGTCGGCAGCGATATCGAACGGTGCTTGCATTCATAGCTCCTCGAGTCTCTGTTCGGGGCAGACCCGGCGGGAGCGGCGACAAAAAACCCATCCCGGCGGATCGCTCGGAGATGGGTCAGGTTCGTCGAATCGGTCAGTCAGCGTGCCCGCAGCGGCTCCTGTGGCCCTCTCCTCAAGAGAGGCACCACCACCAGCGGCGGTGAATGGGGGTTGCGATTGGCTGTGCCATGGGCCGCGAGTATTGCCGGGCGTTGCGGGGAGCGTCAAGGAAGGAGGGCCGTTGCAGTGTGGCGCGCATGAACGTCCCGTTATTGCCGCTACCCGCCCGCGGATCAGTCGATCGCGGCCACGAGAGGACGAGTCGGTACGTGCCGCAGGGGCGTAATGCTCACGGGTACCGCGCTCATGCGTGGAATGCCGGTGACCGGATCAAAATCAACGTCGTCCGCAATCAAGCGACTGGTGCAGCCACCGAACGCGAGCGCGTCATCCGTCTCGTCAGGATTCGTGCCCCAGCCATGGCTCATCGACACGCAACCGGCGCGCACGTCGGACAGGCTCTCGACGACCCCGTGGATCGCCGCGCGCGGCGAACGGATCTCCACGACTTCACCGGGTTGGATACCGAGATCCAGGATGTCCGCCGGATTCATGAACACCGGGTTGTAGGGCCGGCCCTTGGGTTGCTGGCGAGGATTCTCGCGCCAGCTCGAATTCATGGTGCCGCGCATGCGCAGGCTCAACAGGCGTAACGGATAGCCTGCGATGACATCCGACTCTGACGCGACCTCTGCCAATTCCTTCAACATGGGCGCGGCACCGAGCTGCAAGCGGCTCGTCCAGTCGGCCGGCTTGGGCTGTACGACCACGCGACGCGGATAAACCTTGCCCTCGGACGAGGTGCGAACCTCGTCGTAAGGGATCGGCGCGCCCTTGAGCACCATGCGCCACACGTCGGGCGTGCTCGGCATGCTCTGCATATCGACCGGCGTCGTCATCTCGGCGGCGCGCTTCGGATCAAGAATTGAGAACGGCGTGATGTGCAGTGGCAGCTTCATGTGCCGGGCGATCAGATAGAGCCATTCCCATTCTTCGAGCACGTCCGCGCCGGTCGGCGGCTGCATGACCGCGGGTGTGGCTTGGCCGTAAGGCAGCTGATAGTCCATGCCGGGAATGATCACGCCCTGGATTTCCGTTACGGCCGAGTTGTTCTCGACTTCCAGCGCGAGCTTTGGCGCGAGCACGTAATGCGCCAGTCGTGCGGTCTCCGACAGCCGCGGGTCGATGCAGACCAGCAGCTCCAGCGACTTCAAGGCCCGATGCGTCTTCAGCTGATCGGGGAACGCCACCATCGGATTGCCGCCGACGACGATGAGCGCGCGTATCTGTCCCGCGCCCGGCGTCAGGATCTCGTCGGCGAGCGCGGCCGTCGGCACACCTGCAGGCGTCTCGCTCAGGCCACGGGTACGAAGCTTCACGCCCACATTCACCGGCTCTGGCCCGGTCGTGCCGGCAATCGGCGGGAGCATTTCGATGAACACGCCCGGGTTGTACTTCTCCGCCCCGGCGCGCAGCCACCAGCCGCGCAGCGTGTGGATGCAGCGTCCCAGGTATTCCACGAGATTGCAGTGACCAGCCATGTTGGAGCCGGTCCCTGAATATACGGAGCCGCCCTTGGCCCGGCCCAGGATGCGCGCTGCCTCAATCAAATCTTCGGCTTTGATGCCTGCACGCCGAGCGACGTACTCGGGCGTGAACGGTTCGACTGCCGCGCGCAACTCATCGAGCCCCTCTGCTTCGGCATTCACGAAGGCGGTGTCGATCAATTCCTCGCGCAGCAGGCAGCGGATGATCCCTGCAAGGATCGTAGCGTCCTCGCGCGGCCTGCATTGCAGATGAATCGTCGCCTTCTTCGCGCAATCCGAACGACGCGGATCCACCACGACGAGCTTCATACCTCGATCGAGGCACTTCTTGAGCTGGCGCGCGGGATTCACGCTCAGCGCACCGCCCATGGAGATGATCGGATTGGCGCCCATCAGCAACATCGCGTCCCAGTCCTTGATGGCGAGCGGACCTGCGAGCCAGCGGCCATGATGGGCCGGTGCAATGAACTTGCCTGGCTGATCGATGGTGGCGCTGGTAAAGAACATCGGACTGCCGATCCCCTGCATGAGCGCCTTGCCCATGGCCCACCCACTGGGAATCACCGAACCGAAGGTGCCGGAGTAATACGCGACCGATGCAGAACCATGCTTGCTGATGATCGACTGCAGGCGTTCGGCGACTTCCTGAGTGACCTGCTCGTGACCCATTGCGCGGTAGGTGCCGTCCTCGTGGCGCTTGTGTGCCGACAACAAGCGTGATGGCAGCGTGTGCACCGTAGCGGACTCGCGTCCTTTGACGCAGGTGTAGCCGTGATAGGCAGGGTTGTGCTTGTCGCCGATGATCGAAACGACCTTGCCTTCCTCCATCGTGACCAGCAGGTCGCAACCGGCGTGACACATTCGGCACACGCTGTGGTGCTGCTGAAGCATCGGCTCAACCCCCGCACATGTAATTGAGTGACCCGGGAAAGCATCGCAGCGGCACTCTCACGCTGCGCCGCGACCCCAGCCCTGTGGAGCGTAAGTTCGCCGCGGCTGAACATCTTGAACATTTGGCTGCGCTTTGAAGATTTCTGTCCCGACCGTCGAATCTTGCACCGCAGAAACCGGATCGCCCGCTACCACCCGCAAGTCATACCGCCGGGGGATTCTTCTCACCAGTCTGTTACCTCCGCTCGACTGATCAATCACCGGAGCCTTCCTAGCATTCCCTCCCACGCGCGCCGGTGTTTTCAAGCGCGCACAACCAACCGGGAGACGTATGAACAACAAGATTGAGACCGCAGTGCGGGCGGTGCTGCTGACGGCAGCACTGGGCTTACCCGCCATGGCCAGCGCGCAGGATGGGAGTGCTGCCGAAGAACTGCGGCAACTTCGCGAACAGCTGGACGCACAACAGCAGCAGCTGCGAGTGCTGGAACGCAAGATCGAGTTGACCGAAGAAGCTGCCAAGGCGGCTGCGCCGACCACTCCGGTCGTGAAGGCCAGCCCGAAGGGCTTCTCCATCGGTTCGCCCGACAACGCCAATGTCGTGAAGCTGCGCGGCACATTGCACTTCGATGGCCGACGCTTCATCGATGACGTGACGCCGGAAACCGCAGACACGTGGATCCTCCGCCGCGTCCGTCCCACCCTCGAAGGCACGTTCGGTGGCATCTATGACTTCCGCTTCACACCGGACTTCGCCGGTGGCCGCACGATCATCCTCGATGCCTTTGCCACTGCCCGCTTGAAGCCGTGGCTCGCGGTGACCGCCGGTAAGTTCAAGGTGCCGGTCGGGCTCGAGCGTCTGCAGTCCGCCAACGACATCCGCTTCATCGAGCGCGGCTTCCCCACGAGCCTCGTGCCGAACCGCGATCTGGGCGTCAGCATCGGCGGCGATATCGCGGGTGGCCTCGTGAACTATTCGTTCGGCTACTTCAACGGCGTCAGCGATGGCGGCAGCAGCGACGGCAATGCTGCGGCAGACGTCGAGAACGACGACAAGGGCGATTGGGCGGCGCGCGTGTTCTTCCAGCCGTTCGTGAACTCGGACAGCTTCGCGTTGCGCGGCCTCGGCGTCGGCGTCGGCGCAACGTATGTCGACAGCACGGGCAGTGCGACGAACACGTTGCTCCCCGGCTATCGCACGCCCGGACAACAGACATTCTTCAGTTATCGCGCAACGACTGCAGCCGCTGGCGCCACGCCCG
>JBEVDW010000301.1:0-12591 GCA_040513115.1 Steroidobacteraceae bacterium | reverse complement strand
ACCGAGCTGCTCGAGAAGCTCCAGGAAGGCGTCGTCGTACGCGGTACCGTCAAGAACCTCACCGATTACGGTGCGTTCGTGGACCTCGGCGGCATCGACGGTCTGCTGCACATCACTGACATGGCGTGGAAGCGCGTCAAGCATCCGTCCGAAGTCGTGAACGTCGGCGACGAGATTGATGTGCGCATCCTGAAGTTCGATCGCGAGCGTCAGCGCGTGTCGCTCGGCATCAAGCAGCTGGGCAACGATCCGTGGCAGCAGATCGGCCGTCGTTATCCGACGGGCACACGTCTGTTCGGTAAGGTCACCAATATCGCCGACTACGGCTGCTTCGTCGAAATCGAAGAAGGCGTGGAAGGTCTGGTGCACGTGTCCGAAATGGATTGGACGAACAAGAACGTCAATCCCTCGAAGGTCGTGCACATCGGTCAGGAAACCGAAGTCATGGTGCTCGACATCGACGAAGAGCGCCGTCGCATCTCTCTCGGCATCAAGCAGTGCAAGGCGAATCCGTGGAAGGAGTTCTCGGATAGCTACAACCGCGGCGATCGCGTCAGCGGCCAGATCAAGTCGATCACCGATTTCGGCATCTTCATCGGCCTCGCCGGTGGCATCGACGGTCTCGTGCACTTGTCCGACATCTCCTGGGACGTACCCGGCGAAGAAGCCGTGCGCAATTACCAGAAGGCTCAGACACTCGAAGCCATGGTGCTGTCGATCGATCCCGAGCGCGAGCGTATATCCCTGGGTATCAAGCAGCTGGCGAAGGATCCGTTCTCGACCTGGATCGCCGAGCACCCGAAGGGCACGATCGTCACCGGCAAGGTGCGCGAAGTGGATGCCAAAGGCGCCATCATCGATCTGGGCGGCGGCGTGGAAGGCCACCTGCGTGCGTCCGAGCTGTCGCGCGACCGCGTCGAGGATGCCCGCACGATCCTCAAGGTCGACGACGAAGTCGAAGCCAAGTTCACGGGCGTCGACCGCAAGGGCCGTACGATCGCGCTGTCGATCAAGGCCAAGGAAATGCATGAAGAAGCCGAAGCGATGCAAAGCTATCGCACGGGCGACTCCTCAAGCGGGACCAGCCTGGGCGATCTGTTGAAAGAGCACATCGGAGGCCAGGACGGCGACTGATCAACGCCAACGGGCGGCGGCGGTTTCTCACCGCCGCTCGTTGCCTGCGTGTGGTTCGCAGGCGCACAAGCGAGAACAAGAACGGGCCCGCGCATGACCAAGTCGGAACTGATCGAACTCATCGCTGCCAAGCAAAAACATCTGCCGGCCAAGGACGTCGAGCTCGCGGTCAAGCAGATTCTGGAAATCATGAGCGATGCACTCGCACAGGGTGAGCGCATCGAGATTCGCGGCTTCGGTAGTTTTTCCCTCCATTTCCGCCCACCGCGGCAGGGCCGCAATCCCAAGACGGGCGAAACCGTCGCGCTGTCCGGCAAGTACGTGCCGCATTTCAAGCCCGGAAAGGACTTGCGTGAGCGCGTGGATGCGGGCGCGGATCTGCCGATCCGGGATTGAGGCGCCGCCGCTCAATCATTTCCGTTCGGGCTGAGTTCGTCGCAGCGCTCCTTGTTCCGTGCCGCTCAGAGAGTCTTTCAACAGACTCAGGACGAACGGATAAACGTCTTCCCGCCCAACACGGATCTCTGGCGCGGCGCCAGCCATCCTCGTATCGTCGCGGACATGCGCGTCCTGTTCTCAATCTCCTTCATTGTCGCGGCCTTCCTTGCATTGTTGGTCACTGCGCTCAATCCCGGTCCGGTTGCGCTAGAGCTTGCCGTCGTGCAGTTCAGTGCGCCCCTTGGATTCGCCCTTGTCCTCGTGTTTGTATTGGGCCTGCTCGCGGGCATGCTGTGGCGCGTGCGGTGGGTAGCGGAATTGCTGGGCGAGCGGGGGCGTTTGCGTCGTGCCCTGCGGCTAGCGGAATCCCGTGCTCGGGAGAACGCAGTCGTCAGTGAGGAGCGATCTGAACAGAGCGCCTGAGGGGCGGCATTTCTGTGCGAAATCGTCGGTAATCTGGCTCGCGCCCGCCAACGTATTGCGCGACGATCTGATCGCTGCGGCCGGTTGCGCCGCAAGGAAGCACCCCATTCGTTCAAGGAGAACGCGCATGACTGCCTCGACTCGACTTCCCCTCATCTCTCGCCGCGCCTTGCAGGCGCTCATCGTCAGCCTGGTCCCCGTTTTTGCCTGGGCCGGTCCCGTCGACATCAACAAAGCGGATGCAACGACCATCGCCAAAGAGCTCGAGGGCATCGGCAAGTCCCGCGCTGAAGCGATCGTTGCTTATCGCGAGAAGAACGGCGCGTTCAAGAGCGTCAACGATCTGCTCAAGGTGAAGGGCATCGGCCAGAAGGTTCTGGAACAGAACCGCACCAACATTCGGCTCGAGGGCGGCGCCGAGGTGTCGAAGAAGGCCAGCTGATTGATCGACCTTCCGTGCGACAGGCCGCGATGCCCTCTGGTGAGCATCGCGGCTGTCGCCGTTCACACACGTCCACCGGGCAGCGCGCATGAATCCCGTCACATCTTAATTACACGCGGGAACGGCGACAGCGGATGGCTGCGTTATGATCCCGTCCATAGCTGTGGAGGGATCTGAGTGAGCCAGACGAGTGTGATTCGAACGGCCGTGTTTCCGGTTGCCGGTCGCGGGACCCGCTTTCTGCCGGCGACCAAGGCCAGCCCCAAGGAAATGCTACCGATCGTCGATAAACCGCTGATTCAGTACGCAGCGGAAGAGGCGCTCGCAGCGGGTGCTCGCAAGTTGGTATTCATCACGGGCAGCTCGAAGCGCGCGATCGAAGATCACTTCGACACAGATCTCGAACTGGAAGAAGCGCTCGAAGCGGCGGGCAAGAAGGATCTCTTGCAAGCGTTGAAGGACATCGTGCCTTCATGGGCGAGCTGCATCTATATCCGTCAGCCGTCGCCATTGGGCCTTGGCCATGCAGTGTTGTGCGCGCGGCCGGTTGTTGGCGATGAGCCCTTCATGATTCACCTGGCAGACGACTTGATCGATGCACCGACGCCATGCTTGCGTCAGATGGCCACCGTGTTCGCGGAGCACGGCGGCCACAGCGTGCTCGGTGTCGAAACGGTGCCGCAAAGCGAAACCGACAAGTACGGCATCGTGGCGACCCATGAGGGCAACGGCCGCGTGAGTCGCGTGAAGCAGATCGTCGAAAAGCCACGACCGCAGAATGCACCGTCGACGTTGGCGGTTGTGGGTCGCTACGTGCTTTCACCCCGCATCTTCGACAAGCTCGAGCACACGGGCCGTGGTGCGGGTGGAGAAATCCAGCTGACGGATGCGATTGCGGACCTGCTTGCTGATGAGCCTGTGTACGCCTACGAGTTCGAAGGCCGTCGCTACGATTGCGGCAGCAAACTGGGTTACTTGCAGGCAACGGTCGAATTCGCGCTCAAGCACGAACAGCTGGGCGAGAGGTTTCGCGCCTATCTCAGTGCGTTGATGGCCAAGAACACCTGATCAACTTGCTTGCGTGCTGGCTGAGCTGGCGCGCGATTCGACGATTCGAATGCCGCGCTCGCGCGGCATTCTTTTTTCCACGGCGCACGCGATGAGCGATCGCAACCACGTTCGCATGAAAGCGCGCCACGGTGATGTAGGTCAAAAGCCGTCACATCGACTAGGGGTTTGTGGGGAGAGCCGCGCAAATCGACGTGGCTATACTCGCTGGCAACGGAATTGCCGGGGCGCGAATGATTTCAGCATCGAAGGCCATGCAAGAAGGCGCACGCATCGCGCCCGAGAGCAGCAGTACGGAATTCGTCGATGCGCTCGCCGCAGTCAATGACGGCATCACCGATCCAGTCGACAAGTTGCGGTATTTGCGCACCTCGCTGAATCACTATCCAGAAAGCGAGCGCGCCATTCGCAGAGTGCCGTGGAAGTACGCGCGGCGGCGACTCGCGCGGCTTCTCAGCTTAGCGGCTTTGCAACGGTGTTTACGCTACGACGCCAGCGCGCCGTTGACCAGCGTGCGTCCGGATACGGTGCAAGCCATGGTGCGCACGCGCATGCTCGCGGCGCTGTCGCTGAGCGTCCTCTGTGCGGCCTTGACCCTGCTGGTACTGCGCGCCGTGCCGGAAGCGGCTTACGGGTCAGCCTCTGCCGGTGTGCCGCGGAGCATCGATGCGAACGCGCGCATGCAGCCGTTGCATGCACCACCGACAGCGCCCGTCTCGCGTCCTGTCGACTTGCCCGAGGCTGAGCCGATTGCGCCGCCCTCGGCGACTGAAGTCGCTGCGAACATCTGGCTCGTCGATCAGGCCCAAGGTTGGGAGCTCTACAGCAACGGTTTGCGAATCGAGACTGCGTTCGAGATCGAAGGTGAGCCGCGCAAGTTCTTTGTCTTCAACACGGATCATGCGGAGCCGATCGCAACCGAAACGCGACCCGTTGGCATCCTGCTGCATACCTCCGAAAGCGACCTGTGGCCCCTGGAAGCCGAGTTCAATTCGAACATCCGCAGCAGCTCGCGTGGACTGCTGCGCTACGTGCAGCGATTGCGGCTGTACAACTACATCATCGATCGCTTCGGTCGGGTCTATCGCGTCGTGAAGGACGACACGCGCGCGCATCACGCCGGAAATGGCGTGTGGTCGTACAACGATCGCTACTACCTCAATCTCAACAGCGCGATGATCGGCTTGTGTTTCGAGACGCGGTGGAATGGCGGGCGCGCGTTGCCGATCACAGAAGCGCAGCTGTTGGCAGGGCGTAATCTCACGGCGTATCTCCGGCAACGGTATTCCATCGCACCGGACATGGTGGTGGCTCATGGATTGACGAGCGTGAATCCGAAGTCGCACTTGATTGGTCATCATCTGGATTGGGCACGCGGCTTCCCGTTCGAGGCGTTCGGATTGCCCAATCAATACGATCGCCAACCACCGAGCGTTGCGATGTTCGGCTTTCGCTACGACTCGAAATTCATCGAGGCCATGGGTGAGCCGTGGCCCGGTCTGAAACAGGCCGAGCTGACGCTGGCAGCACAAGCGAAAGAGCTCGGCATCACCGCAAGTCAATTGCGTTCGCGCAAGCAGGCGATGTACGACGCGTGGTCGCGCGCGCAAAGCCGCGGCGATCAGGCCGCGACGGACAGCAACGATCCCCACACGGCAGCGCAAGCTGCCTCGACGCAATAGGAGACTTCAGATGGACGATTCCAACGAGCAACGCGGTAAGGGCTCGCACGAGGTGGGAGCACATCTCGACGATCCGGTGAAGTCCATCGTCGCGCCGCTCGGTGTCGATGTGGGCACCAGCAAGGTGTTGGTCGCCGCGCGTCGCGGCAAGGACGTCGAGACGCATTCGCAGTTGAATGCATTCCTCACCGTGCCCGCGTCGGCGATGACCGAAGCAACGCTGCAGCAGAATGGCGTCGCCTTTCATCGGCACGGCAACGAGATTGCGATTCACGGTTCCGGTGCCGAGCGGTTTGCTCATGTGTTCAATGCAGAGATGCGTCGCCCAATGGCCGACGGCGTGCTGAATCCACGCGAGATCACTGCAGCACAGGTGTTGGAGCGCATCCTGTCCACGATCGTGCCGCGCGCACGTTCGGAGCGCGACGTGCTTGCATTTTCCGTCCCCGCTGCGGCCGCAGGGCGCGGCAGCGAGCTCACGTATCACGAAGGCACATTGCGCAAGTTCTTTCAGTCGCTCGGCTATCGGGCAGTCGCCGTGAACGAAGGTCTCGCGGTTGTGTTCTCCGAGCTGCAGGACACCAGCTTCACCGGTATCGGCATCTCATGCGGCGGCGGCATGTGCAACGGCGCGCTGTCGTATCTGTCGATCCCCTCATTGATGTTCAGTATTCCAAAGGGCGGCGATGCCATCGACAGCGCAGCCGGTCAGGTCGTGGGCGAGCCTGCGACGCGTGTAAGGGCCATCAAGGAAGAGTCACTCGACCTCACGCGCGAGCCGACAGACAAACTGGAAAAGGCCTTGCACATCTACTACGACGATTTGGTGGAGTCGCTCGTCGAAGCGCTGCACACTGCAGTGACACGAGCGGAGAAGCGCCCGCGAACGGATCGTCCATTGCCGATCGTGCTGGCCGGCGGCACGGCAAGTCCCAAAGGGTTTCAGGAGTTGTTCGAAGCATCGCTCAAGAAGCGGCCGCTGCCGTTCGATGTGGCAGGTGTTCGCGTCGCACCGGATCCGGTCACGGCGACAGCGCGGGGTGCGCTGATCGCGGCGAGGTATGAGAAGTAGGGAATCGGCTAGCTGGTTAACTGGTGTGCTGGCCGGAGCATGCGCGACCCATTTCTGGCCAACCACCAGTTGACCAACTCGCCAGTTGACCAGCTACGTCCTCACCGCGGCTGCAATCCCTGATCGAACAAGTCGATGAACCGCTGCGCAATATCCTCGGCCGTCAGCGATTCATCATGCCGGTACCAGTGCGCCACCCAGTTCATCGCGCCCGCAATTGCGAACGCGGTGATCTTCGGGTCGCACGCGCGGATGGACTCGTCGCGCATGCCCTCCGTAATCAGAGCACGCATGCCGCGGTCGATCTTCTGCTTCAGTGATTTCACCTGCGCACTCATCTCTGGGCTCAGGTCCTGGTCTTCTGCACGCACCATGCACCAGCCGAACTCGGAGGTGATGGCCTGCGCATAGCGTGACATCAGCTGGATCAGGCGTTCGCGTCCGCTCAGCTTCGCATTCTTGTTGTCGTCGAACGCAACCATGATCTGGTCGAGCCCGGCGCGGAAGCACTCGAACAGCAGCTCTTCCTTGTTGGCGACGTAGTGATAGATCGTCGGCTTCGTGACGTTCAACACGCTCGCGATGTCGTCGAGCGACGTGTTGTGATAGCCACGCTCGCGAAACGCGCGAGCGGCTGCCAAGATGACCGCATCGCGTTTGCGTTCGCGATTGACGGCCCGCTCGTCCGGCGATGACCAGGGCGAGACGATTCCGTTGCCATTCGCCGCGGCAGGTTTGCGTGATTGTCGACTCGCCACCAAAGAGCTCCTCAGGGCATCTCGCGAGGGAACGTAATGCCAGACGGATGCGGCTGGCCGGGTCCTACTTTACGCGCGGGTTACTCACGAGTAAACTCCCTACCCGAAGGTACCACCCCGTCCCGGATCTTCAGTATTCCCCAGTTCCTTTCCGCCTGTCGGAGCCGCGATGAGCACCCCTGCGCGATCCCCTAAGACGTTCGAAACCGCTGCTGACGCGACGCTCGCGCCGGCCAACCCGTTGCGCTTCGTCAGCGCCGCCTCCCTGTTCGACGGCCACGACGCGGCAATCAACATGATCCGCCGCCTGTTGCAAGGGCACGGCGCCGAGGTCGTGCACCTGGGTCACAACCGCAGCGTTGCGGACATCGTGCGAGCGGCGATCCAGGAGGATGCTGACGCGATTGCCGTGTCCTCCTATCAAGGCGGACACAACGAGTACTTCGCGTACATGGTCGACATGCTGAAAGAGAAAGGCGTGGACCACATTCGCGTCGTCGTCGGCGGCGGCGGCACGATCGCACCGCACGAAATTCAAATGCTCGAGCGTCACGGCGTCGAGAAGATCTACACGCCGGAACACGGTCGCCAGCTCGGCTTGAACGGCATGATCGACGACGTGTTCAAGCGCGTCACGTCGGTGAAAAAACCGGCTTACGCCTTCGGCCCGTTGAACCCGCGCGATCATCACCATCTCGCACAAACGATTTCTGTGCTGGAAGAGAGCGAGCCGGGTGATCCTGCCGGCGATGCCATCCGCCGCGCGATCTCCAAAGCCAAGCATCGCGCGCCCGTCATCGGTGTGACCGGTACCGGCGGGGCCGGTAAATCCAGCTTGAACGACGAGTTGCTGCAGCGCTTCACCCGTTTTTTCCCCGATCGTCAGATCGCCGTCGTTGCGATCGATCCGACGCGTCGCCGTTCCGGCGGTGCGCTGCTCGGCGATCGCATTCGCATGAACGCGCTCGCGTCCGAGAACATCTTCATGCGTTCGCTGGCCACGCGCCGCCAGGATCGTGCGACGAGCGCCGTATTGGGCGACGTCATTCGTCTGCTGCAGCTGGCGAGCTTCGACCTGATCCTGGTGGAAACGGCGGGCATCGGTCAGGCAGACACCGAGATCACCGATCTCGTCGATGTCTCCATGTACGTGATGACGAGTGAATACGGCGCCGCCAGCCAGCTGGAAAAGATCGACATGCTGGACTTCGCCGATCTCGTCGTGCTCAACAAATTCGAGAAACGCGGCGGCGAAGATGCACTGCGCGACGTCCGCAAACAGTGGCGCCGTAATCATCCCGACCGCGCGCAGTTGCCCGATGCGCAGGTGCCTGTGTTCCCCACGATCGCCAGCCGCTTCAACGATCCAGGCGTGAATCGACTGTTCGGCGCGCTGTGTGTGCAGTTGCAAAAGAAGTCTGACGGCGAGGCCGCCAACAATTGGATCGTCAGCGACGTCGGCCCGACGGAATTCGTATCGCGCGAGCCGCTGATCCCCGCGCAGCGCACCCGCTATCTCGCCGAGATCGCGGGCAATGGCCGCAAGGCTCAGACGAATATCGACAAGGCCGTCGATACGGCGCGCCGCGCCGGCGGCTTGTATGAATCCATGAAAGCGCTCCGGGAAGCGCGGTTGCCAAGTCCGCTCGATCGCTTTCCTGACGATGCACTGACGGAAGCGGGCGTCGATGAGACACGCCGCGGACTGCGGGCAGCCTACAACCAGGCCCTCGACGATCTGGGCGCTCAGGCCCTCGGCGAGCTCAAGCGCTGGCCACAACGCATGAAGGAAGTGAGCGAGTCGCAGTACTCATACACGGTGCGCGACAAGGTCGTGAAGGGCGACAACTACATGACCTCGCTCAGCGGCAATCAGATTCCGAAGATCGGCGTGCCGCGCTTCCAGGATTGGGGCGAGCTGCTGCGCTTCCTGCTGACGGAGAATCTGCCCGGCAGTTATCCGTACACGGCAGGCGTCTATCCGTATCGCCGCACGGAAGAGGATCCGATTCGCATGTTTGCCGGCGAAGGCGGACCGGAGCGCACGAACCACCGTTTCCACTATCTCGCCCACGGTCACGGTGCTACGCGATTGTCGACAGCGTTCGATTCGACGACGTTGTACGGCGAGGACCCCGACACGCGTCCCGACATCTACGGTCGCACGGGCAACTCGGGTGTGTCGATCGCCACGCTCGATGACATGAAGAAGCTGTATTCCGGCTTCGATCTGTGTGCGCCGACGACCTCCGTGTCCATGACGATCAACGGCCCGGCGCCGATGTTGCTCGGCATGTTCATGAACACGGCCATCGATCAACGCGTCGAACGCTTCCTCAAGGCCGAAGGCCGATGGGCTGCGGCTGAGAAGCGCATCGCCGAGGTACACGATGCAATCCGCAAGCGTGGTCAAGCCGTGCCTCAGTACATAGGCGACCTGCCCGAAAATCACGACGGTTCGGGTCTTGTGTTCCTGGGATTCACCAGCGACGAGCTGATTGCATCGGGCGTGCTCACCGCGGAAGAACACGCAAAGCTGCGTGCGGAAGCGCTGTCGGCAGTTCGCGGCACCGTGCAGGCCGATATCCTGAAAGAAGATCAGGCGCAGAACACCTGCATCTTTTCGACGGAGTTCGCACTGCGCTTGATGGGCGATGTGCAGCAATATTTCATCGACAACAGGGTTCGTAACTTCTATTCCGTGTCGATCTCCGGCTATCACATCGCCGAAGCCGGTGCGAATCCGATCAGCCAACTGGCCTTCACGCTGTCGAACGGCTTCACAATCGTCGAGTACTACCTCGCGCGCGGCATGAAGATCGACGACTTCGCTCCAAACTTGTCGTTCTTCTTCTCGAACGGCATGGATCCCGAGTACGCCGTGATCGGTCGCGTCGCACGTCGTATCTGGGCGCGCGCCATGCGTGATCTGTACAACGCGGCGCCGCGCAGCCAGATGTTGAAGTATCACGTGCAGACCTCCGGCCGTTCGTTGCACGCGCAGGAGATTCAGTTCAACGACATCCGCACGACGCTGCAGGCGATGTACGCACTGTTCGACAACTGCAACTCCTTGCACACGAATGCCTATGACGAAGCGCTCACCACGCCCACCGAAGAAAGCGTGCGTCGCGCCGTGGCGATCCAGCTCATCATCAATCGCGAGCTGGGTATCAACATCAATCAGAACCCGTGGCAGGGCTCCTTCTTCATGGAGTACCTGACCGATCTGGTGGAAGAGGCTGTCTACAAGGAATTCGATTCGCTCTCGGAGCGCGGTGGTGTGCTCGGCGCGATGGAGACGATGTACCAGCGCGGCAAGATTCAGGAAGAGAGCATGTACTACGAGCATAAGAAGCACGATGGGAGCCTCCCTCTCATCGGTGTGAATACGTTCCTGGCGTCGAACGGTGGCGAGTCGAACACCGAAGCCGCGCTCATCCGCTCCACGGAGGAGGAGAAGCAGAATCAGGTTGCCGCGGTTCAGGCCTATCAGGCACGCAATACCGAACGTTCACCGGCAGCGCTGGCGCAGCTGCAGCAAGCCGCGACGACTGGCGGCAATGTGTTTGCCGAAATCATGAACGCCGTGAAGTACTGCTCGCTGCGACAGATCTCGCGCGCGCTGTACGACGTCGGCGGTCAATACCGCAGAAGCATGTAAGGGCATAGCCATTTATTCACGAGCGACTCATGTATCAGCCTCCACTGAAAGAACTGCGCTTCGTTCTGCACGACTTGATCGGCGACGGCCGTTTGAGCGAGCTGCCGGGCTTTGCGGAATACTCTGCCGACTTCGCGGATGCCGCGTTGGAGGAAGCCGGCAAGTTCGCGCAGGAAGTGCTCGATCCGATTAATCGATTGGGCGATACCGAAGGCGCGAAATGGACACCCGATGGCGTCGTCATGCCCAAGGCATTCAAAGATGCCTACAAGGCGTTCGTCGACGGCGGCTGGCCCACCTTGCGTGCGCCACAGGCACATGGCGGCCAAGGTGCACCGACCGTGTTGGGTACGGCCGTGGAAGAGTTGTGGGGCTCGTCGAATCTCGCATTCAAGCTGTGTCCGATGTTGACGCAAGGCGCGATCGAAGCACTCGAGCGTTGCGGATCCGAAGAGCAGAAGCACAGGTACCTGCCGAAGATGGTGAGCGGCGAATGGACCGGCACCATGAATCTCACCGAACCGCATGCTGGTTCGGATCTCGGCGTGATTCGTACGCGTGCCGTGCCGGAGGGCGATCACTACCGCATCCACGGCCAGAAGATCTTCATCACCTACGGCGATCAGGATTACACCTCGAACGTCATCCACATGGTGCTGGCACGCATCGAAGGTGCACCGGCCGGGACGAAGGGCATCTCGCTGTTCATCGTGCCAAAGGTGATGGTCAACGAGGACGGTAGCCTCGGGGAGCGCAACGACGTGCGCTGCGTTTCCATCGAGCACAAACTCGGCATTCACGCGAGCCCAACGTGCGTGATGTCGTACGGCGACAAAAAGGGCGCCATCGGTTATCTCGTCGGCGAAGCGAATCGCGGTTTGCAGTACATGTTCATCATGATGAATGCCGCGCGCCTGGCCGTGGGTCTCGAAGGCTGGGCCATTGCCGAACGCGCCTACCAGCAGGCGGTCGAATGGACCCGCACACGCGTGCAGGGCCGTCCGCCGGTACCGAAGGGCATGTCGACGGACAAGCCGCTTCCCATCGCTTATCACGCCGACATCAAGCGCATGTTGTTGACGATGAAGTCGCATGCCGACGTTGGCCGTGCCATCGGCTTGTACGCCGCTTTCCAACTCGATCTCGCAAAACAAGAGCGCGACGAGCAACGTCGAGCGGCGGCGCAGGCGCGTGCCGACGTGTTGATCCCGATCGTCAAAGGGTGGTCGACGGAGATCGGCATATTGGTCTCATCGCTTGGCATCCAGGTGCATGGCGGGATGGGCTTCATCGAGGAAACCGGTGCGGCTCAGTATCTGCGCGACTCGCGCATCACGACGATCTACGAAGGCACGACGGGCATCCAGGCCGGAGATCTTGTCGGCCGTAAGGTGGGGCGCGATGGCGGCGAGGCGATGTCTGCGTTCATCGAGGAAATGACGGGTGAGTTGAAGAACGTCAAGAGCGGCGATGCCGGCGTTCAGAGCACGGTGAAGGCCGCGCTCGAAGGCATCGGCCTGCTGCGCGATGCGACGGCGGCCTTGCTCAAGTACTGGTCCGCAGATGCCGAGCGCGCTCAGGCAATCGCAGTGCCGTATCTCATGCTGAGCGGCTATGCGATCGGCGGCTGGCTGTTGGCCAAGTCTCACGATATCGCCGTCCGCAAGCAGGCGGACGATCCGGAGTTCTATGCCGCCAAGGCGCAGATCGCCCGGTTCTATGCGGAGCAGGTGCTGCCGAATACGCTGGCGTACGCCCGCATCGTGACGAGTGGAACGGATAGCGTGTTGGCGGCTGATCCAGCCGTGATGTGAGCGGACGGGGGTGGCGTGAGCGCTCATCGATTGTGGTGATCGCTCGCCGGCCCATCAAGCTCGGCTGTCTGGCGCTATTCGCGTGAATGACAACGA
>JBEVDW010000300.1:0-5233 GCA_040513115.1 Steroidobacteraceae bacterium | reverse complement strand
AGCTGCGGGAGTTGATGACCCTTCGTGCGCCGCTCTATGAGGCTACGGCACACATGATCGTGCCCACGGATGGTCGTCATGTGCGTGGGGTCGCGGAAGACATCGTGCAACGCCTACGTCGGGAGCAACCCGCGTGATTACCGCGGACGAGCCAACTCGGATCGATATAGCGCTCGGCGAGCGTAGCTATCCGATCTACATCGGTGCCCATCTGCTGGCACGCAGTACTGAGTTGCTTGGCGATCAGGTATCCCGCGATCTATTGATCGTGACCAACACGACTGTCGAGCCGCTCTACGCACTCTCACTCAAAGAGGCCTGCGAGCGCAGCGGCAGACGGGTCGAGGTCCTCGCCCTTCCTGATGGTGAGCAATACAAGACGCTCGCTACGACACAGACCATCTTTGATGCGCTGGTTGCCGGTCGCTTCAACCGGGATGCTGCTCTCGTCGCGCTGGGCGGTGGCGTCGTGGGGGACATCGTCGGCTTTGCCGCTGCGTGCTACCAGCGTGGGATCGACTTCATCCAGGTGCCCACTACCCTATTGGCGCAAGTGGACTCTTCCGTCGGTGGGAAGACCGGCGTCAATCACCCCGGCGGCAAGAATCTCATTGGAGCGTTCCATCAACCCCGCGCCGTCATTGCCGATACGGTGACTCTCGCCACCTTGCCGCAGCGCGAATACCGCGCCGGGTTAGCAGAGGTCGTGAAGTACGGTTTCATCTACGACCTGAGTTTTCTCGAGTGGCTCGAAGCAAATGCAGCTCACTTGTGCGCGCGGGACGCAAACAGCCTCGTGCACGCGATCCATCGCTCGTGCGAAATCAAAGCGGAAGTGGTTGCACAGGACGAACGTGAGCTGGGCCTGCGTGCCATCTTGAACTTCGGCCATACCTTCGGACATGCGATCGAAACGGCAGCAGGTTACGGCGAATGGCTGCACGGCGAGGCCGTGGCCGCGGGCATGGCAGCGGCGATCGATATGTCGCGGCGTCTTGGAAACATCACCCAGGGGGATGCCGAGCGCTCATTGCGCCTCATGAAAAAGCTCGAGCTTCCCACTGCACCTCCGCGCATCGGTGCGCAGCGCGCGTTGGAGTTGATGGGGATGGACAAGAAGGTGTTGAAGGGTCAGCTGCGGCTCGTGCTGCTGCAACGTCTCGGCGCAGCACTCATTACCGCCGACTATCCGCGCGAGATTCTGAACCAAACGCTGGCTGAGCGCTTTGGCTGACATGGCAGTCACGCCGGATTCTCTCGCGCCTTACGCGTCTCAAGATGCGACTTCGCGCGGGCGGCGTTACCAAGAGCCTGCACCAAGCCACCGGTCCGAATATCAGCGCGATCGCGACCGCATCATCCATTCGAATGCATTTCGTCGCCTCGTTTACAAGACGCAAGTCTTCGTGAATCACGAAGGCGACTTGTATCGCACCCGCCTCACACACTCGATCGAGGTCGCACAGATCGCACGAACCATCGCGCGCGCGCTCAACGTGAACGAGACGCTCACCGAAGCCATCTGTCTCGCGCACGATCTCGGTCACACGGCGTTTGGTCACGCCGGTCAGGACGCGCTCAACGAGTGCATGCGGGACTACGGGGGGTTCGAGCACAACCTGCAATCGTTGCGGGTGGTGGAAGAGTTGGAGGAGCGCTACGCCGAGTTCCCTGGCTTGAATCTCACGTTCGAGACTCGAGAAGGCATTCTCAAACACTGTTCATTGCAGAACGCGCGCAAGTTAGGTGAGTTGGGGGAGCGCTTCATTCGCCGCCAGCAACCCAGCTTGGAGGCGCAGATAGCAAACGTCGCTGATGAGATCGCCTACAACAATCATGATGTCGATGATGGCGTGCGGGCGGGGCTGATCACGATCGAAGGTCTGCGCGAAGTCCGCCTGTTCGCGCGCGAGCACGATGAGGTGCTGCGGCTCTATCCGGACATCAACGGTCGTCGCGTCATTCACGAAGTCGTGCGACGCATGGTGAATCGCGTCGTTACAGACCTGATCGAGACCACCGCGTCGTCCTTGCAGTCCACTACGCCGGCGACCGCTGAGGCGGTAAGACTGCATTCGGGGCAGATCGTCGGCTTCGGAACGGAAGTGGCCAACGAGCACCTCGAGCTCAAGCGCTATCTGCGCGACCATGTCTATCGCCACTATCGCGTGCTGCGCATGACGACCAAGGCGCGCAAAGTCATTCACACCCTCTTCGACATCTTGTTCAATACACCGGCTTTGCTGCCCCCAGAACACCATCTAGCGTGCGAACGGCTGCAGAACGAGGCGGGCGATGACGGCAAGGCGCGGGCGATCGCCGACTACATTGCCGGTATGACCGATCGATACGCGTTGGCCGAGTACAAACGTCTAGTCGATCCGTCAGCGCGTAGTTGAGCTTGCGAGTTCCGATGACCACACCGCTCAAGAACGACCTGCTGCTGCGAGCGCTCCTGCGCCAGCCGACACCGCGCACTCCAGTATGGATGATGCGTCAAGCGGGACGGTACCTGCCCGAGTACCGCGCGACGCGCGCGCGCGCCGGTAGTTTTTTAAAGCTCTGCATGACACCGGAGCTCGCTTGCGAGGTGACGCTGCAACCTCTTGCGCGCTTTCCACTCGATGCGGCGATTCTGTTCTCTGACATCCTCACCATTCCTCATGCGATGGGTCTCGGCTTGCAGTTCGAGACGGGTGAGGGGCCACGCATCACGCACACGGTTCGCACCGACGCTGATCTGCGGAAGGTTCACGTGCCCGATCCCCATGTGGAACTGCGTTACGTCATCGACGCGGTTGCGTTGATCCGCAAAGAGCTGGATGGCCGCGTGCCTCTGATCGGGTTCGCAGGTAGCCCATGGACGGTCGCAACCTACATCGTCGAAGGCGGCAGCACGCGCGAGTTCGCGGCTATCAAGACCCTGCTGTATGTGAACCCAGCACTCTTGCATGAGCTGCTCGATGTGCTCGCCCGTACGACGACGAAGTACCTCAATGCGCAGATCGCCGCCGGTGCTCAGGCCGTGATGGTGTTCGACACGTGGGGCGGCGTGCTCACGCCCGCGCAATATCTCGAGTTCTCGCTCGGCTACATGCAGCGCATCATCGAAGGACTCACACCTGAGCACGAAGGCCGCAAGGTGCCGCGCATCTTGTTCACCAAGGGCGGAGGCGCCTGGCTGCCGGAAATGGCGCAAGTAGCGTGCGATGCACTCGGCATTGATTGGACCACCGATCTTGCAACCGCCCGCAAGGCCGTCGGTGACAAGAAGGCGCTACAGGGCAACCTCGACCCGAGTTGTCTCTACGCTCCGCCGGAGAAGATTCGCGCAGAAGTGCAGCGCGTGCTCGCCAGTTACGGCCAGGGCCACGGTCACGTCTTCAATCTCGGCCACGGCATCCATCCGGGTGTGCCGCCAGAACACGCTGCCGCGATGATCGAAGCCGTGCATGCCTTGAGTCCGCAATATCACGTCTGATTCTTGGCGTCGTTCTTCAGCTCATCACGCAGCGTGCGCCGCAGAATCTTCCCCACGTTCGTTTTCGGCAGCTCATCACGGAAGTACACGGCTTTGGGGACTTTGTAGCCGGTCAATTCCTTGCGGCAGTGTTCAATCAACTCTTCCGCGGTCAGTGATGGATCCTTCTTCACGACGAACAAGGCCACGACCTCGCCGGAATGCTCATTCGGCTGTGCGACCGCCGCGACTTCGAGAACCCCCGGGTGCGTGGCCGCGACGCTTTCCACTTCGTTCGGATACACGTTGAAGCCGGATACCAGGATCATGTCCTTCTTGCGATCCTCGATGAACACGAAGCCTTGCGGATCCATGTGCCCGATATCCCCTGTACGGAGCCACCCGCCAGGCAGCATCACTTTCTCGGTTTCATCAGGACGCTGCCAATAGCCAAGCATCACCTGCGGACCGCGCACACAGATCTCACCGACTTCGCCTACGGCAAGCGGCTCGCCCGCGTCGTTGCGAATGGAGATGTCTGTCGATGGAATGGGAAGCCCGATCGAGCCGTTGAAATCGAACGGCGCGAACGGATTGATGCACGCAGCGGGCGAAGTCTCCGTCAATCCCCAGGCTTGTGTCAGCGGATTGCCCGTCACCTGCTTCCAGCGCTCTGCGACGGCACGTTGCACGGCCATGCCACCGCCCAACGTAATGCGCAGCGCGCCGAAGTCAACGCTCGGAAAGTCCGGTGAATGCAGCAGTGCATTGAACAACGTGTTCACGCCGCTGATGTAGGTGAACCGATAGCGCTTCAGCTCTTTGACGAACCCTGGAATGTCACGCGCGTTCACGATCAGCACGTTCTGCGCGCCGAGCACCGTGAAGACGAGCCAGTTCGCGGTGAGTGCGAAGATGTGATACAGCGGCAGTGCGGTGATGACGATGTTGCGCTCGAACCGTAAGCTCGTTCCCAACCACGAGCCGGCCTGTAGGACGTTCGCGATCATGTTGCGATGGGTGAGCATGGCACCCTTCGCAACGCCCGTCGTGCCCCCCGTGTATTGCAGGAAAGCGATATCGCCGTGACTGAGTTGCGTCGGTTCCAGCTGCAAGAAGTTGCCTTGGGACAGTGCCCTGTCGAAGCGGACGTGCCTCGGCAAGCGCCACCGGGGCACTTGCTTGCGGACGTGACGCACGACCAGGTTCACGAGCACGGACTTGGGAAAATCAAGGAGATCGCCAACGCCCGTAACGATCACCGTTTCGACCCCGGTGTGCCCGATCACTGCTTCGAGCGTTGCCGCAAAGTTCTCCACGATGACGATCGCACGCGCGCCCGAATCCTTGAGCTGGTGTTCCAACTCGCGGGCGGTATACAGCGGGTTCGTATTCACGACCGTCAGTCCCGCGAGCAGCGCGCCGTAGAGCGCTATCGGATACTGCAGCACGTTGGGCATCATGAGCGCGATGCGATCGCCTTTGCGCAAGCCGGCGCTCTGTTGCAACCAGGCCGCGAAGTCCAGCGCGAGCTGCCGATACTCCGCGTAGGTGATCGTGCGCCCCAAGCTCGTGAACGCAGCATCATTTGCGTAGCGCTCGCATGAGCGATCCAGCATGTCGACGAGCGACGCATACTCGTCCGGATTGACATCGGCCGGGACGCCGTGCGGATAGCTTCGCAGCCAGAAGCGCTCCTCGTTGCCGGCATCGGTTGCTGTCACGGTGTGCGATTCATTGTCCACGGCCATCATTACCCCCTGTATCTGCCGC
>JBEVDW010000299.1:0-3742 GCA_040513115.1 Steroidobacteraceae bacterium | reverse complement strand
CGTTCTTGAAGTCCAACAATCCACGCAACGTGCACAGTTGGGTCCCCTGCTCGTTCACCAGACGTGCGTACTCCTTGTACGTGTTGAAACTGCCAGTCCGCACCGACTTCTGCAGCCGGTGAATGGATTCAGGATTGAACAGGTGGTACTCGCCATCGGCGCGCCACTGATACTGGCCGCCCACCGGCAACGCGCGGCCATCGATACGTCGTTCCGGGAACGCCGCGCGATGCCGCACGAGGATCTCCTGCGCGACCACGTCCATACCGATGCCGCCGACGCGGGAAGGCGTCCAGCTGAAGTATTCGTCGATGACGTCCTGCCGCAGACCCACCGCTTCGAACACCTGAGCACCGCGATAGCTTTGAATCGCCGAGATGCCCATCTTCGCCATTACCTTGATGACGCCCTTGGTCGCGGCCTTCACCAGATTCTTGCACGCGGTTTTGTGATCGATGTTCGTCAGCAGGCCCGACTGGATCATGCCGTCGATCGACTCGAACGCGAGGTACGGATTGACTGCGCTCACGCCGTAGCCGATCAGCAGCGAGAAGTGATGCACCTCGCGCGCTTCACCGGTTTCCAGCACGAGGCTCACTCGCGTTCGCAGACCCTCACGGATCAGATAGTGATGCAGTCCCGATATGGCGAGCAGCGAAGGAATTGGAGCGAACTCGCGATTTACGCCACGATCGCTCAGGATCAAGACGTTCACTTCCTCTTCTTCGATCAAGCGCCGCGCCATGAGGCGCAGCTCTTCCATCGATTTGACGAGTCCCTTCTCGCCACGAGTCACGCGGAAGAGTGACTGCAGGACGCCGACCTTCAGGCCCGGCAGATCCATGCGACGCACCTTCGCGAACTCTTCGTTCGTGAGGATGGGCCACTTGAGCTCCAGCCGACGGCAGTCCGCTGGCTGCGGATTGAGCAAGTTGCCTTCCGAGCCGAGGCGCGTTTCGGCCGAGGTGATGATTTCCTCGCGAATGCAATCGATCGGCGGGTTAGTGACCTGCGCGAACAGCTGCTTGAAGTAGTCGTAGAGCAGACGCGGCTTGCTCGACAGCACTGCGAGCGGCGTGTCGTTGCCCATCGAGCCCACGGCTTCGACGCCATCGCGCGCCATCGGCGCGAGCACGATGCGCTCGTCCTCGAATGTGTAGCCGAACGCAATCTGACGCTGTAGCAGCGTGTCGTGATCGGGTGCCGGCACTTCGGGTGCAGCGGGCAAGTCGTTCAGATGAATCTGATATTCATCGAGCCACTGCTGGTAAGGACGCTCGGTGGTGATCGCGTGCTTGATCTCTTCGTCATCGACGATGCGGCCTTGCACGGTGTCGACGAGGAACATGCGACCGGGTTGCAAACGGCCCTTGCGCACGACATCGCCAGGCGGAATTTCGAGCACGCCTGCTTCGGACGCCATGATGACCAGATCGTCCTTCGTCACGTAATAACGTGAAGGGCGCAGGCCATTGCGGTCGAGGATCGCGCCGATCTGCTTGCCATCCGTGAAGGCAATGGAAGCCGGACCGTCCCATGGCTCCATGAGCGATGAGTGGTACTGGTAGAAGGCGCGCTTCGCCGGATCCATGCTCGTGTGGTTCGACCATGGCTCGGGGATCATCATCATCACCGCATGCGGCAGCGAGCGGCCCGCCAGCACGAGCAATTCGAGCGTGTTGTCGAACATCGCAGAATCCGAGCCGTTCGGATTCACGATCGGCAGGATCTTCTTGATGTCCTCGCCGAAGGACTCGGACTCGAACAGCGCTTCGCGGGCACGCATCCAGTTCGTATTGCCGCGCACCGTGTTGATCTCGCCGTTGTGCGCGATGTAGCGGTACGGATGTGCGCGATCCCAGCTGGGGAACGTGTTGGTGCTGAAGCGCGAATGCACCAGCGCCAGCGCCGTTTCCATCGCGGGATTGGTCAGGTCCGTGTAGTACTCCGCGAGCTGCTGAGTCAGCAGCATGCCTTTGTAGACGAGCGTGCGGTGAGACAGGCTCGCCACGTACCACGACTCGGCGCCTTCCAGCGTGGAAGTGCGGATCTCGCTGTAAGCACGTTTGCGGATCACGTAGAGCTTGCGCTCGAACGCCATTTCGTCGGTGAGCGCCGGATCGCGACCGATGAAGACCTGGCGCATGAAGGGCTCACACGACTTCGCCGTCTCGCCCAGGCCGGAATTATTGGTCGGGACCGTGCGCCAGCCGAGCACGTGCTGTCCCTCCGACTGCACGATCTGCACGAAACGCTCTTCCAGCCGGCGGCGCAGCGTTGCATTGCGCGGCAGGAACACGAGCCCGCAGCCATACTGGCCCGGGCCAGGCAGCGGGATGCGCGACTTCTTGCACACTTCGACGAAGAAGGAATGCGGCATCTGGAGCAGCACGCCCGCGCCGTCGCCGGTGTTGTATTCGCAGCCGCAAGCGCCGCGATGATCGAGATTGCGCAGGACTTCGATCGCCTGCTGCAGGATGCGGTGCGATTTGCGGCCTTTCATATCCACGACGAAGCCGACGCCGCAGGCGTCATGCTCGAACGCCGGGTCATACAGACCCTGCTTGGCGGGTGGGCGCAGTTGGGAGGACTGCTCCTCTGACCGATCGCTGCTGTTATGCATACTGAATTACCGCGTTGACATCTTCATCACACCGACCCGCTCGATCTGCAGGCGATCTGCAATAAGCGAGCCGGTCCTGGAAGCCAGCAGGGCATGCCGCGCCCGAGCAACGTGTCCGCGCCGGGGCTGCGTGCCGGAAACACCGCCGCACGGGGACGTTGCCGCCGAGACTCGAGGAGGACTCGAGCCGGGACTCTGAAGAGTCAGGCCGCCCGTGCAACTGGGTCACGACGCGCACCCGATGACGGTGAGCGAAGCTGTTCAGCCTCGCCCGCACGGCGGTGGATACAACCCTATGGAATGCCAGCCATATTACAGGCCGAGCCGCTTGCGTCAATGCGATGCAAAACGGCGCGGCGGGCGGGAGTTCGGTAGGTCGAGTCCGAGCGGTGCAGCATCGGAGCAACAAACTGGCGCACGAGGACGCTCAAAGTGCACGAGTGCAGTGCCCGGCCCACGCCCCTTCGTCTGGTTGACGGTCCAAAACCGCCATGCTCAGATCCGGGCGGTGCGCGCTCCGAACAACTAGAAGCCGGTATGCCGCCCGCGTGGCCTTGGCTGGGTCGGTCGGCACAATGGAGATCCTCATGTTGAGAAAGCTTTCCCTATTCGCCTTCATGACATCCGCCATTCTGACCTCGACCGCGGCGACCGCGGGTCCAACGGACATGAAGAAGGGCAGCGGAGGCTCGGAAGTGCAGGGATCGGCCGGCCCCGGCGGGTCGCAAGGGGATGCCGGACTGGAGAAATGCGACAAGCCCATGGGCGCCATGGCGGTGGTGGAGCCCCAGAGCGAGATCATGACGGCCCTGTCCCGATACAACCTGCAGTCGCCCACCGGGATCATCCGCATGATGATTCAGCAGTCGAACTGCTTCATCGTCGTGGAGCGCGGCATCGGCATGCGCAACATGAAGCAGGAACGCGAGCTCGCCGACGCCGGTGAGCTCCGGGAAGGCTCGAGCATGGGTGGCGGCCAGATGGTCGGCGCCGATTTCGTGCTGACGCCTGCGGTCGTGTTCTCCGAGGACGACGCCGGCGGTATGGGCGGTGCGCTGGCCGGCGCCGGCAAGCTGTTCGGCAACAAGGCCGGGTGGATGGCGGGTGCCGCCGGCGGTG
>JBEVDW010000298.1:0-2978 GCA_040513115.1 Steroidobacteraceae bacterium | reverse complement strand
TGCCTGCTGCAGTTTCCAGTTCTGTGCTCTCAGGCGATCCTCGGGCGTGTGAACCTGCTGTTGAAAGTCCCGCAGTGCCTCCTCGATGCGATTGCGATACTCATCCGCATACCGCATCACTTCGAGCTGCAGGTTCTGAAGCTGCTCGGTTCGGCGCTGCGCTTCGCGGTGACTGGGCATCATCTGCTGGATCATCGCGCAGCCAGCCAATACACTGACTACGATCAACGCAAACAGCGTTTTGACCATCGCCACAATCACTATAAAACTGCCTGTGCGCGCACCTGCCACCATTCTTCATAGAGCCTAGTTCGATCCGTGTTTCGCGCTGCTCCTAGTACGCCGCCAGTCCCTGTTCCCTGAAGATTCCCACCGCCCGTTCCGTCGCCTCGATCGACGGCGGCTGCACATCCTGCAGCGAATAGCGAATCCCCAGCCTTTCCCACTTGAACCGACCCATCTGGTGGAAGGGCAGCACATCCACACGCTCGACGTTGCCGAGACTCGCCGCGAAGCGAGCGATGCCGGCGATGTCTTCGGGATCGTCGGTGAGCCCCGGGACGAGTACGAAGCGGGCCCACATCGGGCGCTTCAGCTTCGCGAGGCGCCGCGCGAATGTGTGTGTCGGTGCGTTTTCCCGGCCCGTGAGGTTCTTGTGGAGCTCGGGATCCCACGCTTTGAGACCGAGCATCACGAGGTCGATGCTTTCGAGTTCTTCATCGCTGAGTCGCTCGCCGAGGTAGCCATTCGTTTCGATCGTGGTGTGGACACCCATCTCCTTGGCCGCGGTGAGCAGCTTCACGACGAAGCGATTCTGCATGAGCGGTTCACCCCCGCTGACGGTGAGGCCGCCGGCCATGACTTTCAGTCCATGCTGATATTTGCGCAGCTGTTCGACGGCGCGAGTGACGGCCACGGGAATGCCGTTCCTTATCGTCCAGGTGTCGGGGTTGTGGCAGTACTGGCAACGCCACACGCAGCCGGTAGTCCACGCGACGACACGGATACCCGGTCCGTCGACTGCCGAGCCCGTGGTAAACGAATGCAGAAAGCCCATGTCGCCGTTGGCCAGCGCGGTGCGGACATCGGTTTCCGGCACGTCGTTGCCAAGATCCACGCGCAGGTCGAAGGGGCTCGCCGCCTCCAATGGAGTCGACTGTGCTGCGGTCGGTTCGCTCATTGGGAATCACCTCCGTGGAACGTACGGTTGATGACGTCCATCTGCTGCTCGCGCGTCAAGCGCACGAAGTTGACTGCGTAGCCTGAGACACGAATGGTCAGACTCGGATACTTCTCCGGGTGATCCATCGCATCGAGCAGCGTCTCGCGATTCAGCACATTGATGTTCATGTGATAGCCGGTGACGCCGAAGAACGCATCCAGCATCGACGTGAGATTCGTGATGCGATCCTCGGGCACGCGCCCCAATCCCATCGGCACCAATGAAGTCGTTAGCGAGATGCCGTCCTGCGCGTCGCGATACGGAATCTTGGCGACGGAAGCAGCCGATGCATGGATGCCGTGGCTGTCGCGGCCGTGCATCGGGTTTGCGCCGGGCGCAAACGGTTCTCCGTGACGTCGCCCGTCAGGTGTGTTGCCGGTTGCCTTGCCGTAGACGACGTTCGAGGTGATCGTCAGGATCGACTGCGTGTGTAGCGCATGCCGGTACGTCGGATACTTGCGCAACTTCTTCATGAACGTACTCACCGTCCACACGGCCAACTGATCGACGCGGTTCTCGTTGTTGCCGAACAGCGGAAACTCGCCTTCGGTCTGGTAGTCGGTGATCAACCCCTTCTCGTTGCGTACGACTTTCACTTTTGCGTACTTGATCGCCGAGAGACTGTCCGCGATGACCGATAGGCCAGCCATGCCGAAGGCCATCGTGCGCACCGGGTTGTAGTCGTGCAGCGCCATCTCGATGCGCTCATAGGCGTACTTGTCATGCATGTAGTGGATGATGTTCATGGCGTTGACGTACACGCCGGCGAGCCAGTCCATCACCTTCTCGAAGCGTTCCAGCACGTCATCGAAGTCGAGCACATCGCCTTTGACGGGCTCGAACGCCGGCGTGACCTGATCACCGCTGATCTCGTCGCGTCCGCCGTTGATTGCGTACAGCAGAGCCTTCGCCACGTTCGCGCGAGCACCGAAGAACTGCATCTGCTTGCCGAGCAGCATCGGCGAGACGCAGCAGGCGATCGCGCCGTCGTCGCCCCAGGCACTGCGCATGATCTCGTCGCTTTCGAACTGCAGCGAGCTCGTGTCGATCGCGACCTTCGTGGCGAAGCGCCGGAATCCGTCCGGCATGCGCGGTGAATACCAGATCGTGAGATTCGGTTCGGGCGCGGGGCCGAGGTTGTACAGCGTCTGCAGCAGGCGGAAGCTCGAGCGCGTCACGAGCGTGCGACCATCATCGCCCATGCCGCCGATCGATTCGGTCACCCAGGTGGGATCGCCGGCGAACAGCTCGTCGTATTCTGGCGTGCGCAGGAAGCGCACGATGCGCAGCTTGATCACGAAGTCGTCGACGATCTCCTGTGCCTGCTCTTCGGTCAGCGTGCCGTTCGCAAGGTCGCGCTCGAAATAGACGTCGAGGAACGTCGAGACACGCCCGAGCGACATCGCGGCGCCGTTCTGTTCCTTCACACCTGCGAGATAGCCGAAGTACAACCACTGCACCGCTTCCGTTGCGGTCCGAGCCGGACCGGAGATGTCGAAGCCATAGCTCTGCGCCATCTGCAGCAATTCCTTGAGGGCACGCGCCTGTTCGGCGAGCTCTTCGCGATCGCGAATGATCTCGTCGGTCGACATCTCCACATCCAGTTCGACACGTTCCTCTTGCTTGCGCTTGATGAGACGATTGACGCCGTACAGTGCAACGCGGCGGTAGTCGCCGATGATGCGGCCGCGACCGTAAGCGTCAGGCAGTCCGGTAAGCAAGTGTGAGCTGCGGCAACGGCGGACGTCGGCCGTGT
>JBEVDW010000297.1:0-2748 GCA_040513115.1 Steroidobacteraceae bacterium | reverse complement strand
TGAGCTATCAGAGCTCACGCCGGTGTGTGAAGCCCTCCTCCGGTGGAATGGAGGTCACCATTCTCATCGTCGCTGCTGGCTGTTCTACCAGCGCTGCATGAGTGCGGTTTCACTGGTGACCTGACCTCACTTTTCGAGCACGATCCCCATCTCTCCCCAGAAGGTCACGCTGCCGAATGGCATGTCCAGGTGCTCGACGTAGAGCTCGCGACCTGATTCGAAGCAATGCAGCGCGAAGGGTCTCAGGCTGCTTTTCCGAAGAGCGCGAAGAAGAGCTGCGGAGTTTTTCGCACACGCTACTGAAATTTCTCCTCCATGCCTGTCGGCACCGACGTTCTTCGCTCAATCCGTCCACACGAAGGCTTGTTTCGGCGAGGCACGCCACTTGCCCCTGAGTTCACAGGAACCCACCGGGTGATTAGGCGACGACGCACGACAAGTCGCCAAATTGCTGCGGTACTTTGAAGGAGCACGACAATGAAGAAGTATCTCGACGCTGTCGTGGGTGGACTTCTGATCGCACTCAACCTCGCGCTTGGACCGCTTCTTCATCGGTGGCGCACCCGATGGCATGCGACGACGGACGAAGTGAAAGAACCGCTACCCGGCGACGAGATCGTGAAGGCGCCGACATGGACGTACACGCACGCGATCAGAATTCTGGCGCCGCGCGCCGCCGTCTGGCCGTGGGTCGTGCAGATTGGCCAGGGCCGCGGTGGTTTCTTCAGCTATGACGTCCTCGAGAATCTCGTCGGTTGCGACATCCACAATGTGCTGGAACTTCGCAACGAGCTTCAACAGCTTCGCGCCGGAGACAGGGTCCGGATGCACGCCAACGGATTCGGGCCGAGTGTGTCGATTCTCGACCCAGGGCGTGCTCTCGTTCTTGGCGGCCCGCGCGACGCCAACGGCTCGCAAGCCACATGGGGCTTCTATCTGCACCAGACTGAAGATGGTGTGACGCGGCTCATCGAGCGCGGCCGTCATGCGGTGGGCAAGGGGATCCTGGCAAAGCTGGGATATGGACCCTATCTGATCGATCCCGTTGGCTTCGTGATGAGTCGCAGGATGCTGAAGACGATCAAGCGCCTTGCCGAGGCCGCTCCGTGGAAACCGAAATTCGTGAGCGATGAATCACAGCGAAGACTAGATCAGACGCGTGAGGCTGCCTAACGCCGTAGCGTAAGCACCGGACATGCCGCCCGGCGTACAACCTGATTGGTTGTGGAGCCGAACACGATGGCATTCACGAGGCGACATAGCGTGGACCACGCTCTGAAATGATGTTGTCCGCGCCGCAGCGAGACTATACACGGTGAGGAACCACGGTGCTCTTCGCGATTCCGACTGCGCCTCGAACCGACCCGACTCGCGACACAGTGATCCAGAGCCACGTGGACTCCAGCTCCGCGTGACCTGACCTTAGTTTCCGAGCACGATCCGCGCTTCTCCCCAGAAGGTCACACTGCCGAATGGCATGTCCAGGTGCTCGACGTAGAGCAGGCGATTTCCGAGTTTAGTGAATCGCACGTACGTGCCCGGCTCCGTGGAGGACAAGTAGGTGTAATCCTGGGTTGTGGTCACGGTCAGCGGACGCCCGTCACGACCTGCCCAGAAGAATCGGCCGTCTTTGATTGTGATCGATAGACGGCTGCCGACGGCTTCTGTGGCATCGAGCTCGCGGCGCAGAGCGCCCTCCCTGGTCGTTTCAATTCTGACCTGCGGAACACCTTCAAGCGCAGTGGCGTTCCGAGGAATGTCTATGGCTGTCGGCATCGATTGTGCCCAGCCGGAAACCGTTCCGGTCAGCAGCCATGCGAACGAGCCGAGGCCGAACAGAAGTCGTCTGCGCATGGTGCATACTCCCCTTGCCGCGATTCGTCACATCGATCTCCCACCCTGGCGTTTCGTGGCCGCATGACGCGCACTGGAGAAAGATCCTGTTGCTGCTGAACTTACGAAGATAGTCGTGCCCGGCAAGGCCGCAGCTAGCTTCCCGGATCGATCGGGCTATCGCTCGCAGGGCGGCGCGGAGGTTGAACTCGCAACCGTCGAATGCGAGTTTGGGACGTGCATGCGTCAACACGGTCATTCCTCCCCACTAGCGCCTAGCGGCCTCGTGCAATCCGGGCTCGCGCGACGTACCGGTGGCATTCGACGCAACTCGCGACGAGGCCGTTGTACGCCGCAAGAGCGCGGCGCTGATCGCGCTCGTCGGCGGCGGTAACAAGCGCCTCGGTCGCGTGCTGGAAAGCGTTGGTGTACCTGCTGAACTCCGGAAGCCGCAGGACGTCCCAGCCCGGCTTGGTCGTCACCTCCTGAAGCGCCTGGCCGTGCCGCCCGAGACCGGCCCAGTCGCTGGTCACCAGCGCCGCAAGGAGCCGTCCCGAGCGCTCGAGCTTCTGATGCATGACCTGTTCGGTCTGGGTAGTCTGGCCGGCCGCAAACGATGGCGCTGCGACAATCTGCGTGAGCAGAGCCGCCAGACTCAACACGCCGAGTGCGGCAACGATGCGCGCGCCCATATATCCTCCTCTGGCGATCACGCCACCTCTTCCCCCGAACGCGACGGAAACAGTGTCCGCAGATGTTCGCAGTAGGCTTGACACGCGTCGGTCGCGGTGAAGATGCCTGCCAGACGACCGTGCTTCGTGACGAGCGCGCTGCCGACGTGATGCGTGGCCATGTATTCGAGAACGGTATCGAGCCGGGTACTGCCGTCGACGGCATAAGGCTCCGGCACGTAGA
>JBEVDW010000296.1:0-2711 GCA_040513115.1 Steroidobacteraceae bacterium | reverse complement strand
GAGAGGAGTCGGATATCCGCTCCTATGGGCTGGTGAACGGACGCGCGCAATGGTCCCAGGTGTTCGGCAGTGCCGTGGATGTCGGCGTGTTCGGCACGAACCTGACGGACAAGGAATATGTGCTCGGTACTTTGGGGGCGGGCAGCACGCTCGGTTACACCGGCACGAACTATGGGCCGTCACGCATGTGGGGCGTCGACGTGCGTTATTCGTTCTAGCACGCCGTCGCCCTCCACGCGCATCACTGCAAAAACAGATGGGAGATATGCGCGCATATCTCCCCTCATGCGGCAGACACGGTAACGAGGACTGATGTCACATTCAGCGCGTTGGATCTCGCGCCACACGAATCACCTGCTTGCCAAGATGACGACCTGAGATGAGCGCGTTCACCGCCTCATGTGCGTTCTCCAATCCTTCTGTGATCGCGGTGTGCTGCCGCAGCCGCCCGCTTCGATACCACTCGCAGGCCCGAGTGAAGAACTCAGCGTAGTGATCCTGCGAATCCGGCAGACACAGGAATCCCTTCAAGGTGAGACGCTTCAAAACCACGTTCATCAGGTTCGGGCCTGAAGGCTCGCCTTCCCCGCTGTATTGGGCGATCTGGCCGCAGAACGCCATTCGCCCGAAATCACGCATCAGTGCAAAGACCGCACGCTGCACCTCACCGCCAACATTTTCGAAGTAGAAATCGATGCCGTCGGGGCACGCTGCGCGCAGGGCGCCCGACAGGTCAGTGCGATAGTCGACGCATGCGTCGAACCCCAAGGACTTCAGGTATTCGAATTTGTCCGTGCCTCCGGTGATGCCAATCACGCGCGCACCAGCAATCTTCGCGAATTGCCCTGCAGCGGACCCGACAGCGCCGCTCGCTGCAGAAATGACGGCGGTTTCTCCCGCCTTCAGCGGCACGGTGAGGAACACGCCCGCGTAGGCGGTGAAGCCTGTAACACCCAGGATGCCGACGTAAGCCGAGAGCGGCGCGAGAGCTGGATCCACTGTGTACAGCAGTGGTCCCATTTTGTCTGGCGCGACGACCAGGTGCGACTGCCAGCTTGCAAACATCGTGGCGACGAACGTGCCGCGCGGGTATTCCGGGTGGCGGCTTGCGATCACCTCAGCCACGCAACCGGAACCGCCTGCCACGTCACCCGCTTTCAATTTCCTCACGTACGGACTGGCTTGATCGAGCATACCGCGGCTGCCGGCATCCACGGACAGATAAATCACGCGCAGCAGACACTCGCGGTCACGGATCTCGGGCAGCGGCAGCGTGCGCCGCTCGTACACCGCGCTCGTCAAAGGACCTGCCGGTGGAAGTTGCGCAATGTGCAGAATGATCATTTTGTCTGTCATGCATCGAATCGCCTTCGGTACGTTTGCTGTCGAACGCCTATCGCGGATCGAGCATCGGGATCGCTCAAGCGATCACATCCATGATGCGCGTGCTCGGGACGTCTGCGAGAACCCCACCCATCTGCTCCATCATGCCGGTCTGCTTGCGCCACTCGAGATAGCGTTCGTAGTGCGCGCGTGATTCCCAGTGCTCCAGCATGACGAAGCGGTGTGGCACGCTGTCATGGCGGCAGCCTTGAATCCCCAGACAGCCGGCAAACCCTCGCGTTACCGCCAGTGTTTGCGCGAGGCCAGCGGCAATGTCGGAGCTGTGCTCCGGCTTCACTGACAATTCGACGACGACTGCGATGGTCATGGAACTCCGACGGACTGAGCGTTGGCGCAGGCGAAAGATGTGTTTCAGAATACCATCCCTAAATCGGGCCCGATCCTCACGGACGGGCTCACCCTTTCGGAAGCAGAGCACGTGGGCTTGAGGATAGCCGCGGGAGCGACGGAAGACTGGGGCTGCTCTGCGCCCACGCCAGCAATAGCACGACCGCTGACGGCGGCTCTCGCAAGAGCAGCCGCCGGGTGTATCTACCCTTCCATCCAGCGATCGAAGAACCGCATCAGATCGGTCGTGGCCTCGCGGGCCTCGGGTAGGTGTGCCATCACGTTGAACCCATGCCACATCGCTTCGAACACGTGCAGCTCGCACGGCACGCCGGCAGAATGCATCTTTCGATGCAGCATCACTGTGGCCGAGAGCAAGAAATCACGCGTGCCCGCGAGGAAGTACGACGGACAGAAGCCGCGGCTGTAGTCGCCGAAGATCGGCGAGATCAAAGGATCGGTGGGGTCGTGTGCACCGTAGAACAGTTCCGATGGCCCGGTGGAGGAATCCTTCGAACGCCATCCGGAGAGCGCCAGGTCCACGCCTTCCATGACGTAAGTCGAATCCCCATCGATTCGCTGTGAGAGATCGGTGGCTGGCGTCAGAATGCCGGCGGCGGCCGGCAACGGCAGTCCCAGATCACGCAGCTTGAGAATCGTCGTGGCTGTAAAGGTTCCGCCTGCTGAAGAACCGTAGATGGCGATCTGCTTCGGCGAGTAGCTCTTCAGCAGCTCTCGATACACCGCGACCGTGTCTTCGAGCACGGCGGGAAACGGGTGATCGGGCGCCGTGCGGTAGTCCACCGAGATTACCTTGATGTTGCCCCAGTGGGCCGCGACGATTGCTTCGGTGTGCATGCCCTCGCCGTAAATGAATGCGCCACCATGTATGTTCAGCAGCACTCGGCTGCGGCGTTGATCTGCGATGACCGGTGGCGTCACGACCGCAACCGGGACGCCTGCCATCTCCTTCTTTTCCA
>JBEVDW010000295.1:0-10800 GCA_040513115.1 Steroidobacteraceae bacterium | reverse complement strand
CCCGGTACATGCAAACCACGTCACCGTCGATCACAAGGACGGGAATTTTCAGGCCGTATCGCGCTTCGAGCTCAGGGTCCGTCGTAATGTCGATTAGGCGAACCTTCTCGACCTCTGGTCCGAGCAGGTCTGCGAGCTCATGCACAAACGTTTCGCACAAGGAACACGACTGGCGGGAATAGACGATCCACTCGCTCATGGGATCACTGCGCTCGCAACACTAGGGGCCACAGACGGTGAGCCAGGGACTCCCGGCAGTAGTTTCTTCCAGGACTGTGGCCGACGTGGAAGTCGGCCCTCAGAGCGTACAGGGGTGAAGCGGTGTCTTTCGGCGAGGCATGCCTCGCTCCGCTGAACGCCCTGGCGCATGCAGGCGCCAGGGCCGGCATCGCTTGCGATGTGTTCACAGCGGTCCTGGAAGGAACTTGTGGCGGGAGGCACTCGCGCCACCTGAAGTTTGGTAAATGACGCAGGCCGTCTGCTCAGCGAGTCGCCTCTTCCGCCGTAGCCGGCTCACTCGCCGCCGCTGCATCCTGCTGCCGCGACACGTTGGTGGCGATGGCTTCGACGGTCGCCGCCGGCACTTCTCCGACAGCGGTTACCTGATGCCCATCCATTGGCCGGGAGTAAGCGTACGCCGAGCCGAGCCTCGCCAGCCCCTGCCCCGGTGGCGGCTCGCTCTTGCCGCCGCGCGGCTCGATGAACACGGACACCGACGCAAGACCATCCGAGTAGACCAGATGGCGCGTGGGCTCCTCCGATCCTCCTACCCGCTGCATGCGCGCCGTGCGCAGCTTGAACCCCGCCGGCAATCGAACCACGTACCAGCCCATCCGGGCAGCCGGCGTGCGCGGGGCGCGAATCTCCTGCTTGACCCACTTGAAGCCCGTGGCATCGACACCCGGCTTCAGGCGCTCGGCCGGAATGCTCTCCTGCAGCCGCAGCTCGGCGAACAGCATCTGTTCGATGACATTGCCACGCGCATCGCACAGCTGCGACTTGAGCGGCATCGCGGTTTCCTTATCCAGCCACAAGCGATAGCCGTAGCGGTATTGATCGCGCGGTTGCACCAGGATCAACTGTGTCTTGCGCCCAAGTACCTTGGTCGCAGGGCCCGTTTCGATGCTGTAGTGCGTTTCGAGTTGTTCGCTGTAACTCGGCAGCGAGGACAGCAGAGACTGCTGATCGTCACGCTTCTCCACCAATACCGTGTGTTGATCCGGGAGATAACAGATCAGCTCGGACTCATTGCGAATGATCTCCCGGCCGCTGTTGTCCAGCGCCACCAGCCGCTCACTGACTTTGCCGTCGGAGACGCTGTGGATGATCCACATGCTCTCCGAGCGCGAGGCGCTCAAATGAAAGAACTTGCCTTCGTAGCTGCGCGTGGCGAGCGCCTTCGTCATGCGCTCCAACCAGGCGCGTGCGTCGGGATCACCGGCCCACGCCGGCAGTGCGCAGCCACAGATGACGATGGCGAGAACTCGTTGTAGGACCGGCATCGACATCAGGGTTCTGACGCGGGCGACTCGGCTGAGGAGGGGGTGGTCTGTGGAGGCGCGGGCTCCTCTGCCGGGTTCTGCTCAGTGAGCAGCCCGTTGAGCACCATCGGCCGACCCAGGGGAGATGAGTACTCGCTGTGTGCCACGACGTAGTTGGTCAGGCGTTCGTTGGGCCAATTCACCGGCGTCGCCGCGGTGGTGGGCGCGCTGAAACTCGATGCGGCGGGCGAATTGGTGGCTACAGGGTCTGAAGTGCCGGTATCAGGGCGGTTCGCAATCAACACGGCGAACATCGCGATGCCTGCCGCCATCGCGCCGGTCATCACCGGCCGCAACCAGCGACGCCTATCGAAGTGGCTCGCGGGTGCGACTGTCTGAGCGGCATGCAGCGCCTCCGCGGTCACGGCGTGCGCGACACGAGCGGCGAAATCGACACTGGCCAAGGGACCCTGCTGCTCGCGCAGAGCGGCGCCGATGAGTGAGTAGCGCGAGGCCGTACGTCCCAACGCCTCCTCCCGCGCCATCCGTTTCAGCAGCAGTTCCATTTCCGCCGGGGGTAGCTCGCCGTCCAGGCAGGCAGAGAGCTGTTCGTTCACGGGGTCTGTCATAAGGGTCACGGAGTGTGATGCGGGCTATGAGTTCAATCGAGCAGCGGACCAAGTTTGCGATCGATCGCCTCGCGCGCGCGGAAGATGCGGGAGCGTACCGTACCCACAGGGCACTCCATCACTTCCGCGATTTCTTCATACGACAAACCCTCAAGCTCACGCAAAACGATCGCTGTGCGTAAATCCTCGGGCAACTGCTCGATGGCCTTCGATACCGTGCCGCGAATCTCTTCGCTGAGCAACATGCCCTCGGGCGTGTCCACATCTTTGAGCCGGGACTGCCGCTCGAACTGCTCCGGGTCCTGCAGATCGAGATCGAAGTCCACCGGGCGCCGGCGATTCGAAACCACCGCGTTCTTGGCCGTGTTGATCGCAATCCGATACAGCCACGTGTAGAACGCGCTATCGCCCCGAAACGAAGGTAGCGCACGATACGCCTTGATGAAGGCCTCCTGCGCGATGTCCTCGGCTTCGGCGCTGTCGGTGGCGAAGCGGCTCACCAACTTCAGCACTCGATGCTGGTAGCGCAGGACCAGAACGTTGAAAGCCGTCTGATCGCCCTGCTGCACCCGCTTGACGAGTTGCTGGTCGGTGTCGTCCTGACTCATGACGCCGCCACTCGTGTCGTGCCCGATGTGGGCACATCGCGAGCTTTTAGCATCGCAGCGGTAGACTGGACCAACTGCGGAAAGTTCGCCGCAAATGATCGCAGTCCGTGCGAATCGTGAGCCGAATCACACGCGCAATTCATGCTACGGGCTCGCGATGAGGCAACGACCGGTGCTGTCTCAAGATCACCTGCAGGCGACGGAAGTCGTGCGGAGCAACATCGCCTGGACCCAGCAACACACGATGACGCGATTCGAACTGCAGCCAAACGAAGAGCCGGAAGAAACGGGTCTGTGGCTGCAGTCGGGTGTGCATCGAACGGCCAGCGTTGTCCTCGAGATGCCAATCATCCATCGTGACACGAGCAAGGCGCACGACCGTCGTGCCATTGGTCAACCAACCAGCACACACGAATCCAATGTAGCTTGCGATCGCCCCCGACGCGCTGGCCGCACACTGCAACCAGAACGGGACGTCCTGCAAACACCACGGCACCAGCGCACAAGCGGCAACGGCGGCGCCGGCCAAGGCCGACTGCCAACGCCGCGCATGCAGCTCAAGAGAGAAGGTTGCGGACACGCTCGATGACATGCGCCAGTTCCTGGTCGGCGGGGCGCTCGCCGTGCAGAAGGTAGCCGAGAAGCTCGGGATCGGTCAGTTCCAGCAGGCGCTCGAACCCCTGTTGCTCGCCGCGGGTGACTGTCGGGTATTCACTCTCCAGATAGCGTAGCAAGAGCAGATCGAGCTCGCGCATGCCGCGCCGACATTGCCAACGCAGGCGGGCGTTCGATGTCGATGCGGGCGGGGTCATCGCCGGGACGAGCGTGGCTCAGTGCCGCCGCTCGGCCATCATCTTCTTGATCTCCGCGATGGCCTTGGCCGGATTGAGATCCTTAGGACATGCCTGCGAGCAGTTCATGATCGTGTGGCAGCGATAGAGCCGGAATGGATCTTCCAGCGCATCCAACCGCTCGCCCGTGGCCTCATCGCGCGAGTCGACGATCCAGCGGTACGCCGCCAAGAGGGCCGCGGGGCCGAGATAGCGATCGCTGTTCCACCAGTAGCTCGGACAGGACGTCGAGCAGCACGCACAGAGAATGCAGGCCGAGGGTCGATCCAGCTTTTCCTGATCGGACTTGGATTGCAGACGTTCGCTATCCGGCGGCGCCGGCGTGCGCGTTTGCAGCCAGGGCTTCACCGACGCGTACTGCGCGTAGAAGTTGGTCAGATCCGGCACGAGGTCCTTCACCACCGGCATGTGCGGCAGCGGATAGATCTTCACATCACCACGGACGTCATCCGTCGCACGCGTGCACGCCAGCGTATTCACGCCATCGATGGTCATCGCGCACGAACCGCAGATGCCCTCCCGGCATGAGCGACGAAACGTCAGCGTCGCGTCGATCTCGTTCTTGATCTTGATGAGCGCGTCCAGAACCATCGGTCCGCACGTGCCCATGTCCACTTCGTAGCTGTCGACGCGCGGGTTTTCGCCCGAATCGGGATCGAAGCGATAGATCTTGAACGTGCGCACCTTCGTCGCGCCGCCGGCCGCCTTGTAGACCTTGCCGGGACGGATGCGTGAATTGGGGGGTAAGCGGAATTGAGCCATGTTGATGGGTCCGACTGTTAACGCGTTACGCTCGATGTTTTGACGCCTGCATCTCAATACACCCGCGCCTTGGGCGGGACGACTTCGACGTCGTTCGTCAACGTGTTGAGGTGCACCGGGCGATAATCCAGCCGCACCTCGCCGCGGGAGTCGACCCACGACAGCGTGTGCTTCATCCAATTGACGTCATCGCGATCCGGGAAGTCCTCGCGCGCATGGGCACCGCGGCTCTCCTTGCGGTTCTCGGCCGACTGGATGGTTGCCGTCGCCTGCAGCAACAAATTCTCGAGTTCCAGTGTCTCGATCAGATCCGTATTCCAGATCAGCGAGCGATCGGTGACCGACACATCCGCAAACGAAGCAAGCACCTGTGACAGCTTCTGCGCGCCCTCGCGCAGCGAGTCACCGGTACGGAAGACCGCGGCGTGGTCTTGCATCACGCGCTGCATGTTCAAGCGGATGTCAGCGGTGCGCTGCGAGCCCTTGGCGTTACGGAAGCGATCGAGCCGCTCCAGCGCGAGGGCACCCGCATCGGTTGCGAAAGGACGATGCCGCGTGCCCGGCTTCACGACTTCGGCGCAATGACGGGCCGCTTCACGTCCGAACACCACGAGGTCGAGCAGCGAATTCGAGCCTAGGCGATTGGCACCATGCACTGATACGCACGCTGCCTCGCCCGCGGCCATCAATCCCGGCACCACGGTGTCGGGCACGCCATCACGCAACGTGACCACTTCGCCGTGGTAGTTACACGGGATGCCGCCCATGTTGTAGTGCACCGTGGGCAGCACGGGAATGGGCTGCTTGGTCACATCGACACCGGCGAAAATCTTCGCAGTCTCCGCGATTCCCGGCAGACGCTCATGGATGACGTCGCCACCCAAGTGCTCCAAATGCAGATAGATATGATCCTTCTGCGGACCAACGCCGCGGCCTTCGCGAATTTCGATGGTCATCGCGCGGCTGACGACGTCGCGCGAAGCAAGATCTTTCGCGTTCGGCGCATAGCGCTCCATGAACCGCTCGCCCGCGGAGTTGCGCAGGATGCCGCCTTCGCCGCGCACGCCTTCGGTGATCAGGCAGCCGGCGCCATAGATGCCAGTCGGATGGAATTGCACGAACTCCATGTCCTGCATTGGCAAGCCGGCACGCAGAACCATGCCACCACCGTCGCCGGTACAGGTGTGTGCGGAAGTGCAGGAGAAATAGGCGCGACCGTAGCCGCCGGTCGCGAGAATCGTCTGGTGCGCCCGGAAGCGATGCAGGGTGCCATCCGCCATGTCGATAGCAACGACACCGCGGCACTCGCCGTTCTCCATGATCAAGTCGATCGCGAAGTACTCGATGAAGAACTGCGCTTCATGACGCAACGCCTGCTGATACAGCGTGTGCAACATCGCGTGACCGGTGCGGTCCGCGGCGGCGCACGTGCGCTGCGCCGTGCCCTTGCCATAGTGCGTGGTCATGCCACCGAAGGGACGCTGATAGATGCGTCCATCTTCGGTGCGCGAGAACGGCAGTCCGTAGTGCTCTAGCTCGATGATCGCGTTCGGCGCCTCTTTGCACATGAACTCGATCGCATCCTGGTCGCCGAGCCAATCCGACCCCTTCACGGTGTCGTACATGTGCCAGCGCCAGTCGTCCTCGCCCATGTTGCCGAGCGCCGCACTGATGCCGCCCTGTGCAGCGACCGTGTGGCTGCGAGTCGGAAACACCTTTGTCAGACACGCGGTGGACAGACCCGAATGCGCCAAGCCAAACGTCGCGCGCAGACCAGCACCGCCCGCGCCCACGACGACGACGTCATACGAATGATCGATGAATTGATACGCGCTCATGCAGCGCCTCCAAAGGCAATGCGCAACACGGCGAACACACCCAATGCCGCCAGCAGAACGTGGGCGAAGTTGATCAACAGCATCGTGACGACCTTGGCTCCCGAATGCGAAACGTAGTCCTCGACGACGACCTGCACGCCGAGCTTGGAGTGATAGAGGCTCGTGAGCAGGAACAGAATCAGCAACACGGTATTCACGGGGCTTGCGACCCAGTGTGTGATGCCCTCATAGCTGAAATCGGCATTCACGATCAGCGCGCCCAGGAACCAGAGTCCCAAAAAGATCAGCGCAACCGAGGTCACCCGTTGCGACCACCAGTGACCGACCCCCTCCTTCGCCGAACCCAAGTGGATGACGCGGCGAATCGGGCTGCGCAGATTCGATTCCGCGTGCGGCCGCTGCGTGCTCATGCCGCACCTCCCATCGCATGGGCCAGCAGTGCCCAGCTCAACGCCGTGAGCACCAGAGAACCGATGAAGACGGTCCAGCCGCTGGCCCGAGCGACGCGCAGATCGAAGCCGTAGCCCAAATCCCACACGAGATGCCGAATGCCGTTCAACAGGTGATAGAAGAAGCTGAAGGAGAAGCCCACCATGATGAACATCACGATGGGTGAGCCGAGGACTTCGAGCGCATCGGCGTAGGCTTCAGGCCCGCTGGCTGCAGCAACGAGCCAGTAGATGAGCGGAATCAAGCCGATGCTCAACGCGAGGCCTGTGAGACGGTTCAGAATCGATAGCGTGTTGGTGTACTGCCAGCGATACGTGAAGAACGGTGAGATCGGCCGTTCGCGTGTTGCCATGGTTGTGACTACCTTCGAATCCGAGTTTGATGGCGCCGTCATCGACCGCGGCGCGTGCGCGGGCCGATGACCCACACTTTAGAAATCGATACACCGACCGCCTTTCTCCCAATCGCCGAAGCGCGTGGGTTCCGGGCCGTCTCGCCCACCGATCTCACGTGGCAGCGCCGGCTTTGCGCGCTGCGTGCCAGTGCTCGGGAGGATCTTCTCTGCGACGGGCTCGTTCGGTTGAGCGTGAATTGCAGGCGCCGCGGGAGGGGTCTTGAGCATGGCCGCGTAGTCTGCCAGAAGGGTTCATACTTTAGGAATCACCGCAGGACTTAGCCGTATCTCTCATGCACGAAGACGCCCTTCGCGAATCGCGTCGATTGACCCAGTTCGGGACCCTGCGCCTGAGCGGCCCGGATGCCCGCAACTTTCTGCAAGGCCAGATCAGCGCGGACATCTCGGCGCTGACGCCCGGATCGGTTCTGCTGGCGAGCTGCAATTCCGCTCAGGGGCGTGTGCAGAGCGTGCTGTGGCTCCTGCAGCGGGGGGACGAGATCGTCCTACTGACGTCGGCCGAGTTGCTCGAGTCGACCGCCGCTCGACTGAAGAAATATGTCTTGCGGGCGAAAGTGAAATTCGAGCCGTCGACTCTCGATGTGTTCGGCCATTTGGATGGCCAAACGAGCATGACGTCGTGGACCACACCGCTGATCCAGGAACAGCAAGGGGATGCCAACGTGATCCACTGGCCAGGCGGGCGTCAGCTCATCGTTGCTCCTACGCGAGCCAGCGATCCAGACGAGGCATTCACACGAGCCTGGCAACTGGCCGACGTCCAAGCCGGCATTCCGACGCTCCACGCGCAAACGCACGAAAGCTTCGTCGCTCAGATGTTGAATCTCGACGTGCTGGGCGGCATCAGCTTCGAGAAGGGGTGCTACACCGGGCAGGAGATCATCGCGCGCACGCACTATCGCGGGAGTGTGAAGCGACGAATGTTTCGGTACGCCGTGGCCGGCGAAGTACCTGTTTCGGGGACACGCCTGCTTGCTGGCGAGGAGCCTGCGGGCGAGGTGGTGACGTCGGTGTCAACGGGCTCGGGGAGTGAATTGCTGGCCGTTGTGCAGCTCTCGCAAGTGGAGCGGGAACTGCAACTGGATACGGAATCTAAAGCCGTGTTGAGTCGGTTGCCGTTGCCGTACGCGGTTGACAGTGGGCCTCAGACGGGCTGAGCGCAGGGCCGACCCACTACTCCGGCCGCATATGCGGAAACAGCAGCACATCGCGAATCGATGCTGAGTTGGTGAACAGCATCACCAGGCGATCAACACCAATCCCCAAGCCTGCTGTTGGCGGCAACCCATATTCCAACGCGCGAATGTAATCCGCGTCGTAGAACATCGCTTCCTCATCGCCAGCACTCTTGCGTGCAACCTGCTCCTTGAACCGCGCGGCTTGGTCCTCCGGATCGTTCAACTCCGAAAAGCCGTTCGCGATCTCCCGCCCACCGACGAAGAACTCGAAGCGGTCGGTGATGAAAGGATCGTTATCGTTGCGGCGTGCGAGCGGCGACACTTCCGCCGGATACGCGTACACGAACGTAGGCTGGGAAATGCGCGGCTCCGCAGTCTTCTCGAAGATCTCGATCTGCAGCTTGCCGGCGCCGTCCGTATCCTTGAACGGAATCCCCAAGCGCGTGCAGTGCTCGCGCAGATACGACACGTCACGCAATTTGCCGCGCTCGATGCCCGGATTGAAATGCACGACGAGATCGTCGACCGTGACGCGACGAAACGGCTGCGCGAAGTCGAACACTTCGCCTTGATATTCCACTCGACGCGAGCCGTACACGGTATCGCAGATGCCATGCACGAGATTCTCGGTCAGCGCCATGACGTCGCTGTAGTCGGCATACGCCTGATACAGCTCGAGCATCGTGAACTCGGGGTTGTGGCGCGTCGAAAGTCCTTCGTTGCGGAAGTTGCGATTGATCTCGTACACGCGCTCGAAACCGCCCACCACCAGGCGCTTCAAGTACAGCTCCGGCGCAATGCGCAGGTACATGTCCATGTCGAGCGCGTTGTGATGCGTGATGAAGGGCCGCGCGACAGCGCCGCCCGGAATCGTCTGCATCATCGGCGTTTCCACTTCGAGGAAGCCGGAGGCATCGAGGAAGTTGCGCATGTATTTCACGATCTGCGCGCGCTTCTCGAACGTGAGCCGGCTGTCGGGATTCATGATCAGATCCACATAGCGCTGCCGATAGCGAATCTCCTGATCCGCGAGGCCGTGCCACTTGTCGGGCAGCGGCCGCAGTGACTTCACCGCGATGCGCAGCTTGTCCGCACGAATGGACAACTCGCCGGCCTTGGTGCGAAACAGCTGCCCTTCCGCGGCGATGATGTCGCCGACATCCCAGCTCTTGAACTCGTCATAGACGGAACCGAGCGTCTCCTTCTGCAGGAACAGCTGAATCTGGCCCGTGCGATCCTGGATCTTGGCGAAGCTCGCCTTCCCCATGATCCGCTTGACCATCAAGCGCCCGCCGACTTTCGCGCGCACGACATTGCTGTCGAACCATTCCGACGGATGTTCGCCGTACGCAGTCAGCAGCTGATCAGCCAACGCGTCGCGCCGCACATCGTTGGGAAAGCCGATGCCGTGCTCGCGGATCCTGTCGAGCTTGCCGCGCCGCTCCGCGATCAGCTTGTTCTCGTCTATCGGGGCGTTGTCATCGCTCATGCGGCACCAATGAACTCACAGGCCTTGCTTCAAACTCGCTTCGAGAAACTGATCGAGATCGCCATCCAATACGGCACCCGTATTGCCGACTTCGACGCCGGTACGCAAATCCTTGATGCGTGACTGATCGAGCACGTACGAGCGAATCTGATTGCCCCAGCTCACGTCGGACTTGGAGTCTTCCAGCACCTTCGCGGCCGCGTTGCGCTTGTTCACTTCCAGCTCGTAGAGCTTCGCTTTCAACATCTTCATTGCGCGATCGCGATTCTTGTGCTGGCTGCGTTCGTTCTGGCACGCGACGACGATGCCGGTGGGCTCGTGCGTGATGCGCACAGCCGACTCGGTCTTGTTCACGTGCTGGCCGCCGGCGCCGCTCGAGCGATAGACATCGACGCGCAGATCCGCGGGATTGATCTCGATTTCAATGTCCTCATCCACCTCGGGCGAGATGAAGACGGAGGCAAACGACGTGTGCCGCCGCGCATTCGAATCGAACGGCGACTTGCGCACGAGGCGATGCACGCCGGTTTCGGTTCTCAGCCACCCGTAGGCGTAATCGCCTTGGAAGGCAATGGTCGCACTTTTGATGCCCGCCACTTCACCCGCACTCTCTTCGATGACCTCGGTCTTGTAGCCATGGGCATCGCCCCAGCGCAGGTACATGCGCAGCAACATCTGCGCCCAATCCTGGGCCTCGGTGCCACCCGCACCGGCCTGGATGTCGAGGAACGCGCTGTGCGAGTCCATCTGGCCCGGGAACATGCGTTTGAACTCGAGCTGCTTCACGTCGCGCTCGAGTGTGCGCATGTCCTGATCGATGACTTGCAACGTGGACACGTCGTTCTCGGCCGCCGCCATATCCAGCAGCTCGGACGCATCGCTCAACGCATTGCGCACCCGATCGAGCGTGCCCACGACATGTTCCAGCCGCGCGCGCTCGCGGCCGAGCTCCTGTGCTTTGTCGGGTGTATTCCAGATGGCGGGATCTTCCAGCTCGTAGAGCTTCGCTTTCAACATCTTCATTGCGCGATCGCGATTCTTGTGCTGGCTGCGTTCGTTCTGGCACGCGACGACGATGCCGGTGGGCTCGTGCGTGATG
>JBEVDW010000294.1:0-5101 GCA_040513115.1 Steroidobacteraceae bacterium | reverse complement strand
TCCCCCCACATCTCTTCTATCTCCTCGAATCACAACGTGCGCGAGTCATGCCGCCTCGCTCTGCACATCACAGGTCACATGAACTCATGGGCTCGCGCGAATCACACAAGTATCGTATATACGCATATACCTCATCCGTGACAGTCGGCCAAGCGCTCAAGCGAAGTGGCACCCTCGTAGGACGTGTAGGAGCAAGAGGATCTCGGCGAATAGCTTCGCGGATGCTTGTACGACAAGACTTCGTGAAACGGACCCGGATGAAAACACTGCGTCGCCCTTCGTGAGCGAGGCAGCGGCTGACACCGTCAATCGTGAAGCGGTGCTGTTCGGTCAATCTCTGCCGAAGTGACACGCGAGTTCGACACCATACGTGCGTGGGTCGTTCTTGATTCGTACCTTATACCATTCCGTACATTATACGATTCGCGATTCTTATACCATTACAATGGCTCGATTGCCCCACACGGAAGCGCGCTCCGCACCACTTCGTTACATTCCTGCAACGATGATCACCGTCTCTGCGATGAACTCGGCGGTGGAAGTTTTCGAGTGGATTGGGGAGGCGCCTTGAGGCATGTCGCGATCAAGCTGCGATCGGCCTGGGCTCCGAGTCGATGTTCTGATGTGCAATCGCGGCCGAGCCGCCCGCGCCCGACGTCATTCGCAGACGGTGCAGTGCTTCTGGAGAAAACCCACGGCCAGCCGGCTCATGGCCCTTACGCCGGTCAGGAGCGCCGGTTCATCGACAGTGAACTGCGGCGAATGATTCATTGCCAGCGGAGCGTTTGGAGGTGTCGTGCCAAGCGCGAAGTAGAAGCCTGGTACTTGCTGGCTGGTGAACAAGCCGAAGTCCTCCGAGCCGGTACCCATCGGGGCGGTTTGTACTCGCCCGTCCAACATTTCCTGCAGCGTCGGCAGCATCGCTGCGCCGAGTGCTGGATCGTTGAGCAGCACCGGATAGCCGTCGCTGATTTTGGTCGTCGCCGTAGTGCCGTAGTTTTCGGCTGTGTTCTTCGCGATCTGGGAAATGAGCTCGTGGATCAGCGTGCGGTCGGCTTCGCTGTAGGTGCGGATGCTGCCCGTGACTTCCGCTTGCGATGGCATGACGTTGTACCGTGTTCCGGCATGCAGAGTACCGACAGAGATCATCGTCGGATTCTTGGTCAGGTCGATGCGCCGGCTGACGATGGACTGCAGGCTGATCACCGTCTGCGCCGCCGCCGACACTGCGTCGGTACCACCCCATGGCATTGCCGCGTGCGTCCCGCGGCCATCGATCGTGATATGAAACGAATCGGCGGCCGCTCCGATCGGACCTGCGCGATACCACAATGTCCCGCTTGGGAAAGGAGCGACGTGAAGGCCGAAGATCGCTGCCGGCTTCGTCTGTTCGAACACTCCCGCCTTGAGCATGGCCTCGGCGCCGCCGCCTTGACTGCTGCCCTCCTCTGCAGGCTGGAACAGGAACATCACGCTACCCGGTAGCGCATCGCGCATCGTTGCAAGCACCTGCGCAACCCCCATCAGCATGGCAACGTGCGCATCGTGGCCGCATGCGTGCATGACGGATACCGCTTCACCGTTCCACATCGCCTTTGCCTTGGATGCGAATGGCAGGTTGGTTTGCTCCGCGATCGGCAGTGCGTCCATGTCGGCACGCAGTGCCACCACGGGACCGGGCGACTTGCCGCGCAAAATTCCCACCACGCCGGTGCCGCCCACCCCGGTGCGCACCTCATCGAAGCCGAGCGACTTCAGGTGTCTGGCAACCAGTGCAGCAGTGCGCTCCTCCTGAAAGCCCAGTTCGGGATGCTGGTGAATATCACGGCGCCAGGTGATCACCTGCTGTTCGATGCGAGCGGCTTCCGTATCGATGCGCGCGCCGGTATCGGCCCCTGCGGCGTGTGCAGCGATCGAAGTGGTCCCTGCGACGAACGCCCAAGCCAGAATGCAACCGAAGCCCAGCCGCTCACGGATGGGCATGCGGACACGAGACGCCAGCCAGGCGTGCAGCGCCCGCTTTCCCGCTTTCGTGACCTGCTGCTCGCACAGCAGGTCCGACAAGACATAGGTGATCGTGCTTGCTTCCGCCATCGTGACCTCACGCGCACGGTGATGAGCGCACGCGGATTCTACGGCCCGCGGTCGCTGACGACGAGCCCCCTATGAGCTCGATTGCCAGACCGGCAGTGCATCCAGCGCTTCGACGTCGCTGCCACGAACCAGCAACGGATTGATCTCGAGTGCCGCCAGACCGGGACCGAGCGCCAACGCTGCCGCGCCAATCTTCACGACGACATCGGCCACGCGCTCCAGATCCGCGGGCACGGCGCACTGCTTCGTGACCGGAGATGGACTAGAGTGACACGCATGTTGAAAAAAATCGGAATCGGAGTCGCCATCGCTCTGAGCCTGACAACGGCCGCACTCCTCTATCTCTGGCACGATCGCCCCGACTTCGAGGCCGCAGGCGTGCGCTATCCGGCAGCGATCACTGCAACAGGAGATGCCGCGCGCCCAGTCGCGGTGACATGGCTGGGCGTCGATACCCTGCTCATTGACGATGGCACGACGCAGCTGCTCACGGACGGGTTCTTCTCTCGCCCTCCGCTGGCAAGGCTGTTTCTGGGCAAGATTTCTCCAGATCGCGCAGCCATCGATCGCGCGATCGCACGCTTCCGCATCGACCGGCTGGCTGCTGTCATCCCCGTGCATTCGCACTATGACCACGCGTTCGATTCCGCGGAGGTCGCCAAGCGCACGGGCGCGAAACTGGTCGGCTCGCCGAGCACCGCCAATCTGGGCCGCGGCGCACAACTGCCCGAAGCGCAGATCGTCACGGTGACGGATGGCCAGACACTCGCCTTCGGCCACTTCACTGTAACGATGCTGGTCTCCGCTCATGCCTCGTCCAGGAGCGGCCCTCCGCTTCCGGGAACGATCGACGTGCCACTCACGCCGCCCGCGCGCGCCAGTGCGTGGAAGGAAGGCGCGAGTTACTTGATTCTGATTTCACATCCGCAAGGCCGCCTTGCGATTCAAGGCAGTTCTGGTATCAAGCAACACGTGACCGAGGGTCATGCGGCCGACGTGCTCTTTCTCGCCATGGGTGGCCTTACTCTGAAAGACCCAGAATATCGCGCCCGCTACTGGCGCACGTATGTGAATGGCCTGGCCGTCCGGCGGGTGTTTCCGATTCATCACGAGGATTTCCTGCAGCCATTTGGCACCGTCGTTCCACAGCCGCGCATTCTCGGTGACATGCCGGCGACCATTGCCGAGATCGGCACGATCGCACACGCATCCGGCATTGCATTCGAACTGCCGCGCTTCGGCACGCCGATTGCCGTATTCCAGAACTACTGACGCGTACTCGGAGAAGCACGTGTGGATACCGCCTTCGATCTGACTGCATTGCTCGCAGCAGCCGAGCAGGCCACCGGTTTGTCGGACTGGGGGCTGCCGGACTGTCGCGGCAACTTCGGCGTGCTGCTCGCATCGCTGAATGAGACAGGACATCTCAACGCGGTTGGACGGCAGGCTCTATCGAGCCGAATTCACGCTACGCTCTGCAATCGACTGAAGATCATCGACGACCGCAAGCGCCACGCTGAAATCGCCGCGCAGCGCATCGAACGACCCATCATCGTGCTCGGCATGGGGCGCACGGGCAGCACGAACCTGCTCGATCTGCTGGCGCGCGATCCGGCGAATCGCGTGCCGCAACTCTGGGAAGTGATGATGCCGTCGCCTCCGCCGCAACGGTCGAGTTATGCCTGCGACCCGCGCGTGAGCCTCGTCCAACACGCGCTCGATGCACAAGGATTCGACGATCCGGAGCTGCAGGCGGCGCACCCCTTCAGCGCGACCCTGCCCGAAGAATGCGGTGCGATCTATGAGTTCATGGGTGCGAGCGGCAACTACTGTGCGTTCGCCAATACGCCGCGCTACACGCACTGGCATGCGCACGAGGCGAACTTCACCGCGGTGTTCCAGTTTCATCGCATGTTCCTGCAGCACTTGCAGTCGCATTGTGCGAGCACGCGCTGGGCGCTCAAGTCGCCCGAGAACATCTGGCATCCCGAAGAGATGATCGCCGCCTATCCGGACGCCCTGTTCATCCACACGCACCGCGACCCGGGACAGGTGCTGCCGTCGCTGGTGAGCCTGTTCCGCTCACTGCGATGCGCGTTCGCGGAACCGGACACGGTGGATGTACTGCAGATCGCCCGCGAGCAGATCTCGCACAATGTGCTTGCGCTCGAGCGCACCTGGCAAGCGCGGCAGGCCGCCGCGGTGCGTGACCGGATCTACGACATCTACTTTTCGGATCTGGTGATGCAGCCGCTCGCGACGATCGAAAAGCTCTACTCGCATTTCGATCTCGAGTTCAGTGACGGCGCGCGCGCGGCGATGCAGCGCTACGTCACGACCGAAGCGAAAGCCAAGCACGGTCATGGCCGGCACCACTATTCGATGGCAGAGTTCGGCTTCACGAACGATATGATCGACACTGCGTTCCGGCCCTACATGCAACGTTACGGCATCGCGCCCGAACAGCGCCGCTAACGAGGTACGCCGACTTGAGCACTCACATCTCAGCGACGACACAGGCAGCTTGGGAGACCTACACCCGCACAGTGGAGGAAGTTCGGGATGAAGTGCTGAGTCACGATTTCTGCAAGGACGCGAGAATCCGCGCGCAGGCGTTGTACTTCCTGCAGATGAACCAGGCATCCGCGTTCAGTCTGTACATCGCCCCGCGCCCGGCTTATCCGCATCTGTACATCCACTCGGTGTTCATGCCCTTCGAAATAACCACGGGGCAGGCGTGTCCGGACTTCCTGTATCGCTGGACGTTTCTCGACGGCACGCGCACGTATCGCCTGTGGGGGCAGCGCGGGAACACGCGCTGGACCGACATCCAGGCGCAGAGCGGCTTCTGGGGCGACGAGACGATGCGCAACCTGGGTAACTACCAGTTCGATGATCTTGTCTACGACACGCAAGGTCGCTACGAGATCACGCTTTCGGCCATGCCGCAGCCGGGCAATTGGATCCGACTCGATCCTGCTTCACGCAACAACATGCTGCTGATCCG
>JBEVDW010000293.1:0-5503 GCA_040513115.1 Steroidobacteraceae bacterium | reverse complement strand
TGCCCAAACTGACGTGCTGCAAAATTGACGGCGGCGCCCTGGATGCGTTTCGGGTTCAGCAGCAGGTGAAGGTCCGCCCGCCGTCGCATCAGACGAGCGACGATCTCGGTCGTGCCATCTGTGCTGCCCCCATCGGCCACCACGAAAGTGGTCGAGGCGGCAGTGGGCAGGTCCAAACTGAGATCGGACAGAACATCTTCGATACCGTCTGCTTCGTTCAATGTCGGTATGACGACCAGGACCCGAGCAGCCATCTCAATGCTCGTTCATCACGACGCCCGCCACCTTGCTCGGCCCCTTCGACAAGCCTTTTAGCAGAGCACTCATCGAGTCCATGCGACTGCGACCCTTGCGGCCGATGACCAAGGCTGCACCGCACGCTGCAGTGATGACGCGGGAGTCGGCACCCCGGGATGCAGCCGGCGTATCCACTACCACGTGGTCGAACTTGCCCAGCAGCTCCTTCACCAGCAGACCGAAACCCGGCCGCTGCACGAGCTCCAGCGGATTCGGTGGTAATGCGCCAACCGGCAACACATACAGGCTCGGCAGATTGCGTATCGGTTGAATCACACTGGTTTCCGCACGGCCGGAAAGTATGTTGCTCAAGCCGGACACGTCTGGTTCGATACCGAAGAGCTCCTGCTGCCGCGGGCTTCGCATGTCTGCATCGATGAGCAGGGTGCCACCGCCGCCCAACTGGCTGAATGCGACCGCAGTGTTTGCGGCCACGTAGGTCTTGCCATCGCCCACGTCCGGACTCAAGATCGCCAGCGCGCATCGGGGGCCGTCCGGAGCCAGCACTCCCATCATGAGCTGACTGCGGAGCTCGCGGAACACCTCGGCTTCGTGTCCAAAGGGATTGGACGCCACGACCAGCTCGGCGTGGCTTTGTTGGGCGCCAGGCGCATAGGGATAGTGAAACTGCTGCGACAGCGCCCAGGTGACGTCTTCGTCAGTGGCGAGCCCCAAGTCCACTGCCGCCTCTCCAAAGCGAAATCCGTGATTGCGTTGGTGCGAGAGAATGGTCTGGACCTGGTGGTCGGTGATCATCGTCGCGTCGCGCATCACGCGGCCGATCGGCCGGTCGAAGAAGTCAGGTGCTGCATCCTCGGCCGCGTGGCTGTCGCCCGGTCTTGGGGCTACAGGGGTGAACTTTAGGCGGGACTTCATGAGTGGACGGGGGCTCGGTCGCTCAAGTGGTGTGGGGGCTCAAATTGCCCACCGGCGGGCTTCGCTCGCCAAGTGTCTTGCGAGTACGCGTGCGGCGTCTGGCTTTGGTGGCCAGCGCGGCAACCGGCAAGGTCAAGAGAAGCGGCTGCCCGAGCTCGACCTCCACGTCCGAAACCGTGCGGATGCGCCGGTCGCGCAGCTCACGCAACAGTGCGATAGCCAGTGCCAACATGGCACCCAGGAACACGGCCGCCGCCATGTTTCGAAGCAACTTGGGCGAGGACGGTAACGCCGGTTCGGTTGCGCGCTTGAGCACGAACACGTTGGTACGCGTGTTCTCGCTTTCCACGCTGGTCTGGGTGACGCGCTGCTGCATGGTGTTGTAGGCTGTCTGGGCGTTCTCCACGTCCCGGCGCAGCAGCTCCGCCTCGTCGCGAAGGCCCTGCAGTTTCTGAACCCTGGCCCGCTGCTCGCCGAGCATCTTCTGCACGCGTACGAGCTGTGCCCGGTTCACGCTGCTGGTGACGTTCACGCTGCCGCTTGCTCGAGCCGTTGCCGCCTCCAGCTTGCTCTTCAGTTCGGCAAGCTTCGCTCGCTGCGCGATCAGCTCAGGATGCTTCGGGCCGTAGCGCGCGGTCAGTTCCTGCATATGCGCCTGTTCGGTTGCCAGCGAGCCGGCAAGCTGGGAGACGACAGGATTGCCGAGCACCTCGGGCAGTTGGTCCTGACGCGCACCCGCCTCAACGCGCTTGCCCTCATTCTGGGCGGCGTTGGATTGCAGTACGACCAGTTGCGACGACAGATCGCTGAGCCGTCCGTTTTCGACGTCCATGCGCTCTGTGGTAACCAACAGTTGATTGGTTTTCTGGAACCTGGACAGGCGCGCCTGGGCCGCTTCGAGATCTTCCCGCAGAAGCTTGGCGCGCTCGTCGAAGAAGCTGTTGTAGCCGCGCGCGGGCTCGACCTTCAGCTCCAACGACGTGTCGATATAGGACTGCATGAACGCGTTGGCGATGGCCGCCGCTTGCACTGGATCGGATGCCGAGTAGGCAATGTCGATGACATTGGAGTCGCGCGACGCTACCACGTCGAGCCGCTTATGGAGCTTCTCGGAGAGCCAGGCCTCGAAGTCACCCTTTCCGCCCGTCTGTTCGATCCATTCGTTCTTCAACTCCACACTGCTTTGCAGACCGAGAGCGTGAATGGCTTGGCGCGCGACGCGCTCACTCGTCACGACCTGAACCTGGGTGGCCATGTAGGCGGGTGCCAGCATGCCAGCGACCAGCCCTGACGTACTCGAACCATCCGACGTGCGATCTGGAGAGCGCACATCGATCATCACCGAGGCGGATGCGCTATAGCGCTTCGGCATGAACAGGCTCGCCAACAGGGCCAAGGACACGACGCAGACAAACACGACTAGAGCCGATCGCCAACGCGCAGCAATGATCACCAGGAACTGTCCGACTGTCATCGGCATGGCTTGAATCCTCGAATGGCTTTCGATGGGACCGATTTCAGGATGCGGCCTCGGGCTGTCCGGTGAGCCGCCTCCGCGCAAACGACGCCCCTCCCCGGGACGCATCGCGCGCACAGCGCGGCCACGGGTCGCCAAGAAACCATCAATTCCTGACCCCTAGCACGCCCACTCCTTCAAGGTCCACAGCATTCACTGCATACGCCGCGAGCAGACTGGCGCTGAACCTGGATTCGCCGAACCTTCGCTTCGCTTCCTCGCGTGCCGCTGTGCCGACGCGCGCACGCAGGGTCGGGCTGTCGATGAGTGCCGCGATGCGTCCGATCATGTCGCGCTCGCATTGACACAGAAAGCCCGTCTCGCCGTCGCGAATCAGTTCGCGGTGCGGTGTGCAGTCCGTCGCCACGCAAGGCAGGCCCGCAGCCATAGCGCCGGCGAGAAACGGCGGGAACCCTCGCGTGCCGTCAAGGGCGATGTACATCCAGCCAGCTGCAAGCTGGGACGCGCATTCGGCGTCGCTAGCGACATCGAACACGCCTACATTCGCCGCCGTCAAGCGCAGCCGCGACACCGCATCGACCGTGCCGAACCATTTAAAGCTGATGCGCAGGTCTTCGTCGCTCAGCAGAACGGCAAGTTGCGCGAACAGCTCGACGCTCCGCGCGCTTTGAATTCGGCCGCCGGTGACGATCAAAGGATGCCGCGATTCACTGCGCGGCACCTTGTGAAAGACCTCGCTCACCGGGCTCTCTACCAGGGCTACCGATTCCCAGCTTTCAAACACAAGCGCTTCTCGCGGGACGGTTACGATGGCTGCACTGCGAAGAGGCCCCAGCAGCGGCCGAATGAGAAACACAGCCAGCGCGCCGATGGTCCGCAACCTGTCAAGCGATCGTGACCCGTGGGGCGAATAGAGGAGCCGCGCCTGCAAACCCGCGGCACGCACCGCGCTCGCGCCTACGAGGCAGGGGAGGATGCCGTGTAAGTGCACGGCATGCAGCGGCCCGCTTGCCAACGCCGCACGACATGCACGCAACACCGCCCGCCACTGCTTGACGGGATTCCGCATGGCCGGTGTGAGAACCAATTCCGCGGATTCATGCAGGTTCGGAAGGCGATGGCGGTAGCGCATGTCGTCGATCATGACTACCGCTTGCTCGAGACCGGAGTGCGCGAGGGCGCTTGTCGCCGGGCCGAGAAAGCTGAATACCTCGTCCGTCACGTGGCCGACCACGTGAACGACCTTACCGGTCTTGGCGTCAGCCCACGGCGGTTCACATCCCATAGCTGCTACGTTGGAATAGCTGCTCGAAATCAAAGGTGCCGCAGGTCATCAGCTGGCACCTTCCCGCATCACGACTACGCGCACCGTCTTGAGCAATATACCGAGATCGAACCACCATGAACGTTGCTCCACGTAGCGCCGGTCGAGTGCGACCCGCTCGTCATAGGTCGTGTTGTTGCGGCCGCTGACCTGCCAAAGCCCGGTGATTCCAGGTCGGACACTCAGGTAGTGCCAGCGGAGACCGCCATAGCGCGTCAGTTCGGCGACCGTGATCGGTCGCGGGCCCACGAGATTCATCTCGCCGCGCAGAACGTTCAGGAGTTGTGGCAATTCGTCCAGACTGCTCCGTCGCAGAAAGCGGCCGACACGCGTGGTGCGCGGATCGTTGGCTAGCTTCTGGTCTCGCGCCCATTCGGCGCGAGCCTGCGGGTCGTTTCGCAAGAGATCGGCTAGCACATGCTCGGAGTTTCGCAACATCGTTCGAAACTTCATGCAACGAAAGAGCTTGCCTTCGTATCCCACGCGATAATGGGCATAGAGAACCGGCGCGCCATCACGTCGCCAAATGAGAAACGCCAGAATCGCCATCAATGGGCTCAGCAGAATTAGCAGCAGCATGGCGGCCAGCTGATTGAATGGCAGCAGCATGTCGCGATTGTTTTGCAGAGAACCGAATTGCTGACTTGCTTCGAGGGCGCCGGCTACATAGCTTGCGGCGTTCAAAGGTCATCCCTTTGCCCTGCGGCGTTTGTTGATATCCTCGATTTGGATCGTCGTAAGAGTCGTGCCATCCGAAGACGAAGCGGATTCTGAATTTTACGAGGTAACCAGTATGTTACTCGTTACAGTACATTATCCGTCTGTCTTCAACTATCTTGTCAAGAAGCTTGTGAGATATAAGACAGCCCCCGAACGATTTGAGGAATATGAGTCGTAAATTGCGCAACAACTGGTGTCGGCCCGGGTCTGATAGTACCCAGAGATGGGTACAATTTTACCCACGCGTTTTGGTCGCCCGTCATGGGTAATCCGCCGGGACATGGCTCTTGATGTTGCAGCAGAACAGTCGACCCTGCACACCTGCTCGACCCGTTATCTCGACACCTCGACCGTGCCAAATGCCCACGCCATATCCAAGCGCGACTGGCCTAGCGACTGAAGTGCTTTCAACACAATAGGCCGATTGGCGACGCGCACACTTAGTACGATCGCCTTTTTGCACGTGCGCAGTGTGCATGGAGTACGGTGGTCCTACGCGTCTTCAGGGAAGTCCGGCTACTGCAAGTGCTGCGCCATCGCTTGTGCATCGTTCTACCAAGGCATTCGAGGAGGCGAAGATCGAGGAAAGACGGGGGCTGGACCCACCGCGCCGTGTGTGGAACTGCGCCGCATGGCTTCCCCTGCACCACGCGCGAACTCCGGGGCCACCGAAACCGTGAGGATGTGCGCTTGATCACCCAGCCGGAGATGGCGATGCGCCCCGCGCCTTGCGCAAAAATCGCGGGAGGTTACTGCATAGCCTTAGACTACTGAGAACCCTTATTTTGCAGCGAGTTTTCGACTTTCTC
>JBEVDW010000292.1:0-10997 GCA_040513115.1 Steroidobacteraceae bacterium | reverse complement strand
GGCCGAGGCACGCGCGACCTTCTCCTCAGCGGACATCGCGCGACCCGTGATCACGGTAGTTGCGGCAATCACTGCGCTGCGCATCATGAAAGTCCTGCGGTCGATACCTGCAGGGACTTCAATTGCCTCGATCTCCTTCTCTGGAGTAAGGGTGTTTTCGTCGTCGAGGTTCATGACTAATCTCCCCGTGAGGATGCTGAATTGGCAGTAGGGAATGAGCCGCGACGACCGCCGCGGCATGCGCACTGCTTCGCGCCACCATGCTAGGAGCGGACGCTTGATCTGCTAATACGTACGCCGGGAAGGCAACGACGTCGGCTCTCTCGCTTGGATCTCGCCGACGTTTGGCGAAGGTTTGAGGGTGCGACGCCGGTGATCCCGCCGTAACATTTACATTGCTGCAGCAATGGGTAAGGGACGATCCGGTCGGCGTGAGCGCGACCCCGCCGTAGGTGAAGTGCCCTTGTCGCGCGTGGTTTCGCGCTCGCAGAACTCCGCTCGATTACGCGCCGCCGCCCCGGGGCACGACAGCAACCCTTCCCGGCTTCGATTTGTCCGGATTGGGCGCGCACGTTGCGTCGTGCACAGTGCCGGCGCCTGAAAGGCTTGCGAAAGGAGAACCTTGGATACTGCCGAGCGGTCTTAGCACAAGGCCGTGCAGTCACAAGTTACCTGCAATGAAGCGTCAGTAAAGTATCAGCTCCCCGCAGGCAGAATCCGTTATCCATGACAGGCCATCATCCATCGACCCTCATCATTCCCGTCGAGAATCAGGTGCGTGAGCTCGACGCCAAGCTGCTGCTCGCCTGCGTTGCGGCTGAGCGTGGGTTGCCCGTGGTGCTGGGTTCGCGCACCTACATCAACTTCGCCATGCCGCACCTGCCGCGCGGCCTGTTCCTGGCCAAGAGCATGCGTTCCATCAGCAAGCGCATGCTGCACATCATTCGTGGGCTCGGACACGATGTCGTCGCCTGGGACGAGGAGAGCCTGGTGCGCTACAGCTCACCGGAGTACTACGCCTGGCGATACTCCGAGGACACCTTCAAGGTCATCGATCAAGTGTTCGCTTGGGGCGCGGACGATGCCCAGTTTTTCAGGGACTATCCCGGCTATAGCGGCGCACCATTGCACGTGACCGGCAATCCGCGCATCGATCTGCTGCGCCCGGAAGTGCGCGGTTACTTCGCACCCGAGGTCGAGGCGCTGAAACGCCGCTACGGCGACTTCATCCTGATCAACACGAATTTCTCGTTCGTGAACAATTTCGTGCCCTCGCTGAATCTGATTCTGCGCGACAGCCAAGGCCAGCCGCGCGTGAGCCGGACCGGCTGGGGCATGAGCCTGGGCTTTGCGAGCGGCATGGCGGCTCATCAGCAAGCAATCTATGACCACTTCCGCGAGCTGATGCCGCAGCTCTCGGCCTGGTTTCCCCAGCATCGCATCGTGCTGCGCCCGCATCCCTCGGAGAATCACGATGTCTGGCGCCAGGTCCTGGCCGGCTGTGCGCAGGTGGAGGTGGCGCACGAAGGCAACGTGGTGCCGTGGTTGATGGCAGCGAAGGTTCTACTGCACAACGGCTGTACCACGGCGGTGGAAGCCAGCGTGCTGGAGACACCGGCGGTGAGTTACATGCCGGTCATTTCCGCGACGTATGACTATCACCTGCCGAACGGACTCAGTCATTGCGCGCGTACGCCTGAGGCGGTTCGCCAGATGCTGGGTGAAATCCTCGCCGGCCGTCGCGGCATGGTGGACCCGGCGGTGCGCGAGCGCCTGTACAACCGACACCTCGCGGCCACTCGCGGCCCGCTCGCCTGCGATCGCGTGCTGGATGTGCTGTTGGCCAGCGGCTACGGCGACCGCGCGACGCCGCGTCCAGCGGCGCTGACCTGGCTGAAGGCCTGGGTGGCCGGCAACTACCGGACGCTCGGCAAGCGCATCAACGGGCTCCTTCCCGATCACCGCAACAGTCCGGCCTACCACTCACACCGTTTTCCGCACGTCACGGTGTCCGAATTGAACGACCGTATCGCGCGTTTCGGCACCCAGCTCAGGCGCTTTGGCGGTGTGCGCGCCGAAGCGCGTTCACCCTACGTGTTTTGTATTCACGATCCCGAGGCCGCGACCCGCTTCGCGGCATCACAGTCTCGTCAGGTGGCGTTTGCGCCCGACATCGAACCTGCAGGAGCCAGCCAGTGAGCCAGCGACCCCTTCCATGTGTGGTGGCCGAAATCGGTTGCAACCACAAAGGCGATATGGCCATCGCGCGCGATCTGATCGAATCGGCCGCGCGCTTCGCCAAGGCCGACTTCGTCAAGTTTCAGAAACGCTGCAACCGCGAGCTGCTGACGGCGGACGAGTACGAGGCGCCGCATCCGAATCCCGCCAACAGCTATGGCGACACCTACGGCGCGCACCGCGAGTTCCTCGAGTTCGATGTCCACCAGCATCGTCAGTTGCTGCGCTGGTGCGAGGAGTTTGGCGTCGGCTATTCGACCTCGGTCTGGGATATGACATCGGCACGCGAGATGGCTGCTCTGCGTCCGCGCATGTTGAAGGTACCTTCCGCGTGCAATCTGCATTTCGAGATGCTGGAATTCCTGGCGCATGACTACGCTGGCGAGATTCATATTTCGTTGGGCATGACGACACCCGCAGAACAGGAGCAGATCGTCTTGCTGATGGAGCACCTCGAAGCTCAGAATCGAGTGGTGCTCTACGCCTGCACGTCCGGCTATCCGGTGCCCTTCGACCAGGTTCATCTGTTGGAGGTGACTCGGCTGCGCGAGCACTACGGCGATCGCGTCAAGGCCATCGGCTTCTCTGGACACCATCTTGGTATCGCGGTGGATGTAGCGGCCGTCGCGCTGGGTGCGACCTGGCTCGAGCGTCATTTCACTTTGGATCGCACCTGGAAAGGCACCGATCACGCCGCTTCTCTCGAGCCGGGTGGCCTGCGCAAGCTGGTGCGCGACGCGCGTGCGGTGAACACAGCGCTCACCTACAAGCCGACCGGCATCGTCGATATCGAAGTTCCACAGCGCGCCAAGCTGAAACGCCTCCCTGGCGTGCATCTACGCTGATGCGCTGGGTGGCTTTGTTGCCGCTCCGCGGTGGCTCGAAGTCCATTCCCGGCAAGAATCTGCGGACTATCGCCGGTCGTCCTCTCTATGCATGGAGCCTCGAGGCAGCGTTGGCTTCGGGTTGTTTCGACGTTGTGTATGTCGCATCCGATGCGGCGGTGATCCGCGATGATGCACGTGCACGTTTCGGCTCGCGCATTGAAGTCGTCGACCGCTCACCCGAGAACGCGACCGATACCGCGAGCAGCGAAGCAGTGATGCTGGAACTCGCCGCGAAAGTCGAATGCGACGTACTTGCGCTGATCCAGGCCACGTCACCGCTGACACGTGCCGAGGATTTTCAAGTCGCGCGTGCGCGCTTCGAACGCGAGGAACTCGATTCCCTCGTGACCGGCGTCGAGCTGAAGCGCTTTTTCTGGAGCCATGACGGTCGACCGCTCAACTACGATCCTGCCCGGCGCCCGCGTCGCCAGGATTTCGCAGGCACGGTGATGGAGAACGGCGCCTTCTATTTCACGCGCAGCTCGTTATTGGCCCGCACTGGATCGCGCCTCGGCGGTCGCATCGGCGTGCACGTGATGGAGAATGAGTGCGCGCCCGAGCTCGATGAGCCTTCCGACTGGCCGGTCATCGAAGGTTTGCTGCGACGGCGAATGACCATCGCGAAAGACATCCGCATGCTCGTGGTCGATGTCGATGGCACCTTGACCGATGGTGGCATGTACTACGATGGCAAGGGCGAGGCGCTGAAGAAGTTCAACACGCGCGATGCCAAGGGCATGTTGCTGCTGCGCGCTGCCGGCGTGCGAGTTTGTGTGGTGACGGCCGAGAACAGCGCGGTCGTGGATGCGCGCATGCGCAAGCTCGGCATCACCGACTACTTCCCGGGTGTGAAGGACAAGCTGGCGTGGCTCAAAGAGCACGGCGCGCGCTGGCAAGTGGCGGCGACTCAGACCGCCTACATCGGCGATGACTTGAACGATCTGGACAGCCTCCAAGCGGTGGGGCTGTCCTTCTGTCCGGCAGATGCCGTGCCGGCAGTGCGCGACGCCGTCAATTACGTCTCCAGCGCCGTGGGTGGTGGTGGTGCCGTGCGCGAGGTATGCGACCTGATCAGAATGCATATCGCGCCGGATGCAGGCACCAAGTAAGTAACCAACTGCTTCCGTATTACAAGCTTGCCTGCTCACCGAAAGCGTATGCCGAAATGAGAAATGGGGACATTCCTCATTTCAGGTCATTGCAGTTAGAAATGAGGAATGTCCCCATTTCCTGAAATTCATCGCGTGCGGCGTCGGGCCCTGGTTCCGCTCGATACGGTCGGCTATGGTGAGCCGCCACTCGAGGAGCGTCTCACTTGATCCCGCTGAACCGCCACGGACCCGCCATCCTGCTGCGCAAAGTGAAGCGCTGGCTCGAGCCAGACCTCGATCCTGCGCGCATCGCGCGTGTGTTCACGGACTTCGATGACCATCGTGGTTACGCCGCATGGCACGCCCACTGCAAAGCCACGCTGGCGCGGCCGCTGCCAGTGCGCGACGTCCCGGGACCGGTAGTGAAGGATGGTTTCTCCGTGCAGCAAGTAATGTCTGGAGAAACGGCGGCAGACCTTCTGACTGCAGCCGGCGGCGACCAGCAACCCGCGCGGTTGAAGCGTGACTCAGCCAAGCTCGAAGGCTACGACCTTGCCGACGCGGCGTTGGTGCAGCGCTTGATCGAGTCTGCCTTGACGCCCGAGGTCGACGCGCACTGTCTGGAGTTCTTCCAGAGCGAATACTTCGTCTACTGGTACACCCTGTCACGCACGGCGCCCGTCGAAGGGCCCGCTTCGGTCTCGTTCAGGTGGCATTGCGATCAGGGGCCGCGCGCACATCTGAAACTGCTGGTCTATCTCAACGACTACTGTGCACACGGCGGCGGCACGTCCTACCTCGATCTCGCCTCCAGCGAGGCCGTTGCGAAGAGCGGTTATGTGTTTGCCCGCGGCAGGCGGCGTACTACGTCGCTGGAGGAGCTCGCCTCGCTCGCCGGTAGACCGCTCGCTTCCTATGATCATCATCCCCGCGCCGGCGACGCAGTGCTGTTCCAGCCGTCGCGCGTGCTTCACTGTGGCATCACACCAAATCTCGGCCCACGCTACGTGTTCACGCTGTGCCTGTTGCCGAGCCCGGTGGAGTGGCGCACGGCGCTGGCTCGTGTCGCCCAGGTCGATCTGCGTCAGGATCCGATCTGGCACGCCGACGCCCAGAGTCTGGAACAACGGTTCGCCGCAACTGCACGATAGAACCGCAGCGCTGCTGCCTGGGAGGGCATTGGCCAAAGGGACACTGTTTCTGGCAGTCGCATTCTATGCAGTATGGAAGTGCTGCTGGGCTCGCTCACGAGCATGGGGCGGGCGACCGCGTTCTAACGACACCGGACGAACATCGGCCGCGCGGATGCTTGAAGCACCGATGGGGAGGTTTGCATGGACGTCGCTGGATCCTCACTGCGCACTGACAACGGACAGCCCGTCGAATTCATCCGCTCGCCGAATCAAAGTGCCGGGCTGGATCGGCGCTTTCTCATCCTGCACTACACCGCCGGACTCACCGCGCAGGGCGCGATCGAGTGGTTCAAGAACCCGGCGGCAAAAGCCTCCGCTCATTTCGTGATCGGGCGCAACGGCGCCATTACACAGATGGTCGGGCTCGACCGCCGCGCGTGGCATGCGGGGGAGAGTCGCTGGGACAACTTCAACGGTATGAACCGATTCTCGATCGGCATCGAACTCGTCAATGCCGGGCGCTTGAAACGCACCGAGGGTGGTGACTGGATGAACTGGGCGAGCGTGAAGATTCCGCCCGCTGAAGTGTTGTTGGCGACGCACAAAGCAGAGAACGCGCCTGCGGGTTGGCATGTGTATCCCGAAGCGCAGATTCTCGCGGCGCTGAAAGTCGCTGTGGCATTGCACGCGGCGTTCGAGTTCGAAGGCATCCTCGGTCACGAGGATGTCGCGCCGGGCCGCAAAGCCGATCCGGGCCCTGCGTTCCCGATGACCAGCTTCGTCAGCCGCGTGCTCGGCCGCAAGAAGTAGTCATTCCCACCGCTCTCATCGCTTCAGACTGAAAGGCAGCGACATGGCCAAGCATCAGGTATTCATCGTCCACGGCATGGGCGGCTTCAACAAGGACTGGTCGCTCGATGCGCAGAAGACGCTCAACGACGCGTTCGCACAGTATCCGCTCGTCAAGCAGTTCGGACTCACCAATCAGTTCGAGTTCGTCGAGATCGCCTACAACCACATCTTCGATGAGATTCGCGCGCAATGGCAGGCGAATGCTACGGCGGCTTCCACTGCGCTGGTCGCTACGGGGTTGGCGGACACTGCTGCGAACAGATTGGTGGAGCTCGCCAACGGCGCGACCGGTGATGATTTCTGGCGTACGCACGCGCTCGATGTCGTGCTCTATCGCTTCATGAAGCCGATCTCAGAGCGCATCACGCAATGGGTGCGGCTGCAGATCCTCGCGCGCTTGAAAGCGTTTCCGGAAAACGATGTGCCGTCATGGTCGATCCTGGGTCATTCGTTGGGCGCCGCCGTCGTGAACGACACGTTGCACGCGATGTTCTCGCAGGCTGTGGATGGCGTGTTGCTCGGCGACCGCTTCAAGCCGGACTTTGTGTTCATGGTCGCGAACGTCGCGAAGCTCCTGTGGAATCGCGGTGGGGATTTCTATTCATCGAAGGTGCGACCGCACACGGTCGATGCGCTCGGCGTGTGCTGGCGGTACTGCAACTTCAACCATGAGCTGGATCCTTTTCCGATGGTGGATGCCTTCAAGCCACCGCTGCATTGGTTTCCGGAAGGTCTCTCGCCGGAGCAGCGCGACACGTTCTACGCCAACGTATCGATCGGTGCTGCCGACGTGCGCGACATCAACGTGCATGGGTTGAATCACTATCTCAGCCATCCCGCGGTGAACTCCGTCCTCATCAATACGCTCGTCGGCTTCGAAGCCGTGCGTCCGAAGGATGTGAGCGCGGCGCTTACGAATTGGCGCGCTCGGAAGCTCAGTACAGGCGCGCTCACACTGACTAGAGGAAAGCTCAGGGCGCTCGCCGGAGCTCGAGCGCAGAACTGGCTGGAGATCATCGAGATGCTCGTGGCGCTGCGCGGGCTCGTGCTCAAGGAATCCACCTTGGCTGAAGGGGAAGACTGATGTCATCGATGAAGGTTGTCGCTGCGCTGCTGCTGAGCGTGGGCGTGCTCACGCGTGCAGAAGCTGCGTGCAATGGATTGGAGGCTGCCGTCGATGCGCAAAGCTACGATCTGGCGCTGGCGATCAGTCGCGGGTGCCTGGGAGATCCAGCGCAGGACACGCATGCTGTCGTTGCCGATTTCAATGCGGCCACTCCCGACGCTGCTGCGCCCGAGAAGCGTCTCGACGGACTCGTCGCAGCATTGACGCAGCTGCGAGATTTCGCGCGCGCCCGAACGCGATCGTCCACCGATGAGGGGGCATGGGCTGAAGCGTTTGCAGAGCTCGACGACGAACTGAAGAAGGCCGCCGACGAGAATCGGCCGGTGCCGGAGCGGCTGCAATCCATTCGTCAATCCTTCTGGACGTTACCGCGCGACGGCAATTCGACGATGCTCAACGGCACCATTCGCGTGCTGGAGCCCACGGGCTGTGGCAAGCCACCCGCTCGTTGCGACGCGTATGCGAGTCGTGTCGACCTCTTGCGCGTTCTCAAACTGATGGATCGTTTGATCAAGTACGTCGATTGGCCGCTGCTCGCAGCGCACTTCGAAGACGCAAAGTTGATGACGGAGCGGTGGGACGCGTACTTCAACAATGCCCTCCCGCAGTACTGGTGGGAAGTCGCACTCAACGGTTACCTCATGGATCAGAACGAGAGTGCATGGGAAGCACCGTTCAAACCGTTCGTGAAGGACGAAAAGCTGTGCGAGGTCGACCCGCAAACGAAGATCCAGCGAGGGTTCTGCAGCGTGCCGCAGTCGCAAGTGATCTTCCTGCATCCGTCCGCGGCGTTGCAGTGGGTGCACGGCGCGCACGACACGGATGATCTTGCGGCCGCGTTCGTCGTCGAGTTGTTCGGTCGCAATTCGTGGCGCTGGCAGGAGGGCGACGCGACGTTGCACAACCAGTTCGGCTGGTCGTTGATCGCGGCCTACAGCAATCCCGGCAAAGAAGTGGAGGAGTGGAGCTACGGCATCATGCTCCACAAGGGCGGCAGCCTGAACCTCGGCATCACGACGGATGGCAACGATCAGGTCTCGTTCGTGGTGAACGTAGGACTCGCCGAGCGATTCTTCACTCGGCGCGCGGAGTACCTGGAGTTCCTGAAGGCGGTCAAGAAGCCGTCGTGGGAGTCGCTGCTATAGTGACGTCTACACTTCACTCGGGACGTGGAAGTAATCCTGATAGCGCTTGAAGGCCGGGCGCTCTCTCGCAACTTGTTCTTTCGAGCCCACGTTGTACTGATGCGCAGGCCGTATCGTGCGCGGATAGTCATCCATGTATTTCTGCATGGCGGCGCGTCCGGCTTCACTGATCTTGCGGCCGGAGGTTGCATAGATCCGCTCGACGACTTGCAGCGGCGTGCGGATGAAGTCGAGATACTGCACGTTGCAGAGTTGCTTGCGGAGCTGGGAGTTGCTCTCGATCTCCTCGATCGGGAAGCACAGCATGGCCGCGCAGGTATCCGAATCGGTGACGTGCTGGAACGTGTTGCCCCGGAACGGATGGTCGGTGTGAGTCCACGCAAGACACCCCAGGGTGTTCACGGCCGACGACATCGCCTTGATCGGATCGCGATGTGACCAGACCAGCGTGACGTCCGGGTAGACGGAGATGATGTCCGGCATATGGCAGGTGATGTCGCCGGCTGCCTTGAGGACCCAATGCTTGCGCGGGTTTTTCCACTGCAACAGCTTCAGCACACGCTTTTCATAGCGCAGCGCTGGAACGATGCCGCGCTTGGTCATGTACTCGACGTAGCTCGGCGCGGGCCCGAGCATGCCGAACCACGCGGGTGACTGAAAGCTCATGCAATGCAGTTGAATCGTCTCGGTGGGAATCTCGCCGCTGAATTCATGCACGCTCGGCATTTCAGGTACGACCCGATTCCACTGGGTGATGAGCTTGTCGGCTTTCTCGATGCGCGGATCGGAATGATACGAAGCACGCTCCGGCGGCGGGCATGGGAAGTACGCTTCCCAGGTCGTCAACGTACCGTTCTCAGGATCCTTGGCGAGCAGATTGAGTAGTCCTGACGTGCCGCTGCGACCCTGGCCGACAATGATGATGGGATTGACGATCTGCTCAGCGTCGATCTCGGGATGTCTCTTGTACGTGTCTTCGACCTGCAGACGCGCCTGCAGATACAGAATGATGTCCGAGCGCGCCATGAGTCGTCCCATCAGATGGAACGACGACTCCTCCTCATAGGATTTGAGCAGTTTCTGAAACGGCTCATGCCAATCGTCAGCGCCGAAATCGGATAGGCCCGTGTTTGCCTTGGCCTGGGAGATCAGCGAATTCTCATCGAGGGGCACGACACTCTTCAGATCGAGGTAGCTGCCTTCCTCGTTGAAGCGGCGGAGCCACTCCGGGCGCGGCGGCGGTTCCCACTGTTTGGTGCGGTCGGTTTCCTGGCTCATTGCGGTCTCACGAAGTGGCCTGATTCAAAACGTGTCGACGACGATACTAAGCCTGCGTCACGCGGCAAGCACTTCGTTTACAAGTGCCTGTGCTTCCGACCGCACACGTTGCAGGTGCTCCGTCCCGAGAAAGCTTTCCGCGTAGATCTTGTAGACGTCTTCGGTGCCCGACGGGCGTGCGGCGAACCAGCAGTTCTGCGTCATCACCTTAAGCCCGCCGATGGCGTTGCCGTCACCGGGCGCATGCGTGAGGATCTTCTCGATCTTCTCTCCCGCCAGGGTCGATGCGCGCACCTGTTCGGCCTTCAACTTGCCGAGCTTCGCTTTCTGTTCGCGTGTGGCGGGCGCATCGGTGCGCTCGTAATACGGTATGCCATGTTCCTTCGTGAGCGCTTGATAGAGCTCGCCAGGATCTTTGCCGGTGATGGCGCGCATCTCCGCGGCGAGCAGTCCCAGCAACATGCCATCCTTATCGGTGGTCCACACTCGGCCATCACGTCGCAGGAACGAGGCGCCAGCGCTTTCCTCACCCGCAAAGCCGAGCGTGCCGCGGTGCAAGCCGTCGACGAACCATTTGAATCCCACGGGCACTTCCATCAGCTTGCGGTTGCGAGCTGCAGCGACTCGATCGATGAGGCTCGAGCTGACGACCGTCTTGCCGACGGCCGTAGGCGCTGGCCAACCAGGCCGATGGGTGAAGAGATAATCAATGGCGACGGCGAGATAGTGATTGGGATTCAGCAATCCGGAGGACGGTGTCACGATGCCATGTCGATCGTGATCGGCGTCATTGCCGAACGCCACGTCGAAGCGATCGCGCAATGCGATCAGATTGGTCATGGCATACGGCGAAGAACAATCCATGCGGATTCTGCCATCCCAATCGAGCGGCATGAAGCGAAACGTCGGATCGACCTCGCGATTCACGACGTCGATGTGCAGCCCATAGCGTTCCGCAACGCGATCCCAATAGCCCACACCGGCGCCTCCGAGCGGATCGATGCCGATACGGACGGCGGCGTTGCGTATCGCATTCATGTCGAGGACGTGCGTCAGATCGGCTGCGTAGGCGGCGACGTAATCGTGCATATGCGTCGTCGCGGCCTTTCGTGCTTGTGCGATCGGCAGTCGTGCGATGTCCTGAGTCGCGCGCGACAGGAGCTGATTGGCGAGTGTTTCGATCTCGCCGGAGATCGTCGTCTCCGATGGGCCGCCATGCGGCGGGTTGTACTTGATGCCGCCGTCTT
>JBEVDW010000291.1:0-4548 GCA_040513115.1 Steroidobacteraceae bacterium | reverse complement strand
CCGTGGATAGAAGATCTGATGATCCACGCCGCGCGACCACAAGCGCACGTTCTTGAAACCCCATGATTCGAGATCTTTCACCACGACTTCCGTGGGCGCGAGTATCGCCTTCGACGGACCGTGAAACCAGCGCAGATAGGCATACGTCCACGAGTAGGGGATCAGCGTTCGCGCGTGCACGTACTCAGGGAACCGTGTGTGGTACGCGGTTGTGAAGGGTTGCTTGCGCTTCATCGCCCAACGCCGTGCGGCCAGGCCCAACGGTCCTTCGGTAGACAGGTGCAGCGCATCGGGATCGAACTCGTTCAGACGCGCCGCCACCTGCTTGAACGGAAACAACGAGAGGCTGATGTCCGGGTAGGTGGGGCAGGGGACCGTCTTGAATTCGAGCGGCGTGATGTAGTCCACGGTGTGCCCCATGGCTTCCAGCTCGGCGCGCGTGTTCTTCATCGTGCGCACGACGCCGTTGACCTGCGGCTCCCATGCGTCGGTGACGATCATGATTCTCATGTGGACGCCCCATCGCGCAGTGCGCGTTCCTGAAAAATCAGCGTTGTCATGCGGCGGCCGCGTTGACCTCATCAACGCGGCCAAGGTTGAGCGGTGCGGACAGGCGCGAGCGCCAATGCAAGAGCTGCAGCTCGCCTTCGAACGTTTCGACGAGCGCCGTCATGCTTTCGACCCAATCGCCGTCGTTGCAATAGAGCAGCCCGTCGATGGTGCGGATTTCAGCTTTGTGAATGTGACCGCAGACGACCCCATCGCAATTGCGCCGTCGTGCTTCGGCCGTCATGACTTCTTCAAATTGTGTGATGAAGCTGACGGCATTCTTCACTTGATGCTTCACGTACTGCGACATGGACCAGTAGGGCAGGCCGAGCCGCAGGCGCACGCTGTTCATGTGCCGGTTGAGCTTCAGCAGAAGCTCATAGAGGAAGCTGCCGAGATGCGCGAGCCAGCGTGCGTGCTGCATGACGCCGTCGAACAGGTCGCCGTGCGTGACCCACAAGCGCAGGCCTTTTGCAGTCGTGTGAATGGCTTCTTCGGCGACTTCGATGCCGCCGAATGACAGTCCGATGAACTGACGCGATAGCGAATCGTGATTGCCCGGCACATACACGACGCGCGTGCCCTTGCGAGCCACCCGCAGGATTTTCTGTACGACATCGTTATGAGCCTGCGGCCAATACCAACCTTTCCGCAGATACCATCCATCGAGGATGTCACCCACGAGATAGAGCGTGTCGGCCTTGTGATTGCGCAGGAAGTCGAGGAGATAGAACGCCTGGCAGCCTGGTGTTCCGAGATGGATGTCCGACAGCCAAATGGCGCGGTAGTGGTAACGCTCGTCGGGCTCTGTCACTGACCAAGGAATCTCGTGACCTGTGGCGCGCGCAGTTGGCCAGCGAGCTGTGACAGTGTGGTGACTGTGTCGTGCAGATTGCGTGACAGCCCAGTTTATGTGTGCTCGATCAGGCGCAGCCTCCTTCTGCAGCCCGCGATGATCGACTTCTTGACATGCTCTGGAAAGCCGACGGGCATCTGTTCCGCGACCGTCGTACCGCCTGTCCTGTCCCTTTGCGCGAGAAGGGACGCGTCAGCGGGGCTCGGTCGCGATACCGCCTACGCCGAGCCCTTCGCCCCAGGCAACGCGACCGACAACTCCAGCACCTGGTTCCCGTCTTCCTTCTCCAGGCTGACCTGCACGGCGTCGGGATCGACGTTCACGTAGCGACGGATCAATTCCAGCAGTTCTTGACGGAGCCTGGGCAAGTAGTCCGGGCCGCCGCGGGTGCTGCGCTCCTGCTGGACGATGATGCGCAGGCGTTCCTTGGCGACGTGGGCGGAGGCGGGTGTGCGGCGAAAGAGATCTAGCAACCGCATGTCAACCTCCGAACAGACGAGCGAAGAGGCCCTTCTTGGGTTCTTCGAGGAAGCGCAGCGGTACGGTGTCGCCGAGCAGACGCGAAACGGCGTCCTCGTAGGCGAGGGAGACGTCGCTCTCATCATTCAAGATGACCGGCGTGCCCGCGTTCGAGGCAGACAGCACATCGGGCGATTCGGGGATGACGCCGACGACATCGAGGCCGAGGATGTCTTTGACATCCTCGACGCTCATCATTTCTCCCGTGGCCACGCGACGCGGGCTGTACCGGGTGAGCAGCAGATGCTCTTTCACGCCGCCGTTGCCCTGCTCGGCCTTCTGCGTCTTGCTCGCGAGCAAGCCGAGGATGCGATCCGAGTCGCGTACGGAGGAGACTTCCGGATTCACGACGACCACCGCGCGGTCGGCGTAGTACATCGCCAGGTGCGCGCCCTTTTCGATGCCGGCGGGCGAGTCGCAGATGATGTAGTCGAAGCCATCGGCCACGAGCTCATCGAGCACGCGCTTGACCCCTTCGGGCGAGAGCGCGTCCTTGTCGCGTGTCTGCGAGGCCGCGAGCACGTGCAGTGTGTCGAGGCGTTTGTCCTTGATGAGCGCCTGCTTCAGGCTGCAGTCGTTGTTGATCACGTTGACGAAGTCGTACACCACGCGCCGCTCGCAGCCCATGATCAGGTCGAGGTTGCGCAGGCCGATGTCGAAATCGATCACTGCGACGCGATGGCCCTTGCGTGCGAGACCACACGCGAGACTGGCAGAGGTGGTCGTCTTGCCGACGCCGCCCTTACCGGAGGTGACAACGATGATTTCGGACAATGCCGGATCTCCTTCGTGTGAGTTGCGGTGCTAGTACGAAACGAGGGATCGGACTCCTGTCACGACCCTCGTGGCGAAGAGCAGAAAGTGTGATTTTTGCTCTTCGCTCGCCGCCTGCGGCGGCGGGGCACATCCCTGTGCCCGGGTGGCACTCGATAAGATGCGTATCATGATTCGGGTTGTGCCTCGCGATGGAGAACAAGCTAATCACCGACCGGCGCGAAGTGCAGCTGCTCGCCCTGTAGCCAAGCCTGCACCGGCTTACCTTCCAGCTCCGGCGGCAGACTTTCGAAAACGCGGAACACGCCGGCGATCGAGACGAGCTCGGCGCGGAATTCCTGGCTGAAAACGCGTGCGGCCACATCGCCGCGCGCGCCGGCCAGGGCACGACCGCGCAGGACGCCATAGACATGCACGCACCCGTCGGCCATGACCTCCGCACCCGCGCCGATGGCGGAGGTAACGATGAGATCGCGACCGGCGGCGTACACGCGCTGACCCGAGCGCACGGGCTGCTGGTGCACGAGGGTAGGCGTGGCTTCGTCGGTTGCTTTCTGCGCCACGGTGGCCGACTTCGACTTGCCGGTCTCGGGGGGTGATTTCTGTGCTGCGCGGGACGGCGTGAGGAGCGGCAAGTCCAGTGCGCGCGCGAGTGCTTCGACTTGCTCACTGCCCTGAGCAATGCCGACGGGCAACATGCCGGCCCAGCGCACGGCTTCCACGAGCGCACGCGCCTTGTCAGCGTCAGGGACGGTCTCCAGGGCACCGAAGTCCACGCACACGCCGCTGCGTTCAAAGAGTTGCGGCGCCGCCTTCAAGCGCGCTCCCAACTCTGCGTGCAGTTCGTTGACGTCGGTCGTCCGGATCCTGACCTGAGTGATCCCCACCTGACTAAAACGAATTTCGCACGCTGGCTCGGGCACAGCATGAGCAGGTTTGTTCATCGAACAGCCGAACGGTGGTTGAGATGACGCCGGTTCGCGACCGCACCCTTCAGCCGCGAACCGGAAGCGCGGCGAAGTTTAGCAGGTGCCAAGCGGATAGCACTCAGTCGAACGCGGATAGTTTTTTCGGACAGCGGCGCGAAGACCGCTTGACTCGCAGCTAGGTGCTGCTGTTTTCGCGATGCCCGCCGAATTGCTCACGCATCGCCGACAACAAGCGAAGCGCATACTCGTCTTCGGCCCGAGAGCTGAAGCGGCCGAAGAGCGCAGCGCCGAGCACGGGCGCAGGCACGCTCAAGTCCACAGCGCTCTTCATCGCCCAGCGGCCTTCGCCGGAGTCCGCGACGCGGCCGGCATAGCCTTTCAATGTCGGATCGGTTTGCAGAGCGTCCGCGGAGAGATCGAGCAACCATGATCGAATGACGCTGCCGTGACGCCACAGCTCCGCAATGGCGGTGAGATCGAAGTCGTAGTGGTACGCCGTCGGATCGTTCAGTGGCGCCGTTTCCGCATCGGCACTGCGAGCCGCGCGACCGGCGCCGGCATGCGCGAGGAGGTTGAAGCCCTCTGCATACGCGGCCATCATGCCGTACTCGATCGCGTTGTGAATCATCTTCACGAAGTGACCGGCACCCGGGCCGCCGCAATGCAGATAACCCTTGCTGGCCGTTGCGTGCGTCGGTGTTCCTGGCTCATCCGCTCCGGGTGCCAGCGATTCGAATATCGGCTGCAGCCGCGCGACGCTGGGAGCATCGCCGCCGATCATCATGCAGTAGCCGCGCTCGAGGCCCCATACGCCGCCACTGGTGCCGACGTCGAGGAAGACGATGCCCTGTTGGCTCAATTGCTGCGCACGGGCGATGGCCAGGCGATGCTCGGAATTGCCGCCGTCGATCACGATGTCGC
>JBEVDW010000290.1:0-9946 GCA_040513115.1 Steroidobacteraceae bacterium | reverse complement strand
TTCGTGCGCGCGGCCGTCGTGGTCGCACTGTATCTCACCGTCGTCGGGATGTTCTGGTTCGACCGCGATGGTCTCGTCGATCACCACGACCACGATGTCAGCTTCCTCGACGTCGTGTACTTCGCCGTCGTGACCGTCACGACCGTCGGCTATGGCGACATCGTGCCGGTCACTCACACGGCGCGCACGATCGATGCGCTGCTCGTGACTCCCATCCGTCTGTTCATCTGGCTGATCTTCCTCGGCACGGCTTATCAGCTGGTGCTGCAGCAATTCATCGAGGACCTGCGCATGCGCATCGTGCAATCGAAGCTACGCGACCACGTGATCATCGCAGGGTTCGGCCACTCCGGCCGCTGTGCTGCCGCCGAGCTGGTCGCGCGCGGCACGGACAAGAAGCAGATCATCGTGATCGACCCGGATCAATCGCGCATCGAACAGGCAGCGGAGTATGGTTACATCGGCCTGCTGGGCGATGCGAGCCGGGAAGATTCGTTGCGCGAAGCCATGCTGGATACTGCGCGCGCCTTTTTCGTGTGCACCGATCGCGACGATACGAATGTGTTGATCGTGTTGACCGCGCGTCATCTGTCGGCGCGAGTTCGCATCGTGGCGCGCGTCGAGGAAGCGGAGAACGAAAAGCTGCTCAAGCAAAGTGGAGCCAACGCAACGGTCCTGCCGTCTCGGGTCGGCGGGCTGTTGATGGCGGGTTCCTTGGATAGCTCTGCGTTGCTGGCCTACGTCATGGATTTGGTCACCGTCGGTGGACGCGTTACGCTGCTCGAACGACAGGCGGAGCCGCACGAGGTGGGCAAGGCACCGCGAGAGATCACGGATGAACTGATCGTGCGCGTGACGCGCAACAGCGAGGAGCTGAACATCTCCGATCCGAACGTTCGCATCATCGCAGGCGACAAGCTGGTAGTCATCGCTCGCTAGTAGCTCCCAGACCATGGACCCATCACAGCTGCAGGACATCGCCACTGTCACCCTCACGCACTACAACAGCGGCGCGGAGGGCTTCCGTGCAGGGACGATCGACCATGACGTGACGCAGAACATCGCGGCACTGCTCAAGCACATCGAAGCGCAGCCGCCTTTCACGCTGCTCGATTTCGGCTGCGGGCCCGGTCGCGACCTGCGCGCGTTTGCGCAAGCAGGGCATCGTGCGATCGGCCTCGAAGGGGCGGAGGCGTTCGTCGGGATGGCGCGCGAGTATTCGGGATGCGAGGTATGGCATCAAAACTTCCTCGCGCTACAACTGCCCGCCGACCTGTTCGATGGCATCTTCGCAAACGCGTCGCTCTTTCATGTTCCGCGCGTCGAGTTGCCCCGCGTGCTGATCGAGTTACGCGTGTCACTCAAAGCAGGCGGCGTGTTATTCAGCTCCAATCCCAGGGGCGACAACCAGGAAGGTTGGAATCAGGGACGGTATGGCTCGTATCACGACTGGCCCACCTGGCGCGCCCATCTGCTGGACGCAGGTTTCGAGGCGCTGGAGCACTACTACCGACCGGCCGGATTGCCGCGTGAACAACAACCCTGGCTAGCGTCGGTGTGGCGTAAACCGCGCGCTTGAGTTGAACGTCCCCAGACCCGCCTCCGGGTCGAATACTCCCCACCGGAAACTCATTACATACGAGTGCGCGCGCCCGCGAGCAGATTCCTCACGCGGGTGCTCTGCCGTATCGGTGGCAGCGATCAGTGCCTCTCGATGCCCGGACGCCCGAGGCTCTTCGTGCTGGTCCCCGTACGCACGAAGCGAGTGTGCAACCAAGGAGAACAACAATGGGCGTAATCCTTCACGCATTTCCCTCGTTTCATGGCATCAACGGCCGGAGCCTTGCGCTGGCCTTCATCATCGTCGTGCATGGAGCATTCTTGTGGGCGCTGTCGTCGGGGTTGAGACCGCCGACGTTAGCTCAGTGGAGAGAGAGCACTGTCATTCCGATCGAGGAGCGCACCAGACCTGACGAGCAACCACCAAAACCGCCGGAGACAGTGGCGGTGAGCCCCGTCGTGCCCATTGTTGACGGCGTACCCGTGGTGGACTACGACGGGTCCGGATGGACCGTCGCCGTGCCGCCGAAAGCCAGCGGCGGTGATCCAGTGATTCCGACCAAAGAGTCCGTCGCACCCGTGATCGTCGCACCGCAGATCGATACGCGGCACGGCTTACGCGAGCCTGTCTACCCGCCGCAGGAAATTCGCTTGGATCACACGGGTACGGTACTGCTCGCCGTCGAAGTGCTGGCGAACGGCAGGGTCGGCGGCATACGCGTCGTGCAGTCGAGCGGATTTCCGCGTCTGGACGATGCAGCCATGAAGGCGGCGCGCGAGTGGCGCCTGGTTCCTGGCACTCGCGACGGCGTTGCGACCGCGATGTGGAAACAGATTCCCATCACCTTCCGCTTGCAGAACTAGCCAACGACCGCGGAAGAAGAGTGGGTGAGCCGAGCGCTCACCCACTCGCCTTGAGCAGCGCAAGGAACATCGGCGTCGTGATCGCCGCGAGCAATGTCGATAGTACGAGACTGCTCGCAATCGTTCCCTGAAGCGTCTCGTACTGCACCGACATCAGGTACACGTTTGCGCCCACCGCGAGCGAAGCGAGTAGCACCACGGCACCGCGCTCGATTGCCGGCAAACCCAGAAGTGCGGCCAGCAGCCACACCGTGAGCGGCTGCACGATCAGTTTCAGTCCGCAGATGGCGAGCGTCTGTTGCCACTCGTGCCGAATACTGTAGCCCGCAAGCCCCATCCCCAATACGAGCAGCGCTGCAGGTCCCGCCAAATCGCCGATGAAATCCAACGTCACGCTGACAGGTGCGGGCAATCGTGCGCCGACCAAACCAAATGCTGCGCCGATCAGAATCGACATCACGATGGGATTCTTCCCGACACCGATTGCCGTGCGACCGAAGCCTGCCAACGACAATGATCCGTGGCGCGACCACTCGATCGACACCGACAACAGTGTCCACAACGTCAACGCATTGAAGACCAGAACGAGCGCGACAGCGGGCATGGCTGCCTCACCGAGTGTCAGTCGCGCGATCGGCACACCGAGCAACACATTGTTGGAGAACACACCGGCTACGCCGAAGATCGACCGCGCAGCGCCCTCTTGATGAAAGAACGCATTCGCAATCCAGCGCCCTGACAGAAAGACCAGCAGACAGCCGCCGAAGAAAGCGATCAACAGGCGCGCATCAACTGGCGGTAATTCCTGCAGTTTGCTCATCAAGCGAAACAGAAGCACCGGCAAGGCAAAGGCGAAGACGAACTTGCTGGCCTTTGTCGTCCACTCGCGGCGCCAGTACCGCCACAGCGCGAGCACGTAACCCACAAAGACGATCGCGAATAGCGGTGCCGACAGTGCGAAGTACGTCCAGAAGAGCGACATACGCGCGTGCGGCTATCTTCCTGGCCGTCCGCGCCCGTGAGCTTGTGCGTGCCCGCGCGAATGAGATGGCGGCGCTCGACGATGACGCGTCGACGCGTCGGCATGCGCCGATCGCGGCTGCTGCTGTTGCAAGTGGGGCGTTCGAGCTGGAGACGGCTGTGCCGGTGCTGCCGCAAACGCAGGTGTCGCTGTCACTTCGATGCGTCGATTCAGCAGCCGCTCGATCCCCTTCAACAAACTCGACTCATCGTGAGAGACGAGCGATACCGCGACGCCTGTGGAGCCTGCGCGGCCCGTACGACCGATGCGGTGGACGTAGTCCTCCGGCACGTTCGGCAGCTCATAGTTCACGACATGAGGCAGCTCTTTGATGTCGAGCCCGCGCGCGGCAACTTCCGTGGCCACCAGTGCGCGGATGCGGTTCTGCTTGAAATCGTTGAGCGCTGTCGTGCGCGCCGACTGACTCTTGTTGCCGTGAATAGCCGCAGCCTCGATGCCATCGTCCTGCAGCTGCTTCGTCAGTCGATTCGCACCATGCTTGGTGCGTGTGAAGACCAGGACCTGCGACCAGTCGCCACTACGAATGAGATGAGACAGTAACGCGCGCTTCTGCTCCTTCGGCACCTGATAGGCGCGTTGTTCGACGGTGTCCACCGCCGCATTGCGCCGTGCGACCTCGATCTCCAATGGATTGTGCAACAGGTTCTGCGCAAGTTTGCGGATGTCATCGGAATACGTCGCCGAGAACAGCAGGTTCTGCTTTTGCTTGGGCAGCAGTCGCAGCACGCGGCGGATGTCGTGAATGAAGCCCATGTCCAACATGCGATCGGCCTCATCGAGGATCAGAAACTCGATATGGCTGAGATCGATGGTCTTCTGCTCGGCGTGATCGAGCAGCCGGCCCGGCGTGGCGATCACAATATCGACGCCGCGACGCAGTGCCTCGATCTGAGGGTGGATGCCGACGCCACCAAAGATGACTGTCGAGCGCAGTCGCAAGTGCTTGCCGTAGTGGCGAACGCTGTCGCCGACTTGCGCGGCCAGTTCGCGAGTGGGGACGAGGATCAGCGCGCGCGGTGCTTTGCCGGCGCCACCGCGCGCATCGAGTAGTTGTAGCAGCGGCAAGGTGAAGGCCGCGGTCTTACCCGTTCCTGTTTGAGCACCCGCAAGGATGTCGCGTCGCTCCAGGATGTGAGGGATGACACGGAATTGGATTGGCGTGGGCTCGATATAGTTGCGTTCCTGCAGAGCGCGCACGAGTTCGGGCTTCAGCCCGAGAGCAGCAAAAGGCATTGCGTTTCCTGTAGACCTGCCTGCTGCGCCAAGCGCAGGTCCAGTGAGGCGGTGCATGTGAAGAGGCAGCTGGGAGCGGCCAGAGAACCGAGCCGACCGGACGGCGGCTGATAGAGGCGCCGCACTCTACAGGATTCCGCAGCCCTTGTGCACGGCAGCAGTGATGAGCCTGCCCATCTGCTGCGCACACAGGAACAAAAAGCGCTGTTGGACTAAGACATGTCCCTAGTTGGACCACGGATCAGCGCGAGGTCGTTGATGCGTCCTTGACCCGCGTCGCTGACAAGCGTCGCAACTGACCGACTATGAAGCCCATTCCCAACAGCAGCGAAGCACCCGTCAAACACCCTGCGCTGTAGCTCCACACGGAGCTTGCTGACATTTCCGCCCCATGCGCATAACCGTGGAAGACGGCGAACGTCGCGGCCGCGGCCGCGGTGAAATGGCTGGGCAGTCGCAGCGACGTCAGCACCGCTGCACACGTGAGTACGACCGACAGCGCGATCATCGTTTCAACCAAGGGCAACGGCAGACCGACGACGGCCAGCGCGCCACCGACGGCCATCGCTCCAAGAAATCCGAGGGGCAACCCGAACCGGGCAGCACCGGTTGCCCTGGCCGCAATCACGCCGACACCGAGCATTGCGAGCAAATGGTCCAGGCCAGTGAAAGGATGCGCGCAGCCCGCGATGAAGCTCATCGTGCTGTGATCGCCCGTATGTGCACCGGCCATGCCCGGCAACGCAATGAGCGCCAAAGCCCAGAGAACGCAACCCATGCTGACCTCGCCGTGCTCGCAACCGGAACTATAAGTGTGCCCACAAGGGCGCCGAGAGCGCATACGTCAAACGGCGAGTGTCGCTGCGCCCGACGACTCGTAAGATCCGGTCAATGCACATGCAACCACACAAACAAACTCTGCGCCTTGGAGTCGGCGGCCCTGTGGGGTCGGGAAAAACGGCACTGGTCGATTCGCTCTGCAAGCGTTTGCGCGAGCGGCTCAACATCGCCGTAGTGACGAACGACATCTATACGCGCGAAGACGCGGAGTTCCTGATCCGCAGCAAGGCGCTTGCGCCTGAGCGCATCCGCGGCGTCGAAACCGGCGGTTGCCCGCACACGGCCATTCGCGAGGACGCGTCCATGAACCTCGCCGCCATCGACGAGCTCATGCGCGAGTTCAGCGGCCTGGACGTCATCATCGTCGAAAGCGGTGGCGACAATCTGGCCGCGACGTTCAGTCCCGAGCTATCGGACCTCACGCTGTACGTCATCGATGTCGCGGCCGGCGACAAGATTCCCCGCAAGGGCGGTCCCGGGATCATGAAATCCGACCTGCTCATCATCAACAAGATCGATCTGGCGCCGCACGTCGGCGCATCCCTCGACGTGATGGACCGCGACGCCCGCAAGATGCGTGGCGACAAGCCGTTCGTGTTTACCAATCTGAAGAGCGGCCAGGGCCTGGACCAGGTTATCGACTTCATCATCAAGCAGGGCATGCTGGAGCCGAAGGCGGCGTAAGCTGCGCTGGCTGGCCAACTGGCTGGTTGGCCAGAGGGCTTTCTCTGGCCGGCTAGCCAACTCGCCACTTGGCCCTGCCCCGTCCCTCCCACTTTCCGGTATCCACTTTTCCTCGCACACCGTTCTATTGTCGCGGGGGCGTGTGCGAGTGGAGTCACCTTGGCTCAGGCTGAAGACAGTGTGCGGTCGTTCGTGGCGGGAGTGGCTGCCCAGTACGGCCGCCGCCTGCGCCGCTTCCTGGCTGCGCGCCTGCGCAATACGGCCGAGGCGCCTGACCTGGTCCAGGAGGTCTACCTGCGCCTCCAGCGCGTCAATCGGATCGAGCTGATCCGCAATCCAGAGGCTTACTTGTTCACCGTAGCGAGCCATTTGCTCAACGAGCACACCTTGCGCCAGACGGCGGCGCCGATCGTCGTCGAGATCGGTGACGTCTTCGCCGAGTTGCGCACGGTCGACGATCAAGACCCTGCTGAGGAAACGGACCGTCAACAGCGCCTGGAGAGCCTCGAGCGCGCCTTGAAGAAGCTGTCGCCCAAAGCGCAAGCCGCGTTGCTGCTGCATCGACGGGATGGCTACACCCTGGAAGAGATTGCTGCTCAACTCGGTGTTTCGCGCGCGATGGTCAAGAAGTACCTGGCAAAGGCCCTGGTGCATTGCCAGCGTCGCCTCGACCTCGAGAGTTCGGGCACGAGTCCGCTGCAACGACGTCGCGGCCACGGACTGAAACAGGAATAAGGACGCCGCCATGATTCACACTCAAGTGTTGGAAGAGGCAGCGGAATGGTTCGTCACGATGCGCGACGGCGCCGATGAGGCTGAGCGCGCGCAGTTCGCCGACTGGTTGCGCCGCTCGCCCGAGCACGTCCGGGCTTATCTGGAGCTCACTTCGGTCTGGGCGGATGCTGCGGGCGTCGATGCAGAACGTCGGCAGGACGCTGACGCGTTGCTCGCGCAGGCGCTCAGCGGCGCCGAGATCGTGTCGCTGACTGGCGTTACATCGGCCAGCACGACCGCAACTGGGGAGCGGTCCACCTCGCTCGCGAGCGGTCGGGCGCAACGCAAGTCCGGAGGCTGGCTTGCGGCAGCCGCCGCGATGCTGGTCATCGTCGGCACCGCATGGTGGCAACTCCAGCGCCCAACCTACGTCACCGACATCGGCGAGCAGCGCTCGCTGGTGCTGGCAGACGGCTCGCGCGTGCAACTGAACTCGCGCTCCCGCTTGCGGGTGCGGTTCTCCGAACATGAGCGCTCGGTGGATTTGCTCGAAGGTCAGGGATTGTTCGAAGTGGCGAAGGACGCGGGCCGGCCCTTCATCGTGTACGGCAGCGGCACGCTGGTGCGCGCGGTGGGCACTCAGTTCGATGTGAATCGTCGCGTCGACCAAACGGTCGTCACGGTGCTCGAGGGGAAGGTTCAAGTGCGCGCGGTGCCGGATCGATTCTCGTCCGCGCAGGGGCCTGCTACATCCGTCGAGGCGACGACGAGTGGGGCAGCACCCGCTGGCGAGCCAACGCGAGTAGCCGAGCTCGCGGCGGGCGAGCAAGCGGTCGTTGCCGCAGATCAAATCACGCTGCCCGACACACCGAACATCGCGGCTGCCACGGCGTGGACACAGCGGCAGCTCATATTCGAATCAGCACGACTTGCCGACGTCGTGTTCGAGTTCAATCGCAACAATGAACGTCAGCTCGTGATTCGTGACGTGGACTCGGGAAACTTCCTCGTCAGTGGCGTGTTCTCATCAACGGATCCCGCGCCACTGCTGAGCTTTCTCGAACAGCAGGCCGACTTCCACGTGCAAACGGGGAAGTCTGAAATCCACATCTGGCGCGGGACCGCGCGAAATTAGCGGTAGCCACTTTCTCGTCGTGCTCGCTCTATAGCCCCCATGACTCCGTCCTCGACATCGCGGGTGACGGTCACAACAAGACCCATCCGGGTCAAGGGGATCATGATGCGTGCAGGCGTTCTCGTCTCGGCGATGTTTCTTTCTGCGGTCGGCTTGTCCGTCGCTTCCGAATCCGATGCTGCGATCCGTTACTCGATCGATATCCCCGCGCAGGGACTCGGCCCCGCGCTGCAGAAACTCGCGCGTGAGCACAACTTCCAACTGGTCTATCGCCCGGAGTACGTTCGCGGCGTGCGCACGCAAGGCGTGATCGGCGAGTTGACGCCCGAGGAAGCCCTCAACCGACTCCTGGAAGGAACCGGGTTGACGCATCGCCGTGTGGATGAGCGGACTGTCACGATCGTTCCGGTGACAGGAAACCGTGCAACACCATTGTCGATGTCGAGCGATGAAGGCGACACGCAAGGCCGCATTCGCCTGGCACAGGCGCAACCTCAGGGTGACACTCCAGCCAATGCGTCCGAGACCACCACTGTTCAGGTCGAAGAAATCATCGTCACAGCACAGCGACGCGAAGAGCGGTTGCAGGACGTTCCGATCGCGGTCGTCGCGCTGAGTCCGGAAGCGCTGCAGGCGAAAGGTGTGACGAGCACCGAAGGGCTGAGCGCAGCCGTTCCGGGCCTGACCTTCACGCGCGTGGGCGCATCGGGCACTCCGTTCATCCGCGGTGTGGGATCTTCTGCAGGTGATCCGAGCAGCGAGCCGTCTGTCGCAACCTATGTCGACGGTGTCTACATCGCTTCGCCGAACGTGAACCTCTTCGAGTTCAACGCGGTCGAGCATCTCGAAGTGTTGAAGGGCCCGCAGGGCACGCTCTTCGGACGCAACGCCACGGGCGGCGTGATTCAAGTGCAGACGAAAGATCCCTCCTTTACACCCGAAGCCAACCTCAGTGTGGGCTACGCGAACTACGACACGAAGTCGGCAGCCGGTTACGTCACCGCCGGACTGTCGGACAGGGTTGCGTTCAACCTCGCCGGCAGCATCAGGGATCAGGACGAGGGCTACGGCAACAATCGACTCAGTGGCGTGGACACGTACGTTCGCGACGAGCAGAACATCCGCGGCAAGCTCCTGTTCCGGTTGAGTGACGCGACTCAAGTCATGCTGGCGGGCGACTACCTGAAAGTCGACTCCACCGGCGAGGACTACAAACTGCCGAATGGCGCCATCGGCCGTGACGGCTCTTCCACCGACCTGGGCCGCTACGAGACCCAGAACGGCTTCCTCGCGAAGACCGATACCAAGTCACGCGGCGGCTCGCTGACCGTCGATCACGATTGGGGATCCATGCGCTTCAAGAGCATCACTGCGTACCGCAAGGCAACCGGTGTGAATGCGGCCGATGTCGACCTGGTGCCCGATCCCTATTTCAACGTGTACTCCAAGCTGACGCAGGACAACTGGTCGCAGGAGTTTCATCTTGCCTCGAGCAGTGACTCACGCGTGACCTGGTTGCTCGGTGCGTTCTATTACGACTCGAGCGCGGGTTATTCGCCGTTGCAGATCAGCGGCACGGATCTGGGCGGGTTGACATTGGATATCTACGGCGATGTGAGAACGAAATCCGCATCGGTGTTTGCTCAAGGTACGACCGAGATTGCGCCACGAACGAATTTGACCTTGGGCCTGCGTTACACCGACGAGAAGCAGGAGTACACGGCGAAGACCGACTCGGATGTGGGCCTCATCGCGCCCGAAGAAAAAGTCGATCAGTCGTTCAATGATCCGACCTGGCGCATCGCGTTGGATTACAAGTTCACGCCCGACATCCTCGGTTACGTATCCTACAACCGCGGCATCAAGAGCGGCGG
>JBEVDW010000289.1:0-17126 GCA_040513115.1 Steroidobacteraceae bacterium | reverse complement strand
TGGGCGGCGATCGTGAGATTCCGGTGAGCTGCAGGGTCTTGGCAGCAACGAACCGCGATCCCAATCGTGCGGTGAGTGAAGGCCGCATGCGTGGCGATCTGCTGTATCGCATCGCAGTGTTCCCTCTGTACATTCCGTTATTGCGCGAGCGCGAAGACGATGCCGAGCTGCTCGCGCGACACTTTCTGGCGCAACTGAATGTCGAGGAGGGCGTCGACAAACGTCTCTCCGCCGATTCGCTGGTGTGCCTGAAACAGCATTCCTGGCCCGGCAACGTGCGTGAGCTGCGCAATGCCGTGCAACGTGCCTTTATCCTCGCGGATGAAGAGCTCCAGCTGCGTTCTGTCGTGAGCAAGCCCATGGTCATCTCCATCATGAGCGATGCGCGCGCGCTGCGAATTCCTGTAGGCACGGCGCTTGCAGAAGCAGAACGCTGGATGATTCTTGCGACGCTGAAGGAATGCGGCGGCAACAAAACGCGTGCAGCAGCATTGCTCGGCGTGAGCTTGAAAACCCTTTACAACCGTTTGAACGAGTACCGTGCGCTCGGTCTGGAGACAACCGATCTCACGGGCGAAATGCTGGAGGCACCCGCGTGAATACAACGACTGGCAATCTGGGAAGCCAAACCCCACAGACCTCGCAACGCGCCAACACGCGAGTGATGATCGTCGACGATCATGCTCTTCTCCGTGCCGGTGTGCGCGAGATGCTAACCGACGAAAGCGATCTGGAAGTGGTGGCGGAGGCTGGCTCGGCCGAAGAGGCCCTGCAGGTACTGCGCGACGGCACGCAAGTCGACGTGCTCGTGCTGGACATCTCGTTACCGGGTCAAAGCGGCGTCGACTTGCTGCGGCAGCTGAAGCAAGACCAACCCGAGATTCAGATCCTGGTGCTGAGCATGCATCCCGAGAAGAGCTTCGCGGTGAGGCTCATGCGGGCGGGTGCCAGCGGCTACGTTCCGAAGATGATCGTGCCCGATGAATTGGTACGCGCTGTGCGCGCAGTCGGCGCCGGTAAGAGGTACATCACCCCTACCGTTGCTGAGCTGCTTGCGTCAGAGTTCGCGGCGGAAGCGGAAGGTCCGTTACACAACCGCTTGTCAGAACGTGAACTACAAGTGTTTACCAGGATTGCACGCGGCATCGCGCCTGCGGCGATGGCTTCGGAGTTGGGCTTGAGCGTCAAGACCGTGAGTACGTATCGAGCTCGCATACTCGAGAAGATGGGAATGCGAAGTAACGCAGAGATCGCAGCCTACGCAGTACGCAATCATCTGGTGGACTGAAGCTACCGGATCGAGAATGTGAGCCACGCGCGGGAACTGACTGTCTATATCGTTGAAGACTCCGCCGTAGTTCGTGAACGGCTGGTGGAAACTATTGACGAGATTCCGCAGGCCCGCATCGTGGGACACGCGGAGACGGCTGCGGAAGCGTTGTCGGCGCTTTCCGAAATCCGTCCGCGTGTCTTGATTCTCGATGTACAGCTGCGCGAGGGCAGCGGTTTCAATGTCCTCAAGTCCATGCGCGCCCGCAACGTGGATTGGCCGCCGCTGGTGATCGTCGTCACCAACTATCCGCGCGATGACTACCGCGAGATCAGCCGCAAGTTCGGGGCCAATTACTTTCTGGATAAGGCCTCGGAGTTCGATCAGGTACGCGAGGCGATGTTGCGGATGTTGGAGACGGCGTAAGGTCGTTTGGACTCGGACTGCCCCGGCAGCTCCGGTTTCCTTGCCCGTTCTTACATTCTTCCGTTCCCCCTGAGCAGATCGCTCAGGACGGACAGGAACTCTCGACCATTGCGATCAGTGCAGCCTGCGGTGACGGCGATAGAACTCGTCCACTTGCTTACGCGCTTCTTCTTTTTCCCAGCCATACCGTTCCTGCAGCCTGCCCGCGAGCCGCTCGTTACGGCCGACGAGCTCGTCGATCTCATCCTCGTTCAAGCGGGCCCATTGTTCTTTGATCTTCCCTTTGAGCTGCCTCAAGGTGCCCTGGCTGACGTTCCGGACCGTGTTGCGGTTCATGAGCTCCTCCAGCGGACTACGGCGCGTTGCGCGCCTTCGCTCGAAGGTGCGAATTCCATGCCACGGCCCGCCGGTTGCGCTGGGGTGCCGCGCGAACGCCAGAAGAAATTGTTTTGAGCGACGGATCTAAGTACCGCATCGCTGCGTTCAGCTGCCGTTGACGGATATGCGCAGCGCTCTTGAGTGGACCTCCCCGGAAGATGGGGTGGCACCCGCTGAGGCCCCATCTCGCCACTCGCTGGAGACTGTGCACCTAAAGGCCACGCTAACTGCGTGGCCTTCTTTTTCTCGCCGGGTTGCAGAATTTGTAAAAAAGGAAGCAAGAGGGGAAGGATTGGAAGGCAAGGGCTGCTCAGAACTCGGTGCCCACCACGTTCCCGCCTAATTCTTCCCAAACGCCTGTCCGAAAAAATCTCCGGCTCGCCAGTGCGGTCGCGTGGGCGCATTCGCAACTTCAACCACCAATCGACGATTGATGCGCGCGATGTCGGCTGCCGCGGCAAAGTCCATGGGCAGGGACAGATCATCGCTGGGCTGGTGGTAGTGGCTTTGACGGTATTCCTGCTTCAACGCGGCCATGTCGATCTTCGAATCCTTGCTTTGATTCCCCGCTTGCAACGCAATGGCAGGAATGCCGCGCCGCACGAACGAGAACTGATCGTTGCGAATGAGCGCAACCTCTTCGGGATTCGGATCGGGACTCAAGCGATAGCCCAAAGCCGTTGCGATGCTGCCGGTCAACGGACCGAGCGACGAATTCGCCTCGCCGAACGCGATGATGTCCCGAGTCGCCGCGAACGTCATGGGTGTATCGATGTTGATGTTCGCAACCAGCGCGCGTGGCGGGGTGCTGGAATGCGCCACGAAGTAGTCTGATCCCAATAGCCCACGCTCTTCAGCTGTCACGGCAACGAACAGAATCGAGCGACGCGGTCGCGCGCCGGCTGCGACCGTGCGAGCAATCTCGAGCAGCATGCCGACGCCGAGCGCGTTGTCGTGTGCGCCGTTGTAGATCGCGTCACCATCGACCGCAGCGCCCTTGCCCAGATGATCGAGATGGGCAGTGACGACCACGAACTCGGATTTCAGCTTGGGATCCGCACCTTCGAGCAAGCCGACGACGTTGACGCTGCTCGTGCGTCGCAGGCCGGTCGTCGCCGATAACGTCATCGTGCCCGGCAACGCAAATCCCTGCGCAATACCATTATCGAGCGCAGTGACGACGTCTTCGTACTCGCGCTCGGCCCCTTCGAACAAGCGCGGCGCGGCCGCCGGATTGAAACGAAAGCGCAGTTTCAGCTCGGGGAAAGAATCGACCGCCGTGCCGCTGTCGTCCAGCCAACGCATTTGCGGCACCCAGCTCAATGCCAGAGCGCGCTCCCACGGCACGCGCTTGGCATCATCGGGAGAATCCACGACGATCACACCGACTGCGCCGTGCTCGACCAGCTTCGACCACTTACGCAAGCTCCACGAGTGATAGGCGCGTGCTGTTGCAGGAAACCGCGCCGGTGCGCCGCTGAAAATGACGGCGATGCGCCCGGCGACATCGACGTGCTCGAAATCGTTGTACTGCTGTTCCGGCGCCTCGACGCCAAACCCCGCAAATGCCAACGGTGCCGTGACATTGGAGCTGCTCGACAGGAAATCCGCCCCGGGCAAATAGTCCGTGCTGTACTCGAACTCGATCGTTTCGTTATCGCGGGCCAACGTCGCCGATGAGCCCGGCAACACCGGCGTCGCTTCGAGGAGCGGTACTTGCTGAAACCACGTGCCTTCATCGCCGGCGGGCTTCAAGCCGTACTGCTGCAACTGTGCGGCCACATACTTCGCCGCGATCTCATAGCCGCGTGAGGCTGCTGCACGTCCGTCCAATAGATCGTCGGCCAGGAATGTCACGTGGGCCTGTAGCGCGGGTGTTTGCACGCTAGGCGACACTTGCTGGGCGCCCGCAGCCCAGGGCGCAAGCAAACAGATCATGACGCTCCACGCACGTTGCAACGGCGGGCACGAAGAATGCGGTGCGAAGGGCATGCGGAAGGCGTGGTCCGATGATGTATTTGGAATGGCGGCGAGCTTAAGCCATGGCCTCGCGGCGAGTCATCCAGCGAGTTAATCTGGCTTTCAGTTGCGGCATGTTGAAGTCCAGCACGATGTACTTGCGAATCGCATGTTCGGCTCTGCTGGCCAGTGTGCTCACTGGCGCGTTGAACGGCTGCGCATCTGCGCCGCCGCAGGGTGAAGCGCCTGCGCGCCAGGCCATTGCCGGCCGCGGAGAAGAAGTGGCGCTGCGCGCCTTGGCGATGATCGGCACGCCGTATCAATACGGCGGCAATGGACCGCAGAATTTCGACTGCAGCGGGCTCGTGCAGTACATCTATCGCGGCGTCGGCATCGAGGTGCCGCGCACGGCTGCCGAGCAATTCGACGCAACTCAGACCGTGGATCTCGCCAAGCTGCGCCCCGGCGATCTGCTCTTCTTCCGCATTCATGGCCGCATTTCGCACGTGGCGATCTATGCCGGTGAACGTCGCTTCGTCCATGCGCCGCAGACGGGGCGCACGGTCGAGCTGCGGCCATTGGATGATCCGTATTACGCGCCGCGGCTCGTGCGTGGGGGGAGATTCGGCGGGTGAGTCATGCGTTCCCTCCCTTGCGGAGCGGCCCCGGCTGCGCAGGGGAAGGGACGCTAACGGCCACTGTCGTTACTTATTCATCCGTTCCGCAATCAACGACTCCACCACACTCGGATCCGCCAGCGTGGAGGTGTCGCCCAACTGATCGTGCTCGTTCGCCGCGATCTTGCGCAGGATGCGACGCATGATCTTTCCCGAGCGGGTCTTCGGCAGATTCGGTGCCCATTGAATGAAGTCGGGCATTGCGAGCGCGCCGATCTCTTTGCGTACCCAGGCCGCCAAGGCTGAGCGCAGCTCTTCGCTCGGCTGCTCGATCGCATTCAACGTCACGTACGCGTAGATGCCCTGGCCCTTGATGTCGTGCGGACAGCCGACGACCGCGGCCTCGGCAACGGTGGGATGTGCAACCAGCGCGCTTTCGATCTCGGCGGTGCCCAGGCGGTGGCCGGAGACATTCAGCACGTCATCGACACGGCCGGTGATCCAGTAGTAGCCGTCTTCGTCGCGCTTTGCGCCATCGCCCGTGAAGTACTTGCCGGGGAAGGTCTTGAAGTACGTCTCGATGAAGCGCTGATGATCGCCATACACGGTGCGCATCTGCCCTGGCCAGCTATCGACGAGCACCAGATTGCCTTCGGTTGCTCCTGTGAGCACCTGACCTTCGCCGTCGACGATCTCCGGTTTCACACCGAAGAAGGGCAATGTCGCCGAGCCGGGCTTCAATGCCGTGGCTCCTGGAAGCGGAGTGATCATGATGCCGCCGGTCTCCGTCTGCCACCACGTATCCACAACCGGGCACCGCTGATCGCCGACGACACGGTAATACCACTCCCAGGCTTCCGGATTGATCGGCTCGCCCACCGTGCCCAACAAGCGCAGCGAGCTGCGCGACCACGCCTTCACGGGTGCATCGCCTTCGCGCATCAACGCACGGATGGCGGTGGGTGCCGTGTAGAAGAGCGTCACGCGATGTTTGTCCAGGGCCTGCCAGAAGCGGCTGGAGTCCGGATAGTTCGGCACGCCTTCGAAGATGAGTGTCGTGGCGCCATTGGCGAGCGGGCCGTAGACCACATACGAATGCCCCGTGACCCAGCCCACATCGGCCGTACACCAATAGACATCTTCTTCGCGCACGTCGAACACCAGCTCGTGCGTGAGCGATGCGTACACCAGATACCCGCCGGTCGTATGCAGCACACCTTTCGGCTTTCCGGTCGAGCCGGAGGTGTACAGAATGAACAGCGGATCTTCAGCGTCCATCGTCTCGGGGGGACATTCTTTTGCCTGTTGTGCCGCCAGAGGCTCGTAGAACTGATCGCGACCGGCCTTCATCGGCACGCGCGAGCCGAAACGCCGCACGACCAGCACGTGCTTCACCGTGCTCGTCGATGGATTGTTGAGTGCTGCATCGACGTTGGCCTTCAACGGAATGCGCTTGCCGCCGCGAACGCCCTCGTCAGCGGTGATCACAACCGTCGAGCCGCAGTCCGTGATGCGATTCGCGATGGAGTCCGGCGAGAAACCGCCAAATACGACGGAGTGCACCGCGCCGATGCGCGCGCAGGCCAGCATCGTCACGGCCGCCTCGGGAATCATCGGCAGATAGATCGTGACGCGATCACCCTTGCGCACGCCGAGCGACTTCAGTGCGTTCGCGCATTGGCACACGCGCTCATACAACTCGCGATACGTGATGCGCTCGGACAAGCGCGGGTCGTCGCCTTCCCAGATGATGGCCGTCTTGTTGCCGCGCGTCGCCAAGTGGCGATCCAGACAGTTGGCGGTGACGTTGAGCTGCCCGTCATAGAACCAGCGAATGCGGAAGTCGCGCGCCTCGAAACTGACGTCTCGCACCTTCGAATAGGGCTTGACCCACTCGAGCCGCCGACCCATCCGCGCCCAGAAGCCTTGTGGGTCGTTGATCGACTCCTGGTACAGGCGCTCGTAGTCAGCCTTCTTCAGCCGGGCAAGGGCAGCAAACGACTCGATGACGGGATGAATGGTGGTGCTCATATGAATGTGAGTGCGTGCTGGCAGCGGTCTGGTGGATCGAGGGAGGATAGCGAGCCGCTAGGCCGACGGCTTGCGCTTGAAGACATAGCGTTGACCATCCGTCTTGTTGGTCTGCGTCATCTCATCCTTGCCGCGAAACTCGATGATGCTCGTCTTCGGCCCGAGGATGTCCACCGTGATCTCGTTGCCGACCAGTGTGTACGGGGTGGGTGGCACGCCTGGCAGAGTGACGGTGGTCGGCGTGTAAATGACTTCGATGCTCGCGCCGTTGGACAGGTACTGCCAGGTGCCGACGAGCTTGGATCTGATCTCATTGGTGCTGTCGACGGGGGGTGCCGCCTGCGGCGCAGGCGTGGGCGTGCTGGCACAGCCGCCGAGCGCCAGCAACGCGAACATACACAGCCGGAGGTCTCGGATATCCATGCAGCAAGCCGCTGCTCGTCAGCCCAGCGCCGCACGAATACGCTGAGCATGCTCGGCGAGCCTGGCCTTGTCGGCGGGATCGCGGGCGTGCATGCGCAGATCGCCACCTTGGTAAACGGGAATGATGTGGAAGTGGAAGTGAAACACCGTTTGCCCGGAAGCCGGACGCGTGAACTGCATCAGGCGAATACCCGCGGGCCGAAACGCCGTCTCCACGCCTTTCGCGATGCGCTGAGTGGTCTGCACGAGCTTGCCCAGCACCGCCGGATCGATGTCGAGCAAATCTGCGGCGGGACTCTTCGGGATGACGAGGGTGTGGCCGTCGGTCTGCGGCATCGCATCCATGAATGCCAGGCTCTCCGCGTCTTCGTACACCTTGACCGACGGAATCTCGCCACGGAGGATCTTCGCAAAGACGTTGTTCGAGTCATAAGCCATGGAGCAAACCTCTTCTCTAAATGGGAGCTCAGATGCCGGCTCGGGACAGCGCCTCGATGACCCCGCGAATCGCAGCACTCAAGCTTGGATGGTCAGCTTCAAAGCCGACAGCGACTGCTTCCATCCGCTCGGGTAGCGACGCCGTGTCCTGGCTGGGCGTGCGGCCGCCACTGATCTCCAGCAGGCGCGTGATGTCGGCGAGCAGGGTGACCAGCAACGCACGCGAGTCGTCGTCCACGCGGGTTGCCCGCGCGAGCTCGGCGTGCAAGCGGGAAAGTTGTTCATGCAATTGAGCGCTCATCGGCTCTCCTTTCGATTCAGTTTCTGCGCCAGCTGCTCGCGGTATGCGTTCTCCAGGGCCACGTTACGCGAGCCGCCGCGACTCACGGCCAGGCGGGTGAGCAGGTAATCGAGCTTGCGCCCGGCTTCGGCGCGCTCGTCCGCAGTCGTGGCTGCCATCAGTAGCCCTTCGGCGGTGGCGATGTCACGCCGCAATTCCACCTCGGGTGGTACGACGCCTGCGTTTTTCAGGATGCGATAAGCAACCCGCAGCTCGGGCGGTACAGCGCTGTCGTCGTCGAGCTGCAACGGCTTGCCCAGGCCGGGCAGGCGGTCGAACTCGCCACGGGCCAGGGCATCGCGAATGCGCTGTTCGGCAATGTGTTCGATGAAGTTCACTTCGGCATCATGTCCTTGCGCGTGTAGCCGGCCGGAATGTCGAACTGACCCGCGGCGACGTTCTCGGAGCGCATGGATTTCAATGTGGTTTCCAGGCTCGGTTTGCCATCCTCATACACCCGACTGAATACGGGAAAGCCGTCGAGCTTCGCGTACGGCTGAACTTGCTCTCCCAGGCTCTGGCGCAGCGTCGGTGATTGCAGCGACGACAGCATCTCCTCCATCAACGCGCTCATCTTCCTGGCGACATCGAACATTTCCTGGCCGCCGGTGAGGGACGAGGGGGGTGCCAGACACAGTTCCTGCTCGATCGCGCCGTTGCGACGAACTTCCGAATAGGTGCACGCGATACCGGCGATCTTGTCCTTGCGCGCCGTCTTCACCACTTCGGCCGGTGCAGACTCCTGCTGCGGCAGACGGCTGCCCATCATCTTCTCGACCATCGCGCGTTGTTCGGGCGACATGTTCTTCAATTGCTCTTCCATCTGCTTCAACGCGGGATTCACCTTGTCGGCAAACTGCTTGATGGCGGCGCGGTCGATCAGCACGTAGTTCTTCTCCTTGGGATTGAGCACGTGCACGGCCTCGTCCTTGTAGATCATCACGCCGTCGCTGCCCTGCTCGGTGCGCTCGACGCGCAGCTTGCCACTTTGCACCATCAGTTGCGTCGAAGAGTCTTTGCCTCCTGCCAGCTCGTGTGTCGTCGTTTCATAGACTGTTCCGGCGTGAGCATTCAGCGCGACGCACGCGAGCGTGCAGAGGGTTCCGATGGCAATACGCATGCTCCGGTTCTCCTGTTGGGTATTCGTTCTGTTCATGGTTCAGCGGCCACCGGCTCCGGCGCACGGCAATCGGCGCTGGGCGAAGTCCTCCAAGCTCGTAAACGAGGGTGTCGGAATTCTGCCGCTCGGGGCCGCCGTTGGCCAAGCTGTCGTGCAGTCGGCCTCGCGAAACAGTCATTGCCCACGCGGCTTGGCGCGGGCAGTTGCCGTGGCGCTCAGCGGATCGTCGGGCCAGTAGTGACGAGGGTAGCGGCCCTTCAGTTCCCGTTTGACGTCCGCATAGCCGTGTGCCCAGAAACTCGCGAGATCCTGCGTCACCTGCACGGGCCGATGCGCGGGCGAGAGCAGGTGCAAGGTCAATGGAACCCGGCCATTAGCGACCGTGGGCGTGCGTTGCAGTCCGAACACCTCCTGCAGGCGGACGGCGACGACGGGACCCTCGCCCGAATAGTCGATGGGGATGTGCGAGCCGCTCGGCACGGTCAAATGCGTCGGCGCGAGGGCATCGAGACGTCGTTGACGATCGTAGGGCAGGCGCGCGCGCAAGATCGCGTCGAGGTCCAGGCGCGCGAGATGATCCGCCCGAGTGACGCCATCGAGCCAGGGCGCAAGCCAGTCCTGGAGTTGCGCTGTCAGAGCGGTATCGCTGACGTCGGGCCAGTCTCCTTCCGGCTCGGCACGATGCGCGAAAGCGACCCGTTCACGCAGGCGCGTTGCTTCCTTCGTCCAAGGCAAAGCAGGGATACCGAGCTCGCGTACACCGGTGAGCATGGCTGCCAACACGCGTGCTGCATCCGGCCGCTCGAGGCGTCGTTCCTCGATGAGGATGGCGCCGAACCAGCGCTCGTGTCGTGCCAGCACCGATTTCTGTCGTGCATCCCATTCGATGCGCTCGCGTGCGCTGACATGTTCCGGTAATGCCTGGAGCAATGTCTCAAGAGCGATCGGAGCGGCCAGGCGAATGCGCGCTTCGCGTCCCTGCAGGTCAAGCGCGGCAACGACGAGGAACTCCGCTTCGGATAGCGTTTGCGGTTGTGCGATGTAGGCGCCGCGCCCGTTCGCGAGCAGGAAGCGACCGGATTCGTCGCGCCGTCGGGCGATACGGTCGGGATACGCGTGAGCCAACACGGCGCCGACGTCCGCGTCGCTCTCGCTGGTTGCCGGTTTCAACTGAAGACGAGAGCGAATCTGCTGCGCTGACCGCAACACACGTTGCCGTGCTCCCTCATCCACACGTGCGTGCCGGATGCTTCCCGATGAACGCAGCGCATCGAGGCGTGTGCGCAGATCGACGTCGGCATCCGGCGTCTCCGTGCGGATGATGTCGCGCTCCTCCAGCAAGGCCGCGATCTCACTCGCGCGTGCGCCGCCGCGCAACACCATGTGCGCGAGTCGTGGATGTAATCCGAGTTGCGCAACCGCGCGACCATGATCCGTGATCGCACCGTTAGCATCGATGGCTTGCAGTTCTCGCAGAAGATCGCGAGCCTGGCCAAAGGCTGCTGCGGGTGGGATGTCCAACCACCGTAGCTGCTGCGGATCGCGCACACCCCACAGCGCGAGCTCGAGTGCCAGCGGCGCGAGATCCACCTCTTGTATCTCCGCCGGAGACTGCGCCAGCAACGACGCATGTTCCGACTGCGACCAGAGTCGATAGCACGCGCCGGCAGCGAGGCGTCCTGCTCGTCCCGCGCGCTGCTCTGCGGATGCACGGGAGATCCGGACTGCTTCGAGCCGGTTCATCGCAGTGGCCGGGTCGAAGCGCATGCGTCGTTCCCATCCGCTGTCGACCACCACGCGCACGCCTTCGATCGTGAGGCTGGTCTCCGCTATGTTCGTGGCCAGCACCACCTTGCGCCGGCCCGGCGCGGCCGGCTGTAACGCGAGATCCTGAGCCTTGACGTCGAGCTCGCCGTACAACGGCAACACGGACGTGTTCTGCGGCAACGTGCGTGCTTCGAGCAACGACAGTGTGCGGCGAATCTCGCCTTGACCCGGAAGGAACACGAGCACGTCGCCTTGGTGTGCGGTCAGCGCCTCCTGCACGGTGGAGCTCACGAGCGCCGGCAGATCGCGCAAGTCGCGAACGCTGCGCGCGGAGTACCGCAGGTCCACAGGAAACATCCGCCCTTGCGAGCTGACGATGGCAGCGTCGTGCATCAGCGCGGCGACGCCGGCTGTCGCAATCGTCGCCGACATCACCAGTAGTCGCAGGTCGGGGCGCAGCACGCCTTGTGCGTCCAGACACAGGGCCAGTCCGACATCCGCTTGCAGGTTGCGCTCGTGAAATTCATCGAAGATCACCACGGCGATGTCTTCGATGGCGGGATTCTGCTGCAGCATGCGCGTCAGAATGCCTTCCGTGATGACTTCGATACGCGTCGCAGGACTTACGCGCGTTTCCAAGCGAGTGCGATAACCCACGCGCGTGCCCACGCGTTCGCCGAGAAGGTCCGACATGCGGGTGGCGATCGCGCGCGCTGCGAGCCGCCGCGGTTCCAGCATCAGGACCTGGCGCTGCCCGAGCCACGGTGCGTCCAGCAAAGCGAGTGGCACCAACGTCGATTTGCCGGCACCCGGTGGCGCTTGAAGAACGACATTCGCTTGCCGCTCGAGCGCTGCCAGCAGCTCGGGCAAGGCGGTCGAGATCGGCAGATCGAAGGCGAGGCGGGAGGAAGTCATGCGCGAGCGGCAGCTTACAAGCCCGATCGCATTTACAGCGACAGATTTTTGCGTGACGCTCGCGCTCAGTTACAACGGAATCGGCACAGCGTGATGTATGAGTAGCACCGCATCCCCAGCAATCTCGATTCCGAGCCTGGAAGACTTGCTCAATCTCGAGCAGCTCGATCTCAATCTGTTTCGCAGTCGCGCCAGCCAGCGCAACATCAACGGCTCGCTCTACGGTGGCCAGATCCTCGGCCAGGGACTGCGCGCTGCGGCGATGACCGTGGAAGCTCGCAGGCCGCATTCATTGCACGGCTATTTTCTCTTGCCCGGCTCGCTCGACATGCCGGTGATCTATGACGTGGAGCTGACGCGCGATGGTGGCAGTTTCTCCACACGCCGCGTCGTGGCGCGACAGAAAGCGCGCACGATTTTCAGTATGGAAGTGTCCTTCCATCGGGAGGAGTCCGGATTCGAGCACGAGCGCCTGCTCGACGTCGATGTGCCAGGGCCGGAGGAGCTGCTGAACATGCAACAGATCGCCGCCCAGTTCGGCGATCGCCTGCCCCCGGATGCAGCCAAGCGCATGTCGCACAAGATGTTGATCGAGACTCGCCCGGTGAACTTCGAGGACTTCTATCTACGGCGCGCGCAGACCTCGCGCGGGCTGTACTGGATTCGGGTGCTGAGTGCCATCTCGGGTGATGAGGTGACGCAAATGGCAGGGCTCGCGTACCTGTCTGATTGGGGGCTGGCTGCGGTGGCAACGCAGCAGCATGTGATGACCGGCATGAACAGCGACGTGATGCTGGCGAGCCTCGATCACGCGCTGTGGTTTCATCATCCGGCCCGCCTCGACGATTGGTTGCTCGTCGAAGCCGATAGTCCCTTTGCGACTGGCGGTCGCGGGTTGTTACGCGGCCAGATCTACGATCGTCAACGCAAGCTGGTCGCGTCGGTGTCGCAGGAAGCCTTGATACGGCCGGTCAAGCAGCGTTAGTCGGTCATCCGCTTCCGTTCGCCCTGAGCGTGCCGACGGGATCCTGCTGAAGCACGCCTAGGACGAGCATCTGCCTCGATAGTTGCTCCCGAAGCCGCCGCACGCAGCCGCTCCACATCGCGTTTGCCCAACAACTTGCTCTCGCCCGACTTCAGTCCAGGATTGCGCAGCGGCCCGATGGCGACGCGCTCCAGCTCGCGCACCTTCAAGCCAACTCGCGCGAGCAGGCGGCGGATTTCACGATTCTGACCCTCGCGCAGAGTGATCGACAGCAACGTGCGATCGCCGCGATTGCGATCCACGAAGCGCTTCACGATACGCACTGACTCCAGCGCTGCTCGCTTGGTCATGCGCTCACCATCCGTCGTGGAATGCACGAGATACAGGCCGTGTCGCAGCGCCTGCAGGCGTTCCTCATCAGCCAGGCCCGCTACGAGCACGCGATACTCTTTGGTCACGCCGAAGCTCGGATGCGTGAGGCGATAGGCCAGATCGCCATCGTTCGTCAGCAGCAGCAAACCGGTTGAATCGCCGTCCAGGCGGCCCACGGGGTAGAGACGTTGCGGTCCGCGCAACGCGGGTGGCAGCAAGCTCACGACATCGCGTCGTCCGAGCTCGTCGCGCGTCGTCGTGATGACGTTCTTCGGCTTGTTCAAGAGCACGTACTTGAACGCTTCCGGTGCAGGACGCGCAGCGGTCGCAGCGCGCAGCTCGACGACCTCGTGATCGACTTCGACGAGATCGCGTTCCGGGTCGATGAAGTGCGGCAGCGTCTTTACGACGCGACCGTTCACCTTCACGCGCCCGACGGCAATCATGTCCTCGCACTCGCGGCGCGCGCCAAGTCCCGCATCGGCGAGCGCTTTCTGCAGGCGCAGGCCTGTCGGTGCGGCAGTGTGGTCTGCGGCTGTGCGCGAATGTTTCATCATCCAAGCATACGTTACTCGGCCTGAAGCTTTACACATCGAGGGGCGCGGTTCGCGGCATGGAGCGTGTCAACGTGCGGTTCAACGTTCGAGCGCTGGTGATGCGCTCGCAAGCAGTTGCACCGCAGCGAATGGAATGTGGTGGTGCGATTGCAATTGATCCGATGCAGACGATCGCGAGACGGCGTGTCGCCGAGCAATGCACCTATTGCCGTATTAAAGCGGTTGCTCTATTGTCGCTCGCTGCTGCGCGCAGCCAACCATTGCTCACCCCACGACTACGATTACTACATGAGTGACGTGAAGACGGCGCCTGATCTGCGTATCGAAGACGGCGTTGCAGTGATCACCTTCTGCTGGCCGGAGAAATTGAACGCCCTGAATCCGACTGTTCAGCACGAGATTGCGCGCATTTTCGACGAGCTGCCCGGCAACCCGAATGTGCGTGTCATCGTGCTGACCGGAGAGGGCCGCGGCTTCTGCGTCGGCGACGATCTCAAATATGTCGTCGAGTCCGGAGATACCGAGTTGCCGGAGATGGGTTTTGCAGGCATCGGTAAGCGCGGACCCGATTATCCGCTGCCCATCATCGGTGCGATCAATGGGTTCGCCATGGGCGGCGGCTGCGAAATTGCACTTGCGTGCGATCTGCTCATCGCGGCGGAAGAGGCGGTGTTTGCATTGCCGGAGCCGAAGATCGGCTGGTCGGCGATCACCGGTGGAGTGCAACGCCTGACGCGCGATATCGGCATCAAGCAGGCGCTGGGGATCGTTCTCACCGGACGCAATGTGAGCGCGGCGGAAGCGAAGTCGCTTGGATTTGTGAATGAAGTCGTGCCCGCAGCGCAGCTCATGCCCACGGCCATGCGCTGGGCGCAGCAGATTGCCGAATGCGCGCCGCTCGCGACGCGTTGTAGCAAGCAGATTGCCTATACGTGTCTCGACGTTCCGGACTTTGCAACGATGATGCGTGAGGACACGTATCCGCTCGCGCGCGTCGTGTACGAAAGTCACGATGCCAAAGAGGGTTTGCGTGCCTGGGTCGAACGACGCAAGCCCGACTGGAAAGGTAACTAAAGCAATACACCGCGCGCACTCGAGGCGCGCAGGTACCGATTTCATCCGGCCATCAAGGGGGACGGGCCATGCTAGATCGCAATCGCTTTTGGCTGGGCGCGGGCAACGCGCTGGCGCTCGCGATGGTGTTGACCTCGACCTCCGCCGACGCGCAATCGTCGAGCTCGACGAAAAGCGGAACCGGAGGCGTGGAGGAAGTCGTCGTCTCCGCGCAGCGCGTGCGACAGAACCTGCAGGATGTGCCGATCGCGGTCACCGCGATCACCGCCGAATCGGCGGGAATGCTCGGCATCAAGGATCCCACGACGCTGGCGGAAGCGGTGCCGGGCCTCACGATGAACAGAGCGTCGACGTCGTCGCTACCTTTCATTCGCGGCGTCGGCAGCCCGAGCAGCACCGTTGGCAATGAGCCGTCCGTCGCGACCTACGTCGACGATGTGTATCTCATCAATGCGGCGACGTCGTTCTTCGAGTTCAACAACATCGAGCAGGTCGAAGTGTTGAAGGGGCCGCAGGGCACGCTGTTCGGACGCAATGCGACCGGCGGTGTGATTCACATTCACACTCGCGATCCGAGCTTCGAGCCTTCGATGGATGTGGCGGCGTCCGTGGGCAACTTTCAGACCTATACGGGCCAGTTCTATGGCACGGTCGGACTCAGCGACACCGTTGCCGTCAACCTCGCCGCACGTCTCAAGAATCAGGACGACGGATGGGGCGAGAATCTCACGTCCGGTGAGGACGTCTACACCGAGGAATCCGGTGGCTTCCGTGCGAAGCTGCTCTATAAACCCAGCGACGAAACCTCAGTGCTGCTCACCGGCAGTTACGACGACGTCAAAGGCAATCAGGGTCTGGCAGGTCGCCCTGCACCCGGCACATTCGGCTTGGGCGGCTTCGATCCGTCGAATCTGGGCTTCTGGGACTACAGCACGAACTACGACAACAACCTGGAAAACAAGCTCCAGCAGGGCAGCGCGAAGATCAGACACGAGTTCGATGCGTTCACGCTCGTCAGCATCAGTGCCTACAGCAAGATAGAGATCGATCAGAACCAGGATACGGATGCCACGCCGCTGCGCTTCTTCGATGCCTTCATCGACATGAGCGCCAAGACGTTCACGCAGGAGTTCCAGCTGCTGTCACCGCAAGATTCGAAATTGCGCTGGTTGGCGGGTGTGTTCTACCTGCACGACAAGTCGATCTACGATGCCGACTACCTCGGGTTGCAGTTCGGCGCTGCCGGCGCTGCGGGCCAGTTCGGCAAACAGAAGAGCGATTCGTACTCCGGCTTTGCCGAAGTCACCGCGGAAGTGCTGCAGAAGACGAATCTCACGGTGGGTGCGCGCTACACGCGCGACAAGCGTGAGTTCACTGGCAGCTCGACGTTCGGACCGGCCTCGTTCGGTCCTTATCCGGACGAGGAAACGTTCAGCAAGGTCAGCGGCAGGGTGTCCCTGGACTATCGCTTCACGGACGATCTCATGGCCTATGTCGCCTATAACCGCGGCTTCAAGAGCGGCATCTTCAACCTGACGGGCGTTGCACCGGGCGCGCGAGTCGGACCGCCGGCCGTGGATCCCGAACAGATCGATGCCTACACGGCGGGCATCAAGAGCGAATGGCTCGACAATCGGCTGCGCGTGAATGCCGAGGCGTATTACTACGATTACAAGGACATTCAGGTACAGACGACCCAGGGTGGCTCAGCGTTCATCACCAATGCGGGTGCAGCGACCATCAAGGGATTCGACGTCACCATCACTGCAGAGCCCATCGACGCGCTGACTGTCAGTGCTGCGTTTGCAGTCAACGATGGTGAGTACGACGAGTTTCCTGGCGGTCCCAAGTTCTTCCCCACGCCGCCGAACGCGCCAGTCGATCCGCCGCCCGGTGGCTGTACGCCGCCCGTGCCGCCGTATCCGGCCCGCGTCGGCTTGCCCACCACTGCGCAGCGCGTGTGCAACCTCGCTGGCCTGGACACGATCCATACGCAGCCTTTCTCTGCGAATCTGTCCGTCATCTATCGTATGGACCTGGGTGCGATACCGACGGATCTGGCGGTTTCCTGGCTGCACAGCGACAGCTATTTCTTCGATGCGGATAACAACCCAGACGTCGAGCAGCCGGATTACGATCTGCTCAATGCATCGATCCGCCTGTCCTTTGCCGATGAGAAATATGCCTTGCGCCTGTGGGGCAACAACCTGACCGAGGAGAAGTACTACTCGTTCCTGCAACAGAGCACGAACGCGAGCACGAAGTACTCGCCGCAAGCACCGCGCACGTATGGGCTGACGTTAGAGGCGCACTTCTGATCGGAGTTGAGCAGGACTTTACCAGCAAGACTTATAGAGGCAGTACCCAATGGAAAGCGCATACGGCGAAGAGCTCGAGATGTTTCGCGACGCGACCCGCACGTTCTTCCGGCGTGAAGTCGAGCCGCGTTTGAAG
>JBEVDW010000288.1:0-3387 GCA_040513115.1 Steroidobacteraceae bacterium | reverse complement strand
ATGCTTTCGATCTTGTGACGTCGCGCAAACGCTTCAGCCTTGCTGCGATCGCGCGAAGCAACGGCCACGACGGCGAGCTCGGCCACCTGGGGCAGCACAGCCATCACCGCATACTCGGCAACCCCTGCGCAGCCCAGAATTCCCATGCGCACGGGATTCATCGCGTGGACTCACTTCGAACTGAGCGCGCCATGCGCTGAGCTCTCCCGGAGGAACTGATCGAACATGGCATCCTGCGTATCACCCCAACCGACGCGGCTCTCGCCTTTGAGCGTCCATTGGGTCAGGGCGAAGAAGAAGGTCATGTTCGGCCACACGCTCATGGGCAGGCGCGCCACGATGCTGCCCTCGATGTCGTAGCGCTCGTCATTCTCGTCGATGATCCGTAGTTGCACGTGGGTCGGAACCAGACTGCCAGCCTCACGGTGGATTACCTTGCTGCTGGATTTGATGCCGAGCACATTTCCTGCCTTCCAGAGGTAACCCCAGATGTGATTCTGTCCATTCGCCATCGCCGGATAGCGCCGGGCAATGAGCGGGTTCATGTCGGCGCTTTCGAAGTTGGTGACATGAAAGGCCAGGTCGTCGCCGAACACACCGACGTGCCAACCGATCGGCGGAATGTCGAGGCGTGTCTCGAGCCGCGGGTCTCCCCAGGAGCGGTCGCGCGTGAAGTAGTTGTCGATCTTGTACGACCTGCCGTGCAGGACGAGCGTGCCGGTTGTCTTCAGCGCCTGCGTGATGTGACCACCCGTCGGGCGGAAGGCCGGCGGCATGATTGCTTTCGAAGTGAAATGCACTGACGTGCTGGTGGCGGCATCCTCGAAGTGGATCTCGAACTCCTCCATGGGCTTGATCATCCTGACCGTGACGCCATCGGCGTAGGTGCAATCGGTGATGTCATCGGGAAGCGGCTGATAGTTGCGATACTCGATGAAGTCTCCTTCCCACTGATAGCGCTTGTTACCCTGGAAGATCATGATGCCGCCGCTGGTGACGCCGAACTTCGGGTGTGCCCAGTGATAGATCTCGCAGTGAATCTTCTCCTCGGGAATGCTGAATCCGAAGTAGCTCGTCTCGACCAGCTCATACGGGGCATTCTTCGGCAACGGTTTGCGCAATTTCTCGAACGTCGGATCCGAGACCCCAAAGTAGCGGCTCGGGTCCGCCTTCCACGCCAAAAACTCTGACATGCCTTTCCTTTCGATACGCAGACAAAAAAGCTCGCGCCGCGCCACTCAAGCACATTGATGGGATCGATAGCGCGCTGCGGCGGGTGCGAGGGCTGTAACGAGCAGACCACCGGGTGTCGGACGGATGTTTCGCGACGCAACTGAACCCGGCAAGCGTTTATCGTGGAAGGTTCTTGCCATGCACTCCAAAGTGGGCTTGAGCGGCCGGCGAAATGTGGAAGAAGGTCGCTGAAGATTCCAAACGCGGTTTGCGCCCACACCGGCTGGCGCTACATTCGAGCGTTGGCCCTCACAGAATGTTGGCGGCGCGTCGATCGATGTCCGCTAGCGTCTTCGTTCGAAAGTGGAAGTTCCATGATCATTACTCCGTACGACGAGTTTCCGGTGCATCAGGCGGCGCGTCCGTTCAGCTACATACCGTCGACCGACTACAACTGGGACGACGGCTATTGGTTCGCGTTCATGAATGCAAAGGAAAAGATGTTCGTCGGCTGCGGTGCGCGCGTGAACCCGAATACGGACATGATCGGCGGCTATGCGCTGGTCAACATCGCGGGCATTCAGCGCACCGTGCGTTTCAGTCGCTGTTGGCGCCGCGACTTCTCGCTGAACGTGGGTCCATTCAAGATGGAGTTCGTCGAGCCCTTGAAGAAGATTCGCCTCGTGCTGGAGGAGAACGCATCGGAGATCGGCTTCGACGTGGTGTGGGACGCAGTGGCGCCGCCTGTGCTGGAAGGCGAGAACATTGCATTCAACCGCGGCCGCCGGACCACGGAACAATCGCGCTATTGTCAGTCGGGGAAGGCGTCGGGCTGGCTCCGTGTGGGCGCGCAGCGCTGGTCCGTTGACCACAAGGAATGGAATGCGCTGCGCGATCGAAGTTGGGGTCTGTACACGGAGCGCCCACCGTTCGGACCGGATCCCAAGCTGCTGCCCCCGAAGGAATCCGGAACGCCGCGCGCATTCCGGTTCTGGTCCGTGTTCACGGCCGAGCCGTTCAGCGGTACCTTGCAGGTGCATGAAGCGGCGGATGGCACGCAGGGAAAGCTCGATGATGTCTTCGGTACACCGCCTGAAGGCGTGCTGCAGCAGGGTTACGGTGATCTGTCGGCGCGGATCAAGACGATAGAACATGACATCGAGTTCTATCCCGACAGTCGCATCCTGCGCCGTGCCGCGCTCAAGGTCGGTGACGCGGAGGGACGTGAGTGGACTCTCGACTACGCATTTCGAACGCCCCCGTGGATGATCGTCACGATGGGATATACACCCGGAAGCTGGAAGGATGGCGGGACCTTCCACAGCTATCACGGGTCGGAAGAGCTGGCGCTGGAATGGGACGAGTTCGACTTCTCACGCCAACCCGTCGTCTACAAGCCGTACAACCTGGATCCGCGCGTGAATGGCGGCTTCAATGCCAATCTCGATTTCACCAAGCCGATCACGGGGATCGAATATCTGGGTGAAGTCACTGTCACATCGCCGTCGGGGCAGACTGGCCGCGGCGCAGGGCAGGTCGAGTTCATCCTTTCGGACAAGCACCATCGGTATGGTCGCGAGGCTTGACGTATCACGGCTGCAACGAGGCGATATGCAAGATCCAGAAATCGAGAAGATCAAACGGCTCTACGAAGAAGACCGGGCGAGCGGCCGCAAGGCAGTCACAGCAGAAGACATTCCGATCACCTATGAGTCGATCACGCCCGAGTGGCTGACCGCCGTGTTGTGCAAGGATCAGCCGGGAGCACGTGTCACTTCTTATCATCTGGGTCCGGCTGACGACGGCACCAGCGGCAGGCGGCGTATCTACATCGATTACAACGATGCCGGCAGAGCTGCAGCTCTTCCTGCAAGTGTCTTCGCCAAGTCCTCGCAAGCGCTCATCCATCGGATCAGCTACAAGCTCAACGGCAGCACGCACGCGGAGACCCATTTCTACAACCACGTGCGTCCGCTGCTGAAGATCGAATCGCCGCGCTCGCGCCATGCACGATCGGATTCCGACACGTGCAATTCGATCGTGCTGCTCGACGATCTCGAGGGGTACGCGAGCTTCTGCGATGAGCACACGGTGATCACGCGCGAAGACGCGATCAGCATGGCGATGACACTGGCGGACTTGCATGGCCCGCTCGCCAATCCGGCTACGTTCGCTCGCATCAGCCCGTATTTCGCGACCTGGACCACGCGCTGG
>JBEVDW010000287.1:0-13479 GCA_040513115.1 Steroidobacteraceae bacterium | reverse complement strand
AGAAACGATTTTCCGCACGAACCTCGAGGCATCGGTTGCCATCGCTCGACAGTTACGTCTACGTAACCTGGGCGGCATCATCATCATCGACTTCATCGACATGGTCGAAGAGGAACATCGCCGTCAGGTGCTGCAATCGCTGGAGCGAGCGCTCACGGGCGATCATGCGAAGACGCACATCTCGTCCGTGTCGCCGCTGGGGTTGGTGGAGATGACTCGCAAGCGCACGCGCGAGAGCCTGGAACACATGCTGTGTATGGCTTGTCCTACGTGCGAAGGGCGAGGGTTCGTCAAAACGAGCGAAACAGTCTGTTACGAGATCTTTCGCGAGATCCTGCGACAATCCCGTCAGTTCCAGTTCCAGGAGCTGATGGTGCTGGCGCATCAGGATGTCATCGAGCGCTTGCTCGATGAGGAGTCCGCCGCACTGGCCGAGCTGGAAGTGCATACGGGCAAGCCGATCCGCTTGCAAACCGAAGCGCTGTATCAACAGGACCAGTACGACGTGGTGTTGATGTGATGTGGTCCACTGCGTAGCCGTTTCCGCGATGTCTTCCGAGCGCACCTATCGACTGCGACGCTGGCTGGCCGGAGCCTTGATTGCTCTGGTGCTCCTGGTCGTGGGCGTGTTTGTCGCGTTGAACACCGCGTTGTCGCGTGTGCCCGAATATCAAGCGCGCCTGCAGGCGTTGGTCAAGGAGCAGACAGGCCTGACCATCGAGTTTCGTCGCGTCGATACGAGTCTGCATTGGTATGGTCCTGAAGTCGTGTTCTGGGGTGCCGTACTGCGCACGCCGGATCAACACGTACTGGCCTCCGCAAGACGCGGCGCCGTATCGCTCTCTCTGACGCGGTCGCTGTTCGAACGCCGTATCGTGGTGGGTCGCATTTCCCTCGATGGTCCTGAGCTGGGAGTCATGCGCACGAGCGCAGGAAAATTCCAGGTCATCGGCTTTCAATCTCAGGATCCGGATCGACCCTTCGACTTGAGCCGGCTTCCGGAAGGGCGGTATCGAGTGCGTGATGCGCGTGTGCGCTTCGTGGATGAACAGCATGCGCGTCAACCCTGGATGCTATCGAAAGTCGCTCTGGAGTTGCGGCGCAGTGCGGGCGGATTGCAAGTCGAAGGCTCGAGCGACTTGCCCGCCGCGCTCGGTCGCGCGCTGCGGTTCAATCTGCGTTTGAGCGGTGATCTCAAACGCGCGCAGTCCTGGCAGACCGAAGCAGAGCTGCATGCCGATTCGTTGCAGCTCGCGCGTTGGCGCGAATCGGTGGCGCCCGATGCGATGCGCGAGCTCAATGGCATCGCTTCGCTGCACGTACGCAGCCGCTGGCAAGGCGCGAGCTTGCAGGATCTGACGGGCACGCTCGATGCGCGCGATCTCGTCGCCAGCCTGCCGAGCTGGAGCATGCCAATCCCGGCGGCGGCGCCCTTGATCATCAACTCCTCTGCAGAGATGAACGCGGCCAGTGTGGTGCACCCGCCGGAGCAGGCGGTTCCGCAATCCCCGCCGCCCACCAAAGTGTTGCCTGCGCGCGTGAGCTACGACCGTCTGTCTGCGGCTATCGAGCTCCGCCGCATTCGTAACGAGTGGCGGCTCGAAGTCGACAAGCTGGATCTCGGTGCGGCAGATCGCGGCGGTAAGCCCGCTCGGATCGATGCGAGCTGGACGTTCGGTGAACGTGGGCTGGAGGCGTGGGATGCCAAGGCGAATCGCATCGCGCTGGGTCCGCTGTGGCCACTGCTCGGTTGGCTGCCAGAACGCGAAGATCTGGCGCGAGTCCGCGCGCTGGAGCTCTCCGGTGCGCTGAACGATGTCGATGTGACTTACCGCCGTGGCGCCGAGCAGCCGACGTATCACGTGCAGGCTCTGCTACAGGACGTGAAGTTTGCTCCCGTCGGGCGCATCCCCGGGCTCGGGCGCGTGACCGCAATGCTCGACGCGAATGAACGCGGCGGCACCCTCAAGCTCGATCGGACGCCGCTGACGTTCCAGTGGCCCAAGACGTTCAGAGAGGAGCTCGCACTCGATAGTCTCGACGGTGAGCTCGAGTGGTCGCGCACGCCAACGGGTTGGCTGCTGCAAGCAGATCAGGTGGACCTGGCCAATCCTCACGGCCGCGTTGAAGCGCATGTGAAGCTCGCGTTCCCGCGCGACGGTTCATCGCCGCAGATCGATCTCACCGCGGAGGCTTTCGATCTCGACGTGCACGCGGCGCCGCGGTACCTGCCTGCCAATCAGTTCGGCGACAAGACACTCGAATGGTTGGATCGCGCGTTCGTTGCAGGCCATGTGCCGCACGCCACGGTGAAGCTCTCGGGAGCGACACGACAGTTTCCATTTCGCAATGGCGGCGGCGATTTCCTGGCGCATGCCACCTGCGAAGGATTCACGCTGGACTATCAACCCGAATGGCTGCCTGCAACGGAAGTGAATGCCAACGTTGAATTCCACAATGCCGGCATGCGCGGTGAGCTCCTGTCCGGCCGTCTCGGCGGCATCGAATTGGAACGCGGCACGGCAGAGTTCGGCGATTTCAAACAGGCGGTGCTCGTGCTGAAGGTGCGCGCGCACAGCGACATCGATCAGGCCTTCCGCTATCTGCAAACGAGCCCTCTGGCTCCGTCGCTGGGTCCGGTGTTCATGGGACTCACGGGGCATGGCAGCGGCAGCTACGCCGCGGATCTCACGTTGCCCTTGAAGAATCTCGCCGTGCGCCACGTGGAAATCGACACGACGGTCGCGAATGCGTGGGTCGATCACGATGCGATCAAGAAACCCGCAGCCCGAGTGAGCGGCTCGTTGCGCGTGGTGAACCAGCAAGTTCACTCGGGTGCGTTGCGCGGGCAATGGCTCGGTGGGCCTGTGGTCGTGGACATCAAGCCGCAAGGCCAAGTCTCGATGCTGGAGGCGCGGGGAACGCTGCAGGCCCCTGAACTTGCGACGCTGTTGCGCTTGCCATCGGGCGTGCACTTACTGGGGGACAGCGCATGGTCCGGCTACGTGCAACTGGGCCCGCGCAAATCGATTACAGGCACTGCCGCGCATGTGGCCCTGGAGATGGACGGTACGACGGTCGAGTTGCCGGTACCGCTTCATAAGGATGCTGGCGATCGTCGACCGCTCTCTGCAGACCTCGAGCTGCAAGAGTCCGGAGCGGTGGTGCGCGCGACGTTCGGCGCAGCGCGCGGCGTGGGCCGCATCGCGGAAGATGACACTGGCTGGCGCTTCGATCGCGCCGGCGTGCGTGCGGATGGTGAGACCCCTAGCTTGCCCGCTCATACCGGTGTGCGGCTCGAAGGACACGTTGACACGTTCATTCTCGACGATTGGCTCGCACTGCAATCGCCGGAGGGCAGTGGCGAATCGAAAAGTGGTCTGAAGCTGTCCGATGTCCTCCGTGCCGCGAATCTCGAGATCGGCGAGTTCGGCTTGTTCGGCTATCGCTGGCGTGACGTGCGCGGTCTGTTGCAGGCGGAAGAGCGCAGCTGGCGCGTCGATGTCAACGCGCCTCAGGCTGCGGGTCGTCTGCAAGTGCCTTACAGCTTTGCGGGCGGCGATGTGCTCACTGCGGATCTGGAGAGCCTCGTCCTGCCGGCGCGCGCCGCAACGGCTGAAGGCGAGCAGGCGAGCGAGGAGACAGATCCGCGTCGCCTGCCCTCGCTGCGAGCACACGTGCGCAACTTCGCCGTGGAGGATCACGGCATGGGCGAGTTGCAGCTGCAGCTTTCGCGCGTGCCGCAGGGCGTGCACATCGACAAGGCCGAAGTGCGCGGCTCGAGCTACGAAGGAGAAGCGAGCGGCGACTGGTTGCTTACGCCAGCTGGTCACCTGACCACGCTGGACATGTTGATGGCGAGCACCGACGTGCGTGACACGCTCACGGCCTTCAACTATTCCCCCTTCATGCAGGCCAAGCATGCGGAGGTGAAGGGCAGGTTGTCCTGGCCAGGCGGCCTGTCTGCAAAGTGGCTGACTCGGGCCACCGGCCGGTTGACGATACAGGCCGATCAAGGGCAGCTGTTGAAGCTCGAGCCCGGCGCAGGGCGTGTGTTGGGCCTGTTCAGTCTCGCGGCGCTGCCGCGGCGTCTGTCGCTCGACTTCACCGACCTCACGGGCGCAGGACTCACGTTCGACACGATCCACGGCGATTTCGATCTGCACGACGGTAATGCCTATACGAGCAATCTCATCGTCAGCGGTCCTTCGACGGAGATAGGCCTCGCCGGCAGAACCGGTTTGGAAGCGCACGACTACGACCAGACAGCGGTGGTCACGGGCAAGCTCGGCGCGTCGCTTCCGGTTGCGGGTGCTCTGGCCGGTGGACCGGCTGTGGCCGCCGCAGTGCTGCTGTTTTCTCAGATCTTCAAAGAACCGTTGAAGGGCGTGACCCGCGGCTATTACCGCATTACCGGCAGCTGGGAAGATCCGCTCGTGGAGCGCGTCCACGGCGAACAGGCCAAGGAGGCGGCCGAGACATCGCGGAGCCTGGGTGATGCACGTGTGCGGGCCGGTGCCAGCGAATAGGTTGCAGGTCCACGGGGTGTAGACGCGTAGGGGTGGAAACGTGTACAGGTAGCGGCGTCTGCCGCTCTTGCCACGCCTTACATGCCAACAGCCGCCGTCCTCCAATTGACCTCAGCGCCCGAGGTGCAAATCAACCTGGATACCGCTCGCCGCCTGCTCGAGCAGGCGCGCGATCAAGGTGCGGTGCTTGCGGCCCTGCCTGAGAACTTCGCGATCATGGGCCGCAATGAGCACGAGAAGCTCGCTGTGGCGGAACCCTTGGGGGACGGTCCGATCCAGAGCTTCCTTGCCGCGACGGCCCGTGAGCTCGGCCTATGGATCGTTGCTGGCACCATCCCCATCCGCTCCGAGCGGGTGCCGAACAAAGTCGCCGCGGCCGAGCTGGTTTTCGATGCCCGCGGTGGGCTGGCAGCTCGCTATGACAAGATTCATCTGTTCGACGTCGACCTGCCGGGCCGCGAAGAGCGCTATCGCGAGTCGGCCACGATCGCTGCCGGGGATACGCCTGTCGTCGTCGATACGCCAATCGGCCGGCTCGGGCTGGCAGTGTGTTACGACCTGCGTTTTCCCGAGCTGTTTCGCGGTCTGCTGGCCCAAGGCGCGCAGGTGTTTTGTTTACCTTCGGCGTTCACTGCCCCGACGGGACTCGCGCATTGGGAAGTGCTCATTCGCGCGCGCGCAATCGAGAACCTGTGTTACCTGCTAGCGCCCGCGCAATGGGGGCTTCATGCGAATGGCCGTGAGACCTACGGCGATTCGATGATCGTGCATCCCTGGGGCGAGGTGCTGAATCGCAAGCGCGACGGCGTGGGACTTGCAATCGCCGACATCGACCTCAGCGTTCAATCCGAGCTGCGCGAGCGCTTCCCGTGCGTGACGCATCGTCGTCTGGCAATGGGTGCGCCCTAGCGCTCCCTTCAACGAATCACGGAATCCATGGCTACTACCGCAACCTCTCTACATCTGGAACTGCCCACTTTCTCGGGCGCACCTGAGCCGCTCGCATTGGCGCGTGAAACGATCCTCGCACCGTCGGGCCTGGATGAGGATCGCATCGCGAACGTGCTGGGCAACGTGATGGGATACAGCGTCGATTACGCCGATCTGTACTTCCAGTTGAGCCGCGAAGAGTCATGGGCTCTAGAGGATGGCATCGTCAAAGACGGCGCTCACAGCATCGAGCAAGGCGTAGGCGTGCGCGCGCTGGCGGGCGAGAAGACAGGCTTTGCGTATTCGGATGAAATTCTGCTGCCAGCGCTGACGGAAGCGTCGGAGGCTGCACGCGCCATCGCGCGCAGCGGTCAGAGTCATTCGTTGCAGGCGTGGCGACGTACCAGCGGACATCAGCTGTACCTGCCGATCGATCCGATCGCAGGCTTGAGCGATACGGACAAGATCAAGTTGTTGGAGCAGGTCGATCAGGAAGCGCGGCGCCTGGATCCGCGCGTCACGCAGGTAATGGCGAGCTTGTCGGGTACGCACGAGGTCATTCTCGTGATGGCGAGCGACGGCACGGTCGCAGCCGACGTGCGACCGCTCGTGCGCATGAATGTCTCTGTGATCGTAGAGCATCAAGGACGGCGCGAGCAGGGCTATTGCGGCAGTGGCGGCCGCTATGACATGTCCAACTTCCTGCGCGGTGATCGTTGGAAAGCGTTGGTGAATGAAGCCGTGCGCAGCGCGCTCGTCAATCTCGATGCAGTCGCTGCGCCAGCGGGCACGATGACGGTGGTGCTGGGTCCGGGCTGGCCCGGCGTGTTGTTGCACGAAGCTATCGGCCATGGATTGGAGGGCGACTTCAACCGCAAAGGCACTTCCGCGTTCTCTGGCCGCATCGGTCAGCTCGTCGCCTCCGAACAATGCACGGTGGTCGATGACGGCACGCTGGGATCACGTCGCGGCTCTTTGAACATCGACGACGAAGGCACGCCGACACAGTGCACGACGTTGATCGAGAACGGCGTGCTCCGCGGCTATCTGCAAGACAAACTCAACGCACGCCTCATGGGTGTGGCACCCACAGGCAACGGCCGGCGCGAGTCCTTCGCTCACGTGACGATGCCGCGCATGACGAACACGTACATGCTGGCGGGCAAGCACTCACCGGAGGACATCATTGCCTCGGTCCCCAACGGGCTGTACTGCCACAACTTCGGCGGTGGGCAGGTCGATATCACGTCGGGCAAGTTCGTGTTCTCGGCCAGCGAGGCGTACCTGATCGAGAACGGCAAGATCACGCGGCCTGTGAAAGGTGCGACGCTGATCGGCAATGGACCGGATGTGCTACGCCGGGTATCGATGGTCGGTAACGACCTCAAGCTCGACGAGGGCGTCGGAACCTGCGGCAAGGAGGGTCAGGACGTGCCGGTTGGGGTAGGGCAGCCCACGTTGCGGGTGGATGGATTGACTGTGGGCGGTACGGCTACCCAGTAGGCCCAAGGGCTGCGTCAAATACCTGAAACTGTGTGGCGCAAGTCAAAGAACACGTAGGATGCGCCATGCAGGCTTCGACCTGTCTGGCTCTAGGATTGCGCGCCGTGTACCTCTCCCGCCCCGTTTACGAGCTATTGCCCTACGCCTACGTCCTCGCAGGCGCGTGCTCGTTGGCTGCTTCCTGGTTCGTGCATGAGGCGCCGTGGCCGACGGTTCTGGTCGTAGTGGGAATGTTGGCCGTCGTGGGTGGCCTGGTGATACTGCTGCGCCGTCGCGACTACCGCACGACGCAGTCGGAATACACAGTCAAATCACTCGACGATTGAATCGCTGCCGCTAGACATCCGCGCGAGTCGCGACCGGGTGAGCGTCGTCTTCCGCATGCGTTGAGTCTTCCATGTGGTGGTCTCCGGCGCGACCTTCATCCAGCATCGGTACGGCTTCATCTTCCAGATCATGACCTGCACGCGTGCGCGCCATGCGCTCATCGAAATACATGATCTCGTGCTGGCCGATCTGGATGACATCGCCGTCGTTCAACAGCGTGCGTCGCACGCGTTTGCCGCGGACGTAAATACCATTGGTGCTGTTCAAGTCTTCGACGACCGAGGCATGCAGCGACGTGATGATCTGGCAGTGATGCCGGCTCACGTACTTGCTGTCGATCTGCAGATCGTTGTCCGGTGTGCGGCCGATGATGAATCGTCCCGTCGTTAACTCGCGCTCACCGCTCGTTTGTCCATTGACCGCCACGATGACGCGGCCCAGCGACGACGTGCGCCGCGGCAGCTCGCGCGGAACTTCCCGTGACAGTGCCACGGGCGGCGATACGGACCCGTGGGCGAACTCATTCCATTGCAGCTCATCGACGGCTGACTTCACTTCAGCGACGCTGACGACCTCGGTGTCGCGTGCAAAGGCCGCGAGCATCGACGTATCGCACAACGTGTTGATCAACCGCGGTACACCGCCGGTGTAGCGATAGATGAGCGAATAGGTGTCGGGCTCGAATATCTGTCTGCCCTGAGAGCCGGCCACTTCCAGGCGATGCTGGATGTACAGCGCCGTATCGGTTTTCGAGAGCGCCGTGAGATGGAAGCGCAGACGCACGCGTTGCGACAACTGCACCATCGACTGTGAGTTGAGCTTGTCGTTCAACTCCGGCTGTCCCGCGAGGATGATGCGCAGGACCTTGTCCTTCGTGGTTTCCACACCCGACAGTAGGCGCACTTCTTCGAGCACCTTCTGAGACAGGTTCTGGGCCTCATCGACGATCAGCAGCACCCGTCGACCGCTGGCGTATTGCTCGACCAGAAAATCGTTCAGGGTCGACAGCAGCTCGGCCTTCTTCATCTTGAAGGGTTGGAAGCCGAATTGAACCAGCAACGTCTGCAGGAATTCGGTCGCGGTGACCTGGGTCTGGTTGATCTGTGCCACCACGACGTCCTTGTCGAGCTCCTTCAGGAAGGTCTCGATCAAGGTCGTCTTGCCGGAACCGATCTCGCCCGTGATCACGACGAAGCCGTCGGTGAACCAGATCGTCGACTCCATGTACGCCTTGGCGCGGGCGTGGTGCTTGGACAAATACAGGAACGCCGGATCGGGGGTCAGCCGGAAGGGGAGTTCCTGAAGTCTGAAGAGTTCGAGGTACATGCTGTAGGGTAACTTAGACGCTGACGTTATCCGCCAGCAACGGGACCCATACGTAGAAAGTTCCGGCTGCCGGGTCGAGTGTACGAGCGGTTGCGACGTGTTTCAAAAAAGCTGCTTCCATTCGGCGACACAGGTCCGGATTCGAGGGCACGCCGGCTAACGCTCGCACAATTTGATCAGTTGTCGTAATGCCTTATCGCGTGCCCCAGCCGCGGGAACGTTGATCGTGCAGTGGCCCAGTTTCCGGTTCGGACGCGGCTCTTTGCCATAACTATGGTAATGCACGCCGGGAATCTTCAACGCAGTCTCTAGATTAGGGATCTCGCCGATGAAGTTCATCATGGCCGAATGGCCAATGGCCTCGGTACTGCCCAGCGGTAGTCCCAGGATGGCGCGGATGTGGTTTTCGAATTGGCTGGTGCGGGCGCCCTCGATGGTCCAATGGCCGGAGTTGTGCACGCGTGGGGCCATTTCATTGGCAATGAGCCGCCCGCGCTGGACGAAGAACTCGATCGTGAGGACACCGGCGTAGTCGAGCTGCTTCAGCACGCGCCTCATGTACGTCTGAGCCTGGCTCTGCAGGGAGGCGCTGCGGAAGGGTGCGCAGGAATATCGCAGGATCCCTGCTCGATGCGTATTCGCGGCCAGTGGGTAGAACTGCGTCGCGCCGCTCGTGCTGCGCACGCCGATCAACGAGACCTCGCGCGTGAAATCGATGAACCCTTCGTAGATGAGCGGGACGGAGCCGAGCGTCTGCCAGGCGAGATCGATATCCCCGGGGCCACGAATGTAGAACTGCCCGCGTCCGTCATACCCCAGGCGCCGCGTTTTCAGAACGCCGGGTATACCGATGCGATCGGCAGCGTGCACCAGGTCGGAAAGGCTGTCGACAGCGGCGAACGGCGCAGTGGGAATCTTCAAGCTGCGGAACAGGGATTTTTCGTGTAACCGATCCTGCGAAGCGCCCAACGCCTGAACCGGCGGATAGAAGGGCTTGCGCTCGGCGATGGCGCGCACGGCGTCGACCGGCACGTTCTCGACATCGAACGTGATGACGTCCACCTGTTCCGCCAATTGCATGAGGCGCGCAGGATCGTCGAACGCGCCCGGGACGATCTGGCCAACCTGTGCACCAGGCGCATCCGGGCTTTGATCGAGGAACACGAAACGCAATCCCAACGGATAGCCTGCAAGAGCCAGCATGCGACCGAGCTGGCCAGCACCGATGATGCCGATCTTCATGAATGCGACTGTGGCGGGGCGTTCGGGTCGGGCTGTGCAAGCACTTTGTCTGTCTGTTCGCGGCGGAACGTGGTCAGCTCGTCGTGTACCGCTGGATATTTGTTCGCGAGAATCGCCGCAGCGAGCAACGCCGCATTGGTGGCCCCGGCCGTGCCGATCGCAAGCGTCGCCACCGGAATGCCGGCAGGCATTTGGACGATCGAGAGCAGCGAGTCGAGACCGTTGAGCGCCTTCGACTGCACCGGCACACCCAGTACGGGCAGCGAAGTTTTGGATGCCGTCATACCCGGCAGATGAGCTGCGCCACCGGCGCCGGCAATGATGACTTCCAGCCCGCGGTCACGCGCACTGGAGGCATAGTCGAACAGGAGGTCCGGTGTGCGATGGGCTGACACGACGCGCGTCTCGAAGGGGACTTTCAGCCGCGACAGCGTTTCTGCCGCAGAGCGCATCGTTTCCCAATCGGAAACCGAGCCCATGATGATGCCGACCAGAGGTTTCATCGCGGCATTGTAGCAGGGCAGATCATGGCCAAAGGGCGAACGGTACGGCCGGAATACCCTGGCATTAGCGCTGCTCCGTTTGCACCATTGCATCGCGTACGCAGCGAAACAGCTCTCGTGCCGCGGTCGGCGGCCGCTGTTCGTGTCGTTCCTGCCACGCGCGGGTCATGAGCTCGGTCAACTCGGCTTTTGGGGCTTGCGGATACTCCGCGAGGAAGCGGGGGAGGGCGGCTGCGCCCTCGGTAATCAATCGATCACGCCATTGCTCGGCGCGACGAAACTGCAGTGCTGCCGCGCGACCCCGATCGCGCCGTTGATCCAGGGCGGCGCGAATGGGCTCGGCGTCGATCTTGCGCATCAGCTTGCCGATGTATTGTCTCTGGCGGTAGAGCCCACCGTGTTTGGTGATGCGGCGGGCGAGCGCAACGGCGTCGCGCAGCTCATCCGGCAGCGGCAAGTCATCGAAAACGGCCTGCGGCAGGTCGATCAATTCCTCACCCAGGCGCTGCAACTCGTCGCTCTGTCGCTTGCGTTCGGATTTGCTCGGTCGCTCAGCGCCGGTGCCATCGCTCTCATCGGTCATGGAATTCATACAAATCAGGCACGATGCCCAAGCTTGATAGAGTTGGATTCTAAGCGGGAAGCCGGGTGGCTGTTAGAATCGGTCGCATCATGAGCGCCATTGCCACCACGTCCGCGGCTCAGCCGCTGCTCACTCGAGCCCAACTACAGTCGCTGGTCGCGCTTGCTTTGGACGAGGCCAGGCGCGCCGGTGCGACACAAGCGGAAGTGGGATTGAGTGTGGACACCGGTCTCTCCGTAACCGCTCGCCTCGGTGAAGTGGAAACACTCGAATACCAACGCGACCGCGGCATGGGTGTCACGGTCTATCGCGGCCAGCGCAAAGGCGCAGCCAGTACGTCGGATCTGAGCGAGCGTGCGATTCGCGAAACCGTCGCCAAGGCGTTGAGCATCGCCAGCTTCACGGCTGAAGATGACTGCGCCGGTTTGCCCGAGCCGGACACCTTGGCCCGTGATATCCCCGAGCTCGACCTGGATCATCCCTGGAATCTGGCGCCTGAAGCCGCACGCGATCTCGCGGTGAATTGCGAAGCCGCGGCCTTGGCTGTCGACAAGCGTATCGGCAATTCGGACGGTGCCACGCTGTCCACGCACCGTGGCGTGCGCGCGTTCGGCAACTCACTCGGTTTCGTCGCCGGCTACGAAAGCACCATGCACAGCTTGAGTTGCGTCGTGATCGCGCAAGGCGATGGCGAGATGCAGCGCGATTATTGGTATAGCTCCGTGCGCGACTGGCGCGATCTCGACGATGCACGCGCTATCGGCGAACGCGCTGCGCAACGTGCGTTGCGGCGCTTGAATGCGCGGAAAATTGCAACCACGAGTGCTCCCGTGCTGTTCGTTCCGGAGATCGCACGCGGCTTGATCGGTCACTTTGTCGGCGCGGTTCGCGGCGGCAGTCAGTATCGCCGCGCATCGTTCCTCCTCGATGCAGCGGGTCAGTCAGTGTTTCCGGAGTGGATGCAGATCTCGGAACGACCGCACTTGCGCAAGGCGTTGGGCAGCGCGCCGTTCGATAGCGAAGGGGTTGCAACCCGCGATCGCGAGCTCGTGCAGAACGGTGTGCTGACGGGCTACGTGCTCAGTACCTATTCCGCGCGCAAGCTAGGCTTGAAGACCACGGGTAATGCGGGCGGCACACACAACTTGATCGTGCAGTCCGGCAACGACGATTTCGATGCGCTCCTGGGCCGCATGCAACGCGGCTTGGTGGTCACCGAGCTGATGGGGCAGGGTGTCAACGGCGTGACTGGTGACTACTCGCGCGGTGCTGCCGGGTTCTGGGTCGAGAACGGGGCGATTGCTTATCCGGTGCACGAGATCACGATCGCCGGCAATCTGAAGCAGATGTACCGCGATATCGTCGCCGTCGGCAGCGACGTCGATGCGCGTGGCGGTATCAGGATAGGCTCTGTGTTGTTGGGCGAGATGATGATCGCGGGCGAGTAGCCTCGATCACCCGTGGCCGGCCGACCGGTCGGCTGATTTCTGCACTTCGTGCAGGCTGCCTTGACGCACAAGATCCTTCAGCGTCGTTCCCTTCACGCTTTCCCTGATCGCCGCATCCACCGCACGTGCGACATTCACCGCGGACACGATGCTTCGAATCCGGTTGAGCTTCGGGCCCGCGTGATCGTTGCGGATGGCATCCAGGATGTCGCCGAGCTCGATGTTCGCCGGATCACGCCCCGGCAGCCACACTTCGGCATCGGTCGCGACGAGCAAGCCCTTGGCCTCCAATGCGTCTACGACGGGCGCCAACGCCGCGCTCGGAATATCCAGATGTTCAGCGAGCTTGTTCAGCGTCCAGCGCTGTTGCGGACTTTCGTAGTCGCAGGCGATCAGATAACTCACCGACAAAGCGAGGCGCTCGCGGAGGCTGCCGGTGAGGTGCATCTCACGCCGTCCCGGGCGCAAGTATTGTGGGTTCTGCACGTAGAAAGAGAGCTGGGCTCCCAGAAGCAAAATTAGCCAGGAGACGTGCAGCCAGATGAGCGCGAAGATCATGATCGCGAAGCCGGCGTAGATCGCGAGCGTCGTGTTCGAGCGCGAGATGAAGCCGGTGAACAGCGCGCCACCCGTTGCCCACAAGATGCCGGCGAATGCGCCGCCAATCAGTGCCGCACGGAAGTGCACGCGAGTGTTCGGCACGAGGCCATATAGCAACGTGAACAGGATGATCACGAGCATATAGGGCGTGATCTTGCCCAACGCGACGATCATCGTGCCGAACGGTTCATGGCTTGCGAGCGCGTGAACCAGCGTGCTGCTGGAGAACGTCGCAAGTAAGCCCAGCGCCACAACGGTGAGTGCCGGACCGACGACGATCACGCTGACGTATTCGGTGAAACGTCGGGCGAAACTGCGGGGCTTCTCGACCCGCCACACGTAGTTGAAGCTCTCTTCCAGCTTCTGGATCGTCGTGATCACCGTATAGATCAAAAAAAGCAGACCCAGCGAGCCGAGCACGCCACCCCGGACGCGCTCGACGAACTGCATGATCTGACTTGTGAGCTCGTAGCCGCGATCACCCAGCG
>JBEVDW010000286.1:0-19176 GCA_040513115.1 Steroidobacteraceae bacterium | reverse complement strand
CGGCGCGCACGCAACCTGGCAGCTGGGTCTATCAAGAAGTGAAGCAGATGAGCGCTGCGTTGAGCGCGATGGGTTGCGACATCGTCACCGGCGGTGGCCCGGGGCTCATGCAGGCAGCGAACGAAGGCGCCGCGGCATCGCGTGCATCGGAACAGGTGCACAACATCGGGATCCGTGTCTCGTTGCCCTTCGAGCAACGACCCAATCCGTACGTCGACGAGCTGTTCGAGCATCAGACGTTCTTCACGCGCCTGCAACACTTCGTGCTGATGTCGGATGCGTACATCGTCGCTCCGGGTGGGATTGGAACGGTGCTCGAGTCGGTGATGATCTGGCAGCTGTTGCAGGTGCGGCACCTCAAGGACGTGCCACTCATCTTCGCCGGCACGATGTGGCAGGGCCTGCTGGAGTGGACTCAACAATCGATGTTGCGTCCGGGCCTCGAGCTCGCCAGTGAAAAGGACTTGCAGATCCCACGCTGCGTGCCGGATGCAGATCAAGCCATCGCCTTATTGCGCGAGCACTTCACACGTTGGAAGGCCGCGCAAACACAGTCAGCCTGAATCCGCCGCTCAAACACTTCGACAGGACACATGCATCATGGCCTCCATACAACCCACCACGCCGGCGGCAGCTGCGCACGAGTCCGTTCGCACGGGATCTACAGCGGAGTCGGTGCGCCGCGCAGTGCTCGACAATCTCGCGTACATGCAGGGGCGCTATCCGGATATCGCGACGCCTCATGACTGGTACATGGCGCTCGCTTACAGCGTGCGCGATCGGCTGTTGGCCAAATGGATCGACACGGTGCGCACTTATGGTCGAGATGACGTGAAGGTGGCCTGTTATCTCTCGGCGGAGTTCCTGATAGGACCGCAGCTCGGCAACAACCTGGTGAACCTGGGCCTGGAGTCGGCCGCGCACGATGCGATGCAGGCGCTGGGGCAAGACCTTCATGAGATCGAGGCGCTGGAAGAAGAGCCGGGCCTGGGCAACGGTGGACTTGGCCGCCTCGCTGCGTGTTACCTCGACTCGCTGGCCACGCTCGAGATTCCTGCCATCGGCTATGGCATTCGTTATGAGTTCGGCATCTTCGATCAATTGATCCGTGACGGCTGGCAGGTCGAGATCACCGACAAATGGCTGCAGAAGGGCAACCCGTGGGAGATCGTGCGGCCCGAGATCAGCTACTACGTGAGCTTGGGCGGCTATACGGAGAGCTTCACGGACGCGCAAGGACGCTATCGTGAGATCTGGCAGCCCGCACGCAAAGTGAAGGGCGTGGCCTGCGACACGCCCGTGCTGGGTTATCGGGTCAACACCTGCAATACCTTGCGTCTCTGGAAGAGCGAAGCCGTCGAGTCGTTCGACTTCCAGGACTTCAATCTCGGCAACTATTACGGCTCGGTAGAACAGAAGGTCGTTTCTGAAACACTGTCGAAGGTGCTCTACCCGAACGATGAGCCCGAGGTCGGCAAGCGTCTGCGCCTGGCGCAACAATACTTCTTCGTGTCCTGCTCATTGCAGGACATGTTGCGGCTGCTCGACCTCAGGGGCGAGCGCATCGAGCGGTTCGCCGACCTGTTTGCAGTCCAATTGAACGACACGCATCCGGCGATTGCCGTCGGGGAGCTGATGCGGCTGCTACTGGACGAACGTCTCCTGCCGTGGGATCGAGCGTGGGAGATCACCCAACGCACGTTGGCGTACACCAATCACACGCTGTTGCCCGAAGCGCTCGAAACATGGTCTCTACCATTGTTCGCAAGCTTGTTGCCACGGCCATTCGAGATCATCTGCGAGATCAATCAACGATTCCTGGACCAGATGCGACGGCGCTATCCCGGCGATGACGCTCGTATCGCTCGGCTCTCGATCATCGACGAGGCCGGCGAGAAGCGCGTGCGCATGGCGAACCTCGCGACCATTGGCAGTCATGCGGTAAATGGCGTTGCCGCGTTGCACTCCGAGCTGCTGCAGCAAACAGTGCTGCGCGACTTTGCCGAGCTGTGGCCCGAGCGCTTCAGTAACGTCACGAACGGCGTGACGCCGCGGCGCTTCATGGTGCTCAGCAACCCGGGACTTGCACATCTGCTCGATGAGACCGTGGGTGAAGGCTGGGTCACGGACCTGACGCGACTGAAAGTGCTCGAAGCCCGAGCCGATGACCCCGCGTTCCAGGAGAAATGGCGTCTCATAAAACGCTTGAACAAGCAGCTGCTGGCGCAGCGCATTCGGGTGAGCACCGGCATAACCGTCGACCCTGCCGCGCTCTTCGATATTCAGGTCAAGCGCATCCACGAATACAAGCGTCAGCATCTGAACGTGCTGCACATCATCACGCTCTACCAGCGCTTACGTGCGAATCCAGAGCTGAGCATCACGCCACGCTGTTGCATTTTCGGCGGCAAGGCCGCGCCCGGCTATCACATGGCCAAGCTGATCATCCGCTTGATCAACGGCGTCGCTCAGGTCGTCAACGACGATCCGCTGATGGGTGGCAAGCTGAAAGTGGTGTTCTTCCCGGACTTCAATGTGAAGAACGCGCATGCGATCTATCCGGCAGCTGATCTGTCGGAACAAATCTCCACCGCAGGGAAGGAGGCCTCCGGCACCGGCAACATGAAGTTCACGCTCAACGGTGCGCTCACGATCGGTACGCTGGACGGAGCGAATGTGGAGATTCGGGAGGAGGTGGGCGCGGAGAGCTTCTTCCTGTTCGGTCTCACGACGGACGAGGTGAATCGAGTCAAGGCCGGTGGCTACCGGCCGCGGGACTACTACGACCGAGATCCGGAGTTGCGCGGGGCCCTGGACCTGATCGCAAACGGCACCTTCTCCAACGGCGACACCGGCGTCTTCAGGCCGTTGATCGATCACCTGCTGAATTACGACACCTATCTGCTGTTGGCGGATTACCGCGCGTATCTCGATGCGCAGGGGGAAGCTGATCGCGCCTATCGTGATGTCCCGCATTGGACGCGCATGTCGATCTTGAACACGGCGCGTGCGGGCAAGTTCTCTTCCGACCGCTCGATCCGCGAATACAGCGAGCGCATCTGGCAAACGAAACCGACGCCGATCACGTTGAGCACCTGACCCATGACCACGCATGCCGCCAGCAGCTCGGTTGCACCCCGCACGGCATGGAAGGCGCTGGCAAGCCACGCGAAAGCGCTGCGCGGTCAGCAGTTGCGCAACCTGTTTGCCGATGATGCGGCGCGCGGCGAGCGCTTCACGCTGGAGGCGGCCGGAATCTACCTCGACTATTCGAAGAATCGCATCACGCTGCAAACACTGAAGCTCCTGCTGCGGCTCGCGCAACAGTCCGAACTGCGCGAACGCATCGATGCCATGTTCCGTGGCGATCGGATCAACACGACCGAGGATCGAGCGGTGTTGCATGTCGCGCTGCGTGCCCCGCCGGGCGCATCGATCCTGCTCGATGGCGTCGACGTGGTGCTTCAGGTTCACGCCGTCCTGGAGCGAATGGCTGAGTTCTCCCGCGCCGTGCGTAGCGGTGCCTGGAAGGGGTACACCGGTCAGCGCATTCGCAACATCGTCAACATCGGCATCGGCGGTTCGGATCTCGGGCCGGTGATGGCTCACGAAGCGTTGCAGCATTACTGCGAGCCCGGACTCACTGTTCGCTTCGTGTCGAACGTGGACGGCACCGACCTGGCCGAAGCGGTGCGCGATCTGAACGCCGCAGAGACCTTGTTCATCGTTTCGTCGAAGACGTTCACCACATTGGAAACCATGACCAATGCAGCGAGTGCACGTGCCTGGTCAGTCGATGCCTTGGGCGGTGACGAGAAGTCCGTGGCGAAGCACTTCGTCGCCGTCTCGACGAATGCCGCGGAAGTATCAACGTTCGGTATCGACACAGCGAACATGTTTGGTTTCTGGGACTGGGTCGGCGGCCGCTATTCCATGGAATCGGCGATCGGGCTGTCGACGATGCTTGCCATCGGGCCGGAACATTTTCGGGCGCTCCTCGATGGCTCGCACGAGATGGACGAGCATTTCCGCACGACGCCGTTCGAACGCAATCTGCCGGTGCTGATGGCATTGCTGAGCATCTGGTACATCGACTTCCTGGGCGTGCGCACGATTGCGGTGTTGCCATACGAGCAATACCTGAAGCGCTTTCCTGCGTACTTGCAGCAGCTCCTCATGGAGAGCAACGGTAAGCACGTGACGATCGATGGCGAGCCTGTCGGCGTCGATACGAGTCCCGTGTACTGGGGCGAGCCGGGCACGAACGGTCAGCACTCGTTCTATCAGCTCATCCATCAGGGAACCCAGCTGATTCCCTGTGATTTCATCGCATTCGCGCAGCCGCTGCACTCGCTCGGGGAGCACCACGAGATTCTGCTGGCCAATATGTTCGCGCAGGGCGAAGCGCTCGCTTTCGGCAAGACGCCGGATGAGTTACACGTCGAAGGCTGCCCCGAGAAACTCATCGCCCATCGCTCGTTCGAAGGCAATCGGCCATCGAACACCTTGCTGCTCGAGCGGCTGACACCCGCGGCGTTGGGAAAGCTCATCGCACTTTATGAGCACATCGCGTTCACTCAGGGCGCCATCTGGCGCATCAACCCGTTCGACCAGTGGGGCGTGGAGCTCGGAAAGGTCCTGGCAAAGAAGATCGTGCCCGAGCTCACGGCAACCACAGAGCCGAGCCTCCGGCATGACAGCTCGACCAACGCGCTGATCCGCCGCTATCGAGCGTTGCGGAGGCACTGATGAGCACCGCGCAACGGATCGTGGCGAGTCCGACGCAGCAGCCGGTGCGCACGTATGCAACGGCAGCTGGCCGATATTTTCCGTTGGGCGCGAGCGTGGACGAGGGCGGTGTGAACTTCTCGCTCTTCACTCGCACGGCCGCGGCCGCGGAGCTGCGGCTCTACGAGGACGCTGACCATCAGGAACCGTTTCAGGTCATCGCGCTGGATCCGGACACGAATCACACGTTGTTCTTCTGGCACATCTACGTGCAGGAGCTGGCCCCAGGCGCGCACTACACCTGGCGAGTTGCAGAGTCAGAGCAAGCATTGGATCGCGCGCCTGAGTTATTCGACCCTTGGGCGCGTGCTGCGAGCGACGCATGCTGGGATCGTCATGCGGCGATGGCGAGAGTGACCGGCGCCAAAGGCTTGCGCGCCATCGTTGCAGCGCCGCTCGATGAATCCCACGATGCATCACCGACCGCGATCACGGTGGGTGATGCCGTCATCTATGAAATGCACGTGGGCGGGTTCACGCGCCACGCGTCCTCCGGCGTGCGGCACCCGGGCACGTTCTCGGCGGTGATCGAGAAGATTCCTTATCTGCAAGCTCTCGGTGTCACGCATATCGAGCTGCTGCCCGTCATGGCATTCGACGAGCAGGACATTCCGCCGGGCGCCACCGAACGTGGCTTGAAGAACTATTGGGGCTACAGTACGTACGGTTTCCATGCGCCGCATCCGCGTTACTGCGTGACGCAGGCCAAGGCACCCCAGGAGTTCCGCGACTGCGTGCGCGCGTTGCACGATGCTGGGATTCGCGTGTTACTCGATGTCGTCTTCAACCACACGGCGGAAGGCGGGGTTGAAGGACCGATCATCAACTTCAAGGCACTCGCGAACGACGTCTTCTATCATCACGAAGCGAACGACCTCAGCCGCTATCGCGACTACACGGGCTGCGGCAACACGGTCAACTGCAATCACCCGCTGGTCACCAACTTCATCCTGCGCTGCCTCGAGTATTGGGCCGATGATCTCGGCGTCGACGGGTTTCGCTTCGATCTCGCGAGCGTCTTCGCTCGTGGCGAGGACGGCGCACCGCTTGCGAATCCTCCGCTCACGTGGGGTATCGAGTTGTCGCACGCACTCGCGCGGCGACCGGTCATCGCCGAGGCGTGGGATGCCGCAGGACTGTATCAAGTGGGTTCGTTTCCCGGCATGCGGTGGGCCGAATGGAACGGACGCTATCGCGACCTCGTGCGTCGTTTCGTGCGCAGCGAGCCCGGGCTCGTGGGCGAGATCGCCGCGCGGCTGGCCGGCTCTCAGGACATGTACAGTCAGCGCACGCCGTTACACAGCATCAACTTCGTCACCTGTCACGATGGCTTCACGCTGCTCGATCTGGTCAGTTATGAGCGCAAGCACAACGAGGCGAATGGCGACGACAACCGCGACGGCAATAACGACAACCTGTCCTGGAATTGTGGCGTCGAAGGAGAGACCACCGATGTGTCGGTTCTCGAGCTGAGGCGCCGACAGGCGAAGAACTTCATGGCCGTCCTGATGCTCAGCCAGGGTGTGCCGATGATCCTTGCGGGCGACGAGGTCATGCGTACTCAAGCGGGCAACAACAACGCGTATTGCCAGGACAACGAGCTGTCGTGGTTCGACTGGCGACTCGTCGACACCCACCGCGACATGCTGCGCTTCACACGTGAGTTGATCGCGCTGCGTAAGCGCCATCCGAGTTTGTGTCGACGCCGGTTCTTGACGGGACTGGCACGGCGCAATGACCCGTTGCCGTATGTGACGTGGCATGGAGAGCGGTTGCACCAGCCGTCGTGGCACGACCCTGAAAACAGGCTGCTTGCCTACACGCTGGCAGGCAGCAGTGAAGATGAGAAGCCCCTGCACATCATTCTGAACATGTGGTGGGAGCCGCGCACGGTGGACGTGCCCAGTCTGCCGGGATGCGCTTGGCGGCTGGCGGTCGACACGGCGCTTGTTTCGCCGGATGACGTCAGACCGTTAGAGGAGCAGACGGTGAATGTCCATCACGGCTACGTTGCGCAACCACGCAGCGTCGTCGTGTTGGAGGCACACTGAAGCCTGTGCGCGGGCGTCAGTGAATCGTGGGATCGAGCTTCCCCGTTTCGTAGCGTGACACCATGGCATCGAATGAGACCGGCCTGATCATCGAGGCGTTGCCGGCGGTGCCGAAGGCCTCATAGCGCGCCACGCAGATTTGCTTCATCGCCTTCGTCGATGCGGCCAGCCACTTGCGGGGATCGAACTCCCGCTTGTTCTCGGTGAAGAACTTGCGTACGGCGCCTGTGGCGGCCATGCGCAGATCCGTATCGATATTCACCTTGCGGACGCCGTGCTTGATGCCTTCGACGATCTCTTCCACGGGCACGCCGTAGGTCTCGCCCATGTCACCGCCGTAGGAATTGATGACCTGCAACCAGTCCTGCGGCACCGAGCTCGAGCCGTGCATGACGAGATGCGTGTTGGGAAGGCGACGATGGATCTCCTTGATGCGGTCGATGGCCAAAATGTCGCCGGTCGGTGGACGGCTGAACTTATACGCGCCATGTGAGGTGCCAATCGCGATTGCGAGCGCATCGACTTTCGTTCGGGCGACGAAGTCTGCGGCCTGATTCGGATCTGTCAGGAGTTGGGAATGGTCCAGCTGACCTTCCGCGCCTGAGCCGTCTTCTTCACCGGCCATTCCCGTCTCCAGCGACCCGAGACAGCCGAGCTCGCCTTCCACCGACACGCCGCAGGCATGCGCCATGTCGACGACGCGTCGGGTCGTGTCGACGTTGTACTCATACGAAGCCGGCGTCTTCATGTCGGCTTCCAGCGAGCCGTCCATCATCACGGAAGAGAAGCCAAGCTGAATCGAGCGCTGGCACACCGCCGGGCTCGAGCCGTGATCCTGATGCATCACGATGGGAATGTGCGGCCACTCTTCCACGGCGGCCAGGATCAAGTGCCGCAGGAAAGGGGCACCGGCGTACTTACGCGCCCCGGCCGAGGCTTGCATGATCACGGGGCTGTCGGTCTCGTCGGCAGCCTGCATGATGGCGCGCACCTGCTCCAGGTTGTTGACGTTGAACGAGGGTATCGCGTACTCGTGTTCAGCAGCATGATCGAGCAGCTGCCGCAATGTGATGAGGGCCATGTCGAATCTCCTGGCATGGCACGGGCGAGTTCGAGCCGTTGCTAGTGATCGCCCGGCCCTTGCTGCTTGTCGTTGCGCTCGTTCTCGCTGCCCTTGGCTATGATTTCCTGATACAGCGCGGCCATCTTGTCCAGCAGAGGCTGATACTTCGGGTGCTTCGCGGCGAGGCGGCGCGCCTGGCTGCTCTCGTTTACCGCCATCTTGATGAACTTCAGGTCGTAGTCCGACAGACGTTCGCCTGCATCGACGCGCTTCTTCAGGTCGAGCGCTCGCGGCAGGCGCTGGTCGTTCAAACGGCTGAGCAGCGCCATGATGGTGCCGAGGTCCTTGTCTCGCTTTGCTGGTTCGGCCATGGCGGACCTCCTCGATCGCAGCGGGGACGTTGAGAAGCTCCAGATGCTGGAAGCGCGCTACATGGCGTGCAATACGTGGGCTGGGCAGTCGTGTTGACGGCTCAGCGGCGAGGCGTCAAGTCCATTCCATGACGATCTTGCCGGACTGTCCTTCGCGCATGATCTCGAACGCTTCATGGAAGCGATCGTAGGGCACGCGATGCGTGATCACCTTGCGGATGTCGAGGCCGCTCTGCAGCAGGCTCGACATCTTGTACCAGGTTTCGAACATCTGCCGGCCGTAGATGCCCTTGATCGTCAAGCCTTTGAAGATGACGTCGTTCCAGTCGATGGCGACTTCGTCCGGCGGAATGCCGAGCATCGCGATGCTGCCGCCGTGGTGCATCGTGTGGAGCATCTGACGCAGCGCCGTCGCATTGCCTGACATCTCCAGGCCGACGTCGAAGCCTTCGCGCATGCCGAGTTTTTTCATCGCGTCTTCGAGCGATTCGCGTTGTACGTTCAATGCGAGAGTTGCACCCATCTCGCGCGCCAGGGACAGTCGATAGTCGTTCACGTCCGTAATGACGATGTGCCGTGCGCCGACGAAGCGCGCGATGGCCGCGGCCATCAGGCCGATTGGGCCTGCGCCCGTGATCAGCACGTCCTCGCCCACGATGTCGAACGCAAGGGTCGTGTGAACGGCGTTACCGAGCGGATCGAGGATTGCGGCGATGTCATCGTCGATCACGTCCGGCAACTTGAAGGCGTTGAAGCCGGGAATGACGACGTACTCGGCGAAGCACCCTGGACGATTCACGCCGACGCCAACCGTGTTGCGGCAGAGATGCCGGCGTCCGGCGCGGCAGTTGCGGCAGTAGCCGCACGTGATGTGGCCTTCGCCGGACACGCGATCGCCGATGTCGAAGCCGGAGACTTCACTGCCGATCGCGACGATCTCCCCGCAATACTCATGCCCCACGGCCATCGGCACCGGAATCGTCTTCTGTGCCCAGGGATCCCAGGTGTAGATGTGCATGTCCGTGCCGCAGATGGCGGTGCGCTTCACGCGGATCATCACGTCGTTGGGACCGACGACGGGCTCAGGAATGTCCATGAGCTCGATACCGGGAGCTGCTTTGGCTTTGACGAGTGCTTTCATAGGTACGCCCCCTCGATTGCAGGGCTGGCTCCCTCCCTTGCGAAGCGGAGGGCTGGGGTGAGGGCACGCGGCGCACGGCACTTCACTGAATCACTCCCAAACCCTTCCCCACCTTCCCAAACGCCTCGATCGCTCTGTCCAACTGTTCCCGCGAATGCCCCGCACTCATCTGCGTGCGAATACGCGCTTTACCTTGCGGCACGACCGGGAAAGAGAAGCCGATGACGTAGACACCCTCCGCAAGCAACCGCTGCGCCATCTCACCCGCGAGCTTCGCATCGCCGAGCATGACCGGAATGATCGGATGACCTTCACCCCCGAGCGCGAAGCCGAGCTGCGTCATCCGCTCACGGAAGTATTTTGCGTTTTCATGCAGCTGCGCGCGCAGTACAGTGCTCTTCTCGATGAGGTCCAGCACGGCGACGCTGGTCGCGGCGATGACAGGAGGGATGCTGTTTGAGAACAGATAGGGACGCGAGCGTTGCCTGAGCCACTGCACGATTTCTTTCCTCCCCGACGTGAAGCCGCCCGAGGCGCCGCCCAGCGCTTTACCCAGCGTGCTGGTGATGATGTCCACGCGTTTCATGACATCCCGTAGCTCCGGCGTGCCGCGGCCGTGCAGGCCCACGAAGCCGCTGGCATGCGAATCATCGACCATCACCAGCGCGTCATATCGATCGGCTAGATCGCAGATCGCATCGAGCCGTGCGATCACCCCGTCCATCGAGAACACCCCGTCGGTGGCGATCAAGCGCACGCGCGCTGAGCGGGACTCGCGCAGCCGCACTTCCAATTCGTCCATGTCGTTGTTCGCATAGCGCAGCCGTTGCGCTTTGCAAAGACGAATGCCATCGATGATGCTCGCGTGATTGAGTGCATCCGAGATGACGACATCCTGTTCGTCGAGCAGCGTCTCGAACAAGCCGCCGTTCGCGTCGAAGCAGGAGGAATAGAGAATCGTGTCTTCCGTCTGCAGAAAGGCACTGATGCGCGCTTCGAGCTGTTTGTGGACTTCATGCGTGCCGACGATGAAGCGGACGGACGCCATGCCGTAACCGTCGCGCTGCAGAGCTGTCTGTGCCGCCGCCACGATTTGCGGATGATTCGCCAGACCCAGATAGTTGTTCGCGCACAGGTTGATGAGCTCGCGACCGTCCTGCAGCCGGACGACCGCCTGTTGCGGCGAGGCGAGTACACGTTCGGCTTTGAACAAGCCTTGCGCGTGCAGGGCCTGTGTGTCGGCTGCCAAGTGGGTGAGAAAGTCTTGCTTCATGGGCGTGCCGTCGGACGATTGCTGTTCGAACGCGTCGCGATGCTGCGCGGTTCGCTGATCGCGGCCAAGCATTGCTCGGAAGTCCAGCGCAGTTTATACGGACCGTATGCACGAATCCGTACCGGAAAACGAAGTGTCCGCAGGCGCGGGCCTGCGCATCGACAAGTGGCTCTGGTGTGTGCGGTTCTTCAAGAGCCGGTCGCAGGCTACGCAGGCCGTGACGGGCGGCTTGGTCCACGTTGGCGGGGAGCGTGTCAAACCCTCGCGTGCCGTCCACATCGGCGACACGCTCTCGATCACCCGCGGCGATCAGCGGTGGGTGGTCATCGTGCAATCCATCCCGCAACGGCGCGGTCCGGCGCCGGAAGCGCGTTCTCACTACGTTGAGACGCCCCAAAGCGTTGCGGCGCGCGAGCGCAAGCAAGAACAGGCGCGGCTCAGAGCGCCGGCGCCTGAGGGCCGGCCTGACAAGCACGAGCGGCGGGAGCTGCGCAATCTGAAGAAGGGCTAATTCGTCGTCTCGCTGAACGGGTGCCCCGAGTGACCCGATAGCGCCGCCTGAATTTCGCTCGCAATCGCGAGTGCAATCGTCTCGGGTGCGCTCGCACCGATGTCCAGTCCGACAGGCCCACGCAGACGCCCCGTCAAGGCAGTCGCTGCCGCGCCCAATTCACGCAACAGACGCGCGCGACGCGGGGCGGGGCCCAGTAATCCGATATAGGGGACAGTACTGGCCGCAAGCGCACGCAAGTAAGCCTCATCGGATGTGAGGTGATGGCTCATGACCACCGCCGCGTCATGCGCGTCCAAATCGATCGTTGCAGCGATGTCCGCAGCGGGGGCCGACACCACATGAGCTGAGGATGGAAAGCGTTCTGCGACCGCGTAAGCAGGTCGATGATCGACGATGGTCGTTTGCCAGCCCAGCAGGGCTGCGATACAGGCGAGCGGTTGGACATCCGGACCTGCGCCCGCGATCAGAAGCTTCACGCCAAGCTCGATGGGAATCATCAGTAACTCGGCATCTTCCACGCTGAAGGTCTTTATGGCCGGGAACCGGAGCGCGGTGGTGGGCTCGATCGAGCTGTCGACGAGCAGCTCTGTTCCAGTGTGGAGCGCTGTCAACCTGCGCCGATCCGTGCTCACTGCAAAGGATTGCCCCAGCATTAACTGCGAGCCGCCTTGAATCACCAACGCAACGGCGGCCCGCGTGCGCGCTGCGCGTGCGGCATCGATGAACGCAAACGGTTGGTAACGGTTTCCCACGTGCAATGGCGTGAGCAGAATGCGCATGGCGCCTTCACAGCCGACCCCAATTCCCCAGATCAAATCGTCTTCGGAGCGTGTGTCGTAGCTGACGACCTCTGCCTCACGGGTTTGCAGCACGCGTTCGGCTCGGGCGATCAAGTCGCTTTCCAGACAGCCGCCGCTCAAAAGGCCTGCTGCTGTGCCGTCTTGAGCGATGAGCATCTGTGCGCCGGCCTTGCGGTAGGTCGATCCCGCGGTGTGCACGACAGTCGCGAGCACGAGCGCTTCGCTTCGCTCGCGACGCTCGGTGAAGAACGAGTGCAGATCGGTGAGAGAGAAATTCATGGGGTCAACGGAGCCCTCGATTTGGCGTGAGCATCATGGTTTTTGTGTATGCCAGCAACTCGATGCGTTTACGATTCGAGCCATGAGTGCCGTGCTGCTGCTGTTCATCTGCTTAGGTCTGGGCGTGTTCGTCGGTCGCTACGGTAAAGCGCCTGCGGGACTCGCGCCAGCGCTGAACTGGTGGGTGTTGAACATCGCGATCACAGCACTGCTGTTGCATCTGATTCCAGGGCTCGAGTTCAGTTGGAGCCTGTGGTTCCTGTGTTTCTCGATGTGGCTCGTATTCGGCGTCTCGTGGGTGTTCTTCGCAGTGCTGGGGCGCCTGGCGGGCTGGTCGAGAGGTCAGACGGGCGCGCTCACGCTCATGAGCACCCTGGGTAACACGGCCTTCGTCGGCTTTCCTGTGGTGGAGGCTTTACACGGTCATGCCGGCCTGCAGTTCGCCGTCGTTACCGATCAGACCGGCTCTTTCACGGTGTTCGCTATCGGCGGTTCGGTGTTCGCCTCCATCCATACCGGGCGTTCCGTCAGTGTCGCTGGAGTGTTCAAGAGAATCGTCTCGTTTCCCCCGTTCGTCGCGTTCTGGTGTGGAGTCGTCGTCGGCGCGCTCGGCGGCTGGCCCGAGTTGCTCGATACGACGCTGCAACGGTTGGGCAGCAGCCTCACACCGATCGCACTGTTCGCCATTGGATTGCAGTTGCGCTTGCTGCCGCAACGCCGGCAAGCGGTTCCAGTGGCAGTCGCTTTGGGGTGGAAGCTCCTGGTCGCTCCGGCTGTCGTATTTGCCGCGAGTGCGATAGCGGGTGTTCACGGACTCGAGCGCTCGGTCGCCGTTCTCGAAGCAGCCATGCCGCCTGCAGTCGGTGCCGTGCTGTTGTGCCAGCAGCATGAGTTGGAGCCACAGCTTGCAAATACGATTCTGGGCCTGGGGCTGCTGATCGCGCCTGCAACGCTCTATATCGTCAACGCGACGCTCCTATGAGCGCTCGCGTTGACCACCCTTGATCGTTACCAGCACGCCCAGTAAAGCCAGACCAACGCCCACGGCTGCGTACGTCGCAACCTTGCCGCGGGAGCTCGAGTGCCGCTCGAAGCGGGGTTCGGTGCGCTTCGACGTCAAGGCGTAGTCGACCAGGTAGGCCGTCGCTGCGCTCGCTGCTCCACCCAATAGTTGCTGTGATATCGACTGCGCCCGAGCCTGGCGCCGAAACACTCTGCCGTAAACGGCCGCCCATAGGATGGATTTGAGCTGCTGCGTGATGACACCCGCCAGAGAGTTGGGACTCGTGGGGAGTTGCTCGCGCGCACCGTGGCGTGACAGCCAACGACCCGGGTTACTCGATGCGCTCACGCCATTCTTGAGATCGAGTTTCTTTATCGCCGCACTCGTGGCGGCGGACAACACGCCTGCTGCTGCGCCTGAAAGCGCTGCCGTTCTCAGTGTGCTCAAAGCCGTCATCGATGTCCTCCGCATGAGCAATTGCGTGTCAGCACTGACTGTTCAACGGCGTGGTTCCAGCCGAGTTCCGAGACTGCCGGATGGGATGGCGTGAGCATCTACAACGCACCCATCTCGCGCAGGGCAGAGTCGATCACGGATGCGCTCGATGACGTGGCCGAGTCGTTTTCGGCGATGGCATCGGCTTGCTCGAATAGAGGGGCGAACAAGCCCAGTTGATCGACTTGTCCGCGAAGTTGCGCGTAGCCGCGTGTCGCAAAGAGCGAGCTCCAACGGTCTCGCACCTGGTCCCAGAACGTCTTGGTGCGTTCGTAGTAGCGGTCGGCCGCTGCAAAGTCCGCTTGCTTCAGGCGCTCGTAGCGGGCCATTCCATATTCGCGCGCGAGATACGGTCTTGTTGGATCGAGCTGACGATCTGGTTTCAGCACGGCTTTGAGATTGTTTTCTTCCTGCGTCCAGCCCGTCGCGTGCACGGTGTGGCGATTCGTGCCGATCAATGCGTGATAGTCGTCGCGCACGCTCCACTCGCGCCGTGGCAGCGGACGCCATGTGTCCGCGCTGAGCCAGGTGGAGAAGCTGCCGGTGTGTTCCCAGCGACCGAGACTCGCGTAGCGCGGTGATTCGTCCACCTGATACACCGTTTGCGACCAACGACCTTTGGTGTCCTTGGGGTTCAGCTTGCGGCGTTCCCAACGAGCACTCCCGTCGTATTCCACGATGTGCGTCGGCTCGTACGTCCAATCCTGGCGCCAGTGCTTCGTCACCATCGGGTCGCTCACGGTTCCGTCCTTGCCGACCATGCGCATCTCCAATATGTGTACCAGGCTGATGAAGGAGTCCGTGTCGCCGTCGACGTAAACTTTTTCCGTGCCCCACGATTGATAGGGCGCCGGTCGCTTCTGTGGATCCGTGTACGTGGCCACTTCGAGGAAATCGAACGTCACTCGATACTCGCCACTCATGGCCAGAATCGCCCGGCGATCGCGCTCGAAGGGACTGATACTCTTTTGCTGGAGCGCGACCCAGGCCGCCGAGTCGTCTTTATCCAACGTGACCGGGGCGCCTTGGGTCGTGCCGCCGCGAGGCTTCAATGCGCCTTCTCCCAGCGGCCACGAGAAGGTATAGCGCGGCGTGTCGGATTTGCCGCCCGCTGAGTAGTCATCGGCGTATGCCGCGACAGTTGCGATGAACGTGCAAGCAAGCAACAGGAGTCTGCGGATCATCTGCGTCATGGCTCGAGGAGGATTTGCATGAAAGTGTGTCACAGAGCAGGTCCTCCCTACGTCTAACGTTCACACGGGATACGAGAACGCGTTCATGTCAGCGATGGCCACCGAACAGATCAGCGCGCTGCGACCGCGGCTCTTCGGCGCCGCTTACCGCATGCTGGGTAGCAGGGCCGATGCCGAAGATGTATTGCAAGACGTCTTTCTGCGCTGGCAGTCGGCAGAGCAGGGTGCGATCGAATCGATGGAAGCGTGGCTCACCACGGCGACGACGCGGCTCGCCATCGATCGCCTGCGCAGGCGCAAGCTCGAACAGCAGTCCTACATCGGCCCGTGGTTGCCTGAGCCGCTCTCGGAACTGGACCTACGCACACCGGAGCTGGCCGCCGAGCTCGACAGCGATGTGTCGATTGCTCTTCTCACGTTGCTCGAGGCGCTCGCGCCAGATGAGCGAGCGGCATTCGTGTTGCACGATGTGATGGACGATGACTATGCCGACATTGCCGAAGCCTTGGGCAAGTCGGAGGCTGCCTGTCGTCAGATGGTTCATCGCGCCCGCGAGCGTGTGCTCACCAAACGCCGCCGCTTTCAAGTCGACGATGCAACGCGCCGGCGCATGCTGGAGCGCTTCATCGCGGTCGCCAATACAGGTGATCGCCAGCAAGTAATCGCGCTGTTTGCCGCGGATGCCGTGATGACTTCGGATGGAGGCGGCAAGGCGGTGGCTGTGCGCCGACCATTGCATGGAGCAGAGCGTATTTCCTGGCTCTGGTATTGCGTGGGCCGTCGCGCGCCGGAGCGGCGCATCGTGACCGTGAATGGCGAGTCGGCGATCGCGTCGTTCTGGTGCGGTCAATTGCATTCGGTTGCAACCATCGACACGGATGGAGAGCGCATCCATGGCTTCTATACGATCGCGAATCCAGACAAGCTGAGCTCGTTTGCGTTTCTCTCCAAGCCGAGGACAGGCACTGAAAAAGCTACAAACACAGGGTAAAAACCGGTCATTCCTGTGTGCAACGCGTCACGAATTAAGGACATATGCGACGGCTCTGCACCTCATGGGGGCGCAGGGCAACTACGTAGGCACCATTTATCGGCAGACCCCTTCCCATCTATTTCGGGAGGGGTATCATGCGGGCCCTTTCCAGCGCCACCAGGGGTTCCCTGGTCCGCTGACGGACGCCAGTTTTCGAATATCGTCACCGCTTGCGGTGGCGTTGCACAAAGAAGACCACTCATCGATCACACTTTCGGAGCAGTTGTTATGAACGCTCAGATGCGACGTCGTCTCGCTCTACAGATAGCCGCCACCAAGCACGGTCTGCCCATCCGCTTCGTCGATGGCGCTTCCGAGTCGATTGCCAAGCGCATCACTGCTTCCGAAACTACGCGCACGCGCTCGCGCCGGACGCGCCGGACGATGTACGCAGCGGCCGCCGCTCAACAGTCTTCAGCGAGCTGATTAGCGCGCCGTTCAACCCCCTTCGACTCCCACTGCGACCGCATCGCGGTCGCAGTTTGCATAACCTCCAACCCGCCTGAGTACACGCCGCCCTGCAAGCGTGAGCGCGTTCCCAGGTTCGCCACCAGACCGCCAAGTGCAGCCGAGCGTGTGATCCAAGGCACGCTTCTGCCTTCCCTCCGATCGTTAGAGTCCCTGCCACTTTCGGGAAGGACTTGCACATGAACGATCGTAATCACAGCGATAACGAGCCGACCGTCCAGCTGCCCAAGCTACCGGTACAGGCCGACGAATTCGATCCTGAGAAAACCGTCGTCGTGGAAGATTGGTCGCAGGTACCGCTGCCTGTCGTACCCGCCAGCAAGAACAAGACGCGCTAGCCCGCGCTCACAGGCCGTTTGAAACGAACCGCGAGCTCCATCCCCGTCCGCAACTCATATCCCGCCCCGCTCACCACGATCAGGTTCTGACCGAACAGGACGCCGGGCGGATTGCGGCTCAGGCGGTAGGTCTTGAGTGTTCGAATGGGTTCAGGCCCGGCGACCTCACCGCTGTCCTGGTCTGTCGTGGTGATGACGCACCGAGTGCAGGGTTTGACGGCCCGGAGCGTTGCCTCGCCCGCAACCAGCTCGTCGATCGTGTCTTCCTGGTAGGGAAGCAGGCCGCTCACCACAAGATTAGGTCGAAAGCGGTTCATGGGCAGCGGCTGCTCCAGTCGCGAGTTCAAGTCAGCCAGCGAGCCCGCAGAAATGAGGAGCATCGGAAAGCCATCGCTGAAACGGTTTTCTGCCTCGACGCCGCCAGTCCATTCCAGGCTACTCAGGCGGCGCTGAGTCGACTCGAAATGCACCATCCGCACCGACTCGCCCACCTGGCGCGAGAGCCAGGCGGCGGCTGCGTCTCCGGCATCCCTTGCCGAGCAGACATCTCGCCAGCATTGCACCTGGACCGCTGCGCCTTCTTGCTGCAGGGCCACGCGCAATTCGCCGCCTTCCGGTGCACGCAAGACCAAAAAGGCGCCTTCGAGGGCCGGCACGATCAGTGCAAGTCTCGGTTGCTCACGCTGTGTCACGAAACGGCCATCGGGGCGCACGATCATCCACTCGCGATCGTGTTCGAGGCCTGCTGGTTGGAGCACGGCACGGGAGAGGGCGATTCCCCGACATGACTTGACGGGGTAGATGTTGAGCTCGGTGATGTGCGGCATCGGTGCCTTATAACCGGCGCTGCAGGTCGGCTCAACGCAATGGAATGCGACGGCGCGGAGGCTAGCGGAACAGCTTGCTGCACTGAGGCGTTCGCAACGAGGACTTAGGAGTTAACGAATATATGGTCCATCCCAAACGTCCTGAAAGATTGCCCCTGGCTGAAGTCGACGATGCGGTGAATGAAGAGGCGTCCCAAGACGCGGGCTCGAGCTGGGAAGCTGAGGTGCTGCGGCGGATAGCGCCGCGACTCGCCGAAGTCCAGCGTCATGCGGCACACGATGACGATGTGCTCGGTTGGGAAGCCGCTAGCGTGCGCCGACTCGTGCAGGTGACTAACGGCGAGTTCTGATCGCCGCTCGAGGCCCATGTCGAGATCCGTGCGTCGCGCGTAGCACTCATCACGTTCGGATTCGTTTTCCTCTTTCCTGCCTCCGGCATACTCTGTGCCGCCGTTGAGAGCGGCCACAAGAAAAACCGCTGGAGATTTCATGCCCGTGAGTATCGCCCTTGCCGCGCCCGTCGCTCAGGCGCGAGCACAGCGTTTGTTCGTCATCCTCACCGGAATATTCCTCACCAATGCACTCATCGCCGAATTCGTCGGCGTGAAGATCTTTGCGTTGGAGCCGACGCTCGGCATCCAGCCCTGGAATTGGAGCCTCTTCGGTCAGAGCGGCTCCTTGTCTTTCACGGCGGGTGTATTGCTGTGGCCGTTCGTGTTCGTGCTCACGGATGTGATCAACGAATACTTCGGCGAGCGCGGTGTGCGCTTCATCTCCTGGCTCACGATCGGCTTGATCGCGTACGCGTTCGTGGCGGCCTACGTGACGATCGGACTCGAGCCGGCCGACTGGTGGCGGGTCGTGAACCGCGAACGCGGTGTCCCCGACATGCAGGCTGCGTTCGCGAATGTGTTCGGTCAGGGACTGTGGACCATCGCTGGTTCGATGGTTGCGTTTTTGCTGGGACAGCTGATCGATGTCACGGTGTTCCATCGCATCCGCCGTGCCACCGGCGAACGCTGGGTCTGGTTGCGTGCCACGGGCTCGACGGCGGTATCGCAGCTCATCGACAGCTTCGTCGTGCTGTACATCGCATTCGTCATCGGACCGCAGCACTGGCCGACGTCGCTGTTCCTCGCGGTCGGTACCGTCAACTATTGCTACAAGCTGCTGATGGCGTTCCTGATGATCCCGCTGATCTATCTCGTGCGCCGTTGGATACACAACCACCTGGGTCACGAGCACGCGGCTGAGCTGGCGCGTGTGGCTGCGCAGTGATCAGAACAGGAGCTTTGCCATCGCGCGGCGCGCTGCCGTGACGGCGGGCTCCTCTTCGCCGATGAGATCGAAGGCCATGACGAGCCGTTGACGCGCGGTCTCCTTGTTAGCCCGATCAGTGCGCATCTGTTCCAGCCACGTGTCGAAGGCAGCGGACAGATCGCCCGCAAGCAAGGCGTGGACCGCACGCAGGCTGCGTGCTTCGGGATCCTGTGCCGCGCGTTGCTCCAATGACTTGGCATCCGGATGAGCGGCGCTCAA
>JBEVDW010000285.1:0-13990 GCA_040513115.1 Steroidobacteraceae bacterium | reverse complement strand
GATGGCCGGTGGGTACAGCATCAAAAGCTCACCGCCATGAATGCCCGCCCAGGTGAGGAGTTCGGCTTCAGCCTGGCAATGAACGGGAACCAGCTAGCAGTGGGAGCGCCGCAGGCCGTGCGTGAGAACGCGCTCGGCAATGGGACAGCCTATGCGTTCGTCCGCAGCGGGCGGTTCTGGTTCGAGCAGTATGAGTTGCGGCCCACCCCACAACAGTGGTCGAGCTATCTGGGCGCCTTGGGACATTCCGTGGCCATTCTGGACAACGCTATCATCGTGGCGGCGCCGTTTGCAGTGGGACGGTTTACGGGAGCTCCGCTGTTCTTCTTCGAGCGTGGTGCGCCGATGCCCAATCTGAAAGCGCAGGCGCAGGGCACCTTGCACATGGGTGAAGACCTCGCAGCAGAACGCACGACATTGTTCGCGGGGGTTCCGCAGGCAACGAGTGGCCGTGTCCTGAGGTACGAGATCCAGAACCTCCCGCTCTACACAGGGTGGTGAGAGATCGGCCTTCACATTCTCACGTCGAGGGGCAACCGGTGTTTGCTCGCAACCTTGCATTCGCAATTATCGTGCTGACCTATTTCGTCGCGCCTACGCAGCTCCAGGCGCAATCTGAGATCGTTTTTTCCCAACGTATCGAGCCGAGTGCGGAAGATCTGCAGTCCGCGCCAGAGTTCACGAACATCGACTTTGGTGCGGCCGTCGCGATCGATGGCCAAACGGCACTTGCGGCAATGCATCGCTGATGTACAGCTACGTGCTCCTTATCCACGTTCTTGCGGCAACCGTGTGGACCGGTGGACACTTGGTTCTGGCCTCTACCGTGCTTCCGCGTACGTTAGCCGCGCGTGATCCTCGGATCCTGCTCGACTTCGAGTCCGGGTTCGAACGCATCGGCATGCCCGCTTTGCTTATCCAAGTGGCTTCGGGCCTCTGGATGGCTCATTCAAATCAGCCTGACATCTCCGCTTGGCTCGCCGTGTCGACCCCCACCACCAAGCTCATCGCCTTGAAAATCCTGCTGCTGACCATTACGGTTCTCACTGCGCTGGACGCCAGGTTGCGCATCATCCCCAGACTCAGGGTGGAGACGCTGCCCGCCATGGCTCGGAGGGTCATACTGGTCACAGTGGTTTCGGTTCTGTTCGTTTTGGTCGGTGTCTCGTTTCGTGGAGGCTTGCTCGCGTGACGCGGCCTACCCTGTCGCTCCACCCGACACCGCACCGAACCATTGCCCGACGCGCCAAAACAAAAGATCAGAACGCCGCGATCTCCTCGTGAGCAGGTCGAAGAGGTCATTCACTGTTACTGCATTGTCGGCGCACCAATGCCAAGGCTATCGGGATATGAGCCGGCCTATCCAATCCAGGAGAACCGTCGGTAGCAACTGCGGCTGAGAAAGCAGCGCGTACTGATGCTTTCCGAACACTTGAGGCAGGTAACCGGCGGCCTGTCGATCGATCGTGAGACAAAACGGCAGGATGCCCTGCAGCTTCGCTTCGATGACGGCCTGGCGCATGTCTTCGACGCCGTAGCGGCCCTCGTAATGATCAACGTCGTTCGGCTTGCCGTCGGACAACAACAGCAGCAAGCGATGACGCGCCGGTTGGTGCATCAACAGTCCCGTTGCATGCCTCAGGGCCGCGCCCGCACGCGTGTATCGCTCCGGCTCCAGGGCTGCTATGCGTTGCGCGACGGTGCTGTCGTACGGCTCATCGAAGCGCTTGATCTCGCGCACTGTCACGGCATCGGGCCCTTCGCCGGAGAAGGCCAAAGCACAGTACGGCTCGTGCAGGCCCTGCAGTGCTATGCAGACGAGCAACAGCGCTTCGCGTTCCACGTCGATGATCCGCTGTTGGGCGGCAACCCAGCCATCGGTCGAACCGCTCACGTCGATGAGCAGGCAGATGGCCAGCTCTCGGCGCCCGGGATGCTCCGACTGATAGAGACCCTGCGGCAACGGCAGACCCGCACGCAAATCGGCGCGCGCCTCGACATAGGCCTGCAGATCGATCTCATCGCCGTCATATTGTCGACGTAGACGCACACGTTGCGCCTGTAGCAGCTCGAAGCGTCGACGGATCACTTCCAGCATGCGGCGATGCTGCTGCAAGGTGGACTCCGCCCAACTCAGCGCGCCGAGCGGCGCGTCCGACACACGCACCATCGCACCGCGCTCGTGATAACCAGGGATGCGATAGTCCCATTCGGGATAGGCAAAGCTGACCTGCGGCGACTCACGCCTCTTCAGCAAGCGCTGCGCGTGATTGAGCTGCAGATCATCGGACAGCAGCACTTCTTTGGGCGCACCGGGCGTACGGACCAGGCGCGCCTGGTCCAGCTCAGAAAGCGAGTCGGCGTACTGCTCGGCCGGGATCTGCTCGTCGCGATCCATCGGACGCTGCATGCCCATGGGGTCTTCGGCGTGCTCGTGCGGCTGCGTCGTCTGGACCATCCAGGCACCCTGTCGCCGATCATCTTCATCGGGCTTGGGAGTTCGCACCTCGGGTCGGCGCACCAGTCGGGCACCGCGTGCACCCTTCTCTGCGTTCGATAATGGTGACTCATCCTCGAACATCGGCGCGGCAGCGGGTGCGCTTCGCAACTCGCCCGTCCACATATCCTTGTAAATCTTGGCGGTCGCAGGGACTGACATGCTCAGCGCCAGTTGTTCGCATTGCGCCAGATGCTCGGTCGGTGTGGGCAACGCGGCTGTAGTGCTGCAATGCCGATGCAGGATCTCGCAGACCCAGTCCTCCAGTGCGCGGCAGTCAACTGGAAATTGAGCTCGCACAGGCCGGTGCACGAGCACCTCACGCCGCATGCACTGCAGTTGCGTAGCGATGCCCGGCAGCATGCGTGCAAGCTGCATATCGGCCGCATGCGCTTCCAGGACGTGATAGAGGCTCGCTACCAGCGGTGAGCTGGCGGCGCCCACGTGCGCGGCGCTGCCGCGCATGGCACGCATGCCTTGCTGGAGCGCGATGCAACGAAAGCGCGAGAGCGCTGTATTGGCATCTCCGGTTCCCGCATTCGAGGGCAGCCATATGCTCAAACCATCCGTGCCGGGCAGCGCCTGTGTAGAGAAGGGCCGCTGATCGCGCTTGAACAGGTGTGTGAGCATTGTCGGCGGCGCGGCGGGTTGCGACGTGCGCAAGCGCCAGCGGCAACCGAACACTGCATTGAGCAGCAGATCCAGGCGCTCGGACACGTCCGCCAGCGCCACTGTGGCAGGTGCGTTCACTCGCCGCCTCAGCCACAACTCGCGCGCAAACACAGTCGCGTGGCGCGCCACGTCGCTCAGTAAATCTTCAGCTTCCGCCATGTGTGCGTCTCAATCGCAAGATGAGCGCGGCGCTATACGAACGTGGCATCCACCAGGTCGCGCATCGCGCCCAGCAGTGCCGCATCGTCCGACAGCGGTGCGACCAGGCCGGTGTAGCACGCCGTGCGCGCAGGGACGCCGCTCGCAGCGAGACCCGCTGCGGCGATCAGCAGTCGTGTGCTGGGCACCTCGGCCAGACCGCGGTCGTGCAGCGCGCGCAGGCGGCGGCCGAGACTGACGATCGCATGTGCGGTGCCGTGGTCCGCACCGCTCTCGCGCTCAACGATTGCAACTTCGTGCTCCAGCGCCGGAAAGTCGAAGTCGATGGCGACGAAGCGCTGCCGCGTGCTGGGTTTCAGGTCCTTCAGCATGCGCTGATAGCCTGGGTTGTACGAGATCACGAGTTGAAAGCCAGGCGCGGCCTTGAGGGTCTCGCCGGTCTTGTCGATGGGCAACATGTGGCGATGATCGGTGAGCGAATGCAGGATCACCACAGTATCCTGACGCGCCTCAACGACTTCATCGAGATAGCAGATCGCTCCATCGCGGACGGCTCGCGTCAGCGGGCCATCCTGCCAGTGCGTGCCATCGTGCCGTATCAGGAAGCGGCCAATGAGATCGCTGGCGCTCAAGTCGTCGTGACAGGAGATCGTGATCAGCGATCGACGCAGGCGCCACGCCATGTGCTCCACGAAGCGTGTCTTACCGCAACCGGTGGGTCCCTTGAGCATCACTGCAAGCTGACGTGTATGGCACTGCTCGAAGATCTGCACCTCATCGCCGATTGGCAGATAGAAAGGCTCGCCGTGCTCGCGAGGGGACATCATTTGCAAGTGTTCGGCAGCCATATTCGTATCGGCTCATGCAGGTTGCCGCGCCCGCGCAGCCGTATCCATGCTCGCCGGCTCGAGCGGCGTGGACACTTCGAAGCGGGGCGCGCGGCGGAAGAAGTCCCAGATAAACAGGCCCACACCGATGGTGAACAGCGAGGCCGTGGCCACCAGCATCACGAAGTGCACTTGGATCTTCAACTGCGTATCGAGATAGCCAAGCCCGAGAATACGCTCGAGATACACTTGGCCGATGCCGGCCGTTGCAAATGAGAGCGTCATACCGAACATGCCGGTGAGCTGCAGCCAGAAGGACCAATAACCCACGGCCGAGCCAGACTCGCGGCGGTCATGCGTCATGGCGGGCAGTGTGTAGGTGATCATGGCCAGCACGATCATGGCGTACGCACCATAGAAAGCAGCATGACCATGCATGGCCGTGATGAGCGTGCCATGCGTCCACTTGTTCACGGCAGGCCACGTGTGTGCCAACCCCAGCAGACCGGCACCGAAAAGCGTGAATACAGCACTGCCGAGCGTCCAGTGCAGTGCGAGTGTGTTGGGATGCGACATCCCCGAACGCCGCATGGCTCCATATGCATAGATGGCCATGCCCAGCAGCGCGAGCGGTTCCAGCGCGCTGAACAAGCCGCCGATGGGTAGCCAGTAGGACGGTACGCCCACCCAGTAGTAGTGATGCGCGGTGCCGAGAATACCGGCGATGAAGACTAAGCCGACGATGACGTACAACCATTTTTCCATCACCTCGCGATCGGCGCCGGACAGGCGGATCAGCAGATAGGCCAGAAAGCCGCCCTGGATCATCTCCCACACGCCCTCCACCCACAGGTGGATGGTCCACCAGCGATAAAAGATCGAGACAGTGTAGTTGTCGTAGTGAAGCAGCGCCGGCAGATACAACACCGCCGCACCCGCCACGCCGAGCAGCAACACCCCTTCAGTGGTGGTGAAGCGCCCGGATTTCTTGATGGTCATGCCGACGTTGTAGAGGAACATCAGCATCACCACGACAATGACGATCTTGTGCGGTAGCGGTTGCTCGAGCAGCTTGTTGCCGGTGCCGAAGCGGAACAGATAGCCGATGACGGCGGTGACGCCCATCAGCACCCACAAGCCGAGCTGCACATAGGCCAGTTTCACGCTGTACAGCTCCGTGCGTGATTCATCCGGCACCATCCAGTACGTGGCACCCATGAAGCCGGTGAGCACCCACACGATCAGCAGGTTCGTGTGAATCACTTTTGTGACGTCGAACGGCAGGATGTTCAGCAGAGGATCGGGGCCCAGATACTTCGCGGCGGACAGAAGACCGAAAACCAGCTGCAGGCCGAACAGGGCCATGGCCACGGCGAAGTACCAGTACGCGACGGACTGCGACCTGTAGCGCATGAGAAACTCCGTAAGGATCTGCAAGAACCAAACGCCGCGAACAGCTCGCCCGTCATTTCAGCGTGGCTAGATACGCGGCGAGCTGTTCAATCTGCTGCTTGCTGAGTGCTTGACCGTAGGTACTGGGCATGAAGGACTGGCCGCCAGATGAATACATCGGCCCCGGCACCACGTGTGCACTGGGCCTGATGATGGATTCCCGGATATAACCGACCACGTCGGTCGCACTGCCTCGGTACGACGGCATGCCGAGTAGCTTGCCGGCTCGAGTCGCAACTCCCGCCAGCGTGGGACCCGCGAGGTTTACGCCGGGCGCCACCGAGTGGCAGGCGTTACAAGCGGGCGCCACGCTACGAAACAGCGCCTGACCGAGTGCAATCGGATCCTCTGCCGTTGTCACCGGCCGCGCACCGGGCGGCAGCGCCGCTGCCTGCGTGGTAGAGGTCTGCGCGAGCTGTGCGCTGGAGAGATCTGTGCCTGGAATCGAAGCACCCGCCACCAGAATAGGGCGCGGTGGCCAACCCTGATTGTCCACCTTGCTGACCCAGTCGAGAAAAGCGATGAGATTGCTGATGTCCTCATCGCTCAAGTCCTGCTTGGGCATCAGGCGGCGATGGATCTGCTCGTCGTAGAAACGCGAAGGGTCGCGCATGTACGCCTGCAGATACTGCTCACCACGGTGTTCGGTGATCTTGGTGAGGTCCGGAGCGTAGTAGGCGCCCTCGCCGAACAGCGTGTGGCAGTTGATGCAATTGTTGTCGTGCCACACGTCCTGCCCAGCCTTTACTGCCGGCGTGATGTTCTGGGCGTTGGTAAGGCGGCCGAACTGTCGATGGCTATCGATTGTCAGGACGAGGAAGATCAACGTGGCGATGGCCGTGCACGCGATCGCGAACGCACGACTCTGTCGTTTGTTCATGAATCACCCTCGGTGACGTCACACGCCAATGCCGGACCAATGAACAATCGCGATGGCAGCGGAGTAGCCGATGGCGCCCACCATCAATACCAGGACGATGTAGCTGAATATCTTCAGGGAAACGTAAGCGGCTGACGGTTGCATGCTGCCTTCCTTCCGCTATGTCCATGCCGATCGGCCTACGCGCAGCACGTGTCGGAGTTCTTCGGCAGCTACACGTATCGCCTGCGGCAACGAGCGCTGACCAACAGAAGTTCCCGGATTGCCCTCAGCACGCGCGTGCGAAAGAGACGACCAGCGCGACCAGGGCTGATTGCCAGAGGATGTGTGATGCACATCGAGACAAGCAGCGCGGCGCGTTCATGATTGTCTCCACAAGATCGAAGCGTGTACGCCGTGGCTCGCGCGCTACTTCGCGGTTCTGGGTCGAGCATTGTTGATCCGCTGAGTGAGGCATTCATTCCGTGTTACCCGAATGGGTGCACAGTTCCGTCCTAGGCGCCGGGCCGGGGGATCGGGGTCATGCTGCTCAACCGGCAACAGATGCGTCGAGGATGCAGGGGCTCAGCCAAGACCGCGAACGCGCAAGAGCGGCGCTCGTCGATGTGATCGGACCAAAGATCATGCTGCAGCCCGACGCCTCAGGGCGTTTCTTATGGGCCGAATTCGATTTCGAGACCGCCCCGCTGCTGGCCGGAACGGACCCTCAAATAATGGTAGCGGGGGCGTGCTAGACGACGTGCCTTCCGTTCCCCACCGTGTCCGCGTGAATAAAGAAAGCCCCTTATTTCCCGAACTTAGGCAATCGACGATTTCTACCCGCTAGGCCAAGGCCGAGCAGGGCGACGCCAAATAGTCCGATAGTGGAGGGCTCAGGCACAGGCTTCGGCGAGCCGCCATAGTTGCCCATGGCGAAGCCGCTGTCGTTGCCATTCGTTCCGAGGCTGCGAACATGGGCACCAAGCTGGCCGCACCCTAGATCGTCGTCGCTTGAGCAGCCTTCGAGGGACGTGAGGAAGTAATCCGCGGTGAAGTTGCCTAACAGGTTGGTCATCCTGAAAGTCAGATCCACTGAGTTCGTGACGTTGTTGGTTGGTCCTGAGGGGTCATTCGTCTCGAAAAGGAAGTCTGCACTGCCAGACCCCGGAACGTTATTGCCCGTCGTGATCGACCAGCCAGCAGGCGTAAAGAGTGAGAAGCTGTAGTCGGAGAACGACCCCGTAACGCTGAAGGCGAAGGTACCCAAGGTAGCCGTCGGGTGCGTAAGTGAGTTCAAGTCAACCAACCAATTGACAAAGTTGGAGTCTGTGTCGCCCACAATGGAAACGTCGATAACGATGCCATCAGGATTACTGACGCGCGGATCCCCTGTGAGTTGAGCGGTGAGATTGAAAGGAGTGGCGGGACTTGCGCCAGCAAAGCCGACCGCAACAGCTGCCACGCGAGCGCGATAAACGAAGTTCACGGGATACGTGTACGTGTCCCGCCCAGCGTTGCCTGCCCTGCGGACACGCTCCCGGCCGTAGTGTGATGTCGATCAAATGTGCAGCGCGATTGTTGCCCATCACGCATTCCACCACGCAATCACGAACCGCAGCTTCGCAGTGATGCCGCCGAGGGCGGCGCTGACGCATCGCCCGTTTCAGGAGGAAATCCTCACCTCGACCCGTGACGACTTCGATGTCTTCATCGCAGCATGACTCCACCCGATATTCAGTTAATGCTCGTGACCGACTACCAGCCTTTCAGCGCGAGGGTGGATCCTTCGAGTTGGAGTGGGAGGGTTACCGCGTGTGGTATTGAGTCGTAGTCGCATCCGTGGACTCGCCGGATGTTCGTGGCTATCGGCATCGCTCTCCTTCACGGATATGCACTCACCCGTTGAACGTGTGCGGCTGGGTCGCCGCTGATTGGAAAAGACAGTGCGGCTCAGGCGATCAGCCTCTCTGGGAAGAGCCTTTTGGACGAAGGCCGAGTGTGCGCCGGCACGGCATTCGCTTTGGCAGGAGGCGTGTGGGGCTCGGAAAAGCTTGAGTACTGATTTAAAAGGCATCGATGCCACGCGTTGCCCTTCGTCACACACGCGCAGGCACTGACTTGCGCAACTCCGACGTCCTGACTACTTGACGCAGGACTTGCACGTAGCGGCTCGCGATGTGTCCTATATCGTAGCGAGCCATCACGGCGGTGTGTGCTGCTTCCCCCAAGGCGGCCCACTTCGCGGGCTGGCCTAGCAGTTCGTGGAGTGCTGCTGCGAGACTCTGCGCGTCGGCCGCCGGAACCAGGACGCCGTTTTCTCCGGAATGAATGAGGTCGCGTGCAACCCCGACGGGTGTCGAGATGCACGGCAGTCCACAGGCATCGCCTCGATCAGCGCAAGCCCGAAGCCCTCGCTGTGGCTGCACAACACGAACGCATCGCTCGCCTGCAGGTAGTCCATGGCGTTGTTGACCTGACCGGTGAGCGAGACCTGCGCGGCATGCGGACTTTGCGCGAGCAGTCGACGTATCTCGTCCTCGCTCGCATCGTACGAGCCGACTCCGCTGCCGATGATGAGGAGTCGAGCCTCAGGATGCTGAGCGCACACCATCGTCCAAGCCTGCAGCAGATCCAGCACGCCTTTGGCACGAGACAGACGGCCGACGTGGCAGAACAGAGGACCGGACGGCAGCCCGAGCATTGTGCGCAAGGCCTCCTTCTGCCCGGTCGCCGGCGGTTGCCAGCGGGACACATCGATGCCATTGGGCAATTCGTGCACTTTGTCATGCTCGATGCCCATACGCAGCAGCGCGTCGCGAACATCGCCCGAAATGGCGACGATGCCGTCGGCGCGTTTCAGCATGCGCTGGCGTAGGCCACTCCACAGGCGGACACGTGAGCTCGCAACTCGTACGAAGCCGACCGCTGCAACCGACGTTCATCGTAATAGCCTCGACCGCGCGGATAGGAGCGGCGATCAGGCTCAGGCGTAGTCAGGACAGCAGGTACTTCCCGCCGCACGATCTTGCGATCAGGTCGGCGGTCTCAGAAACGTCCGCAGCGAGGAATGCTCAAGCCCCCAGCCATTCACCGTCATACGCCCCGGTGACTCGACGGTCTGCCCACCCGCTAGACCATTGGCCAAAGGAAGTTGCGCGTCATAGGACTCATATCGCATGACCTCCCGCGAATGAGGGTACCGCCCTCACCCCCTGGACAACCAGCCGACTGCGATTTGGACGTGGCACTACGGCCCGGCGCCTGAGCAAGGGTCGACGCCGATCGCGTCTCCTGCGCGCGCGGTCGACGGTTCTGATGCGGCTTGCCTCGGGATCGCTCAATCCAGAATCCCTGCTCGTTCCTCGACATCCCGAGCGCGCGCATGTGGGATGGGGAGCTGCAACCCCCGTCCACACCATGTCGGCCCGTGCGATGAAGGTCTAAACTGCTCGTGCTGTTGAAGAACTCGCCGCACGCTGCATCGGCGCAAGCGTGGGTGGTGCGTACGCCGTGAGTTCCCAACGCTCCTCCCGCAACTCGCGGGAGCTGTCCAAGTACGCCGTGCGGTCTCTGTCAGTGACAAGGACGACCCGGCAGCTGTGCCTAAGTTGAACGATGTGATGCGGATAATGCGCTACAGCGATTCGGGCTTCTTCGCGGCATCCCTGGTGCTTCCAATCCGCCCTGCAAGGACGATGAACTGAGCAGAAGGTTGGGTGTCCGCGGGAAAATAAATCTGTCCAATCTGCCCCCCTTTTTAGTTCGCTTCCCACTTGCCATCCCAAGTGTGATCGATGTCACGTCCAGGTGTAGGACAGGGAACAGTTCTGCGGGCCCGGGCGCTGCTCGCTTACCGCGTGCCCCTCGTTGACGCGGCTCGCCGTTCTCACACCACATGAGCAGGGAGACTTTCATGCGCTCTCATTCCGCCATCGGTGTGCTAGCAGCCTCGCTAATCGCACTTGGATCTGCAACACACGCACAAATCCTGCAACCCACCTTCAGCCTGGAGCCAAGCGCTGAAGACCTGCCGACGTTTCCGCCGCCTTCGTCCTCCCATTTCGGCACCGCAGTTGCCGTGCATCGCAATACTGCCATGGCGAGCATCCCCGGACTCGATCCACCGCGAGTGGCTGTCTTCACTCGCGATGCTGCGGGCATGTGGCAACGCACTGATACGTTGCTCGATGAGCCGGCATTCGCAATCGCCATTGATGGCGACCATGCCCTATTGAGTGGACCGAACCGACTCTCTGCTTATCAACGCCAAGGTAATGCATGGAGCCGCGTGCAGACGATTGCCACCCCTGACACGGTGATGGATATTGAGATCGATGGCGACACGGCCGCGTATGTCACGGCCGCCGACGTGGATCTTCGGGAATTGCAGATTCAGTTCTTGCACTTCAGTCGAAAGAAACAGCTTTGGGACAAAGGGCGACCACTGCAACCATCCAAGCCCTTTGGCAATAGCCTGGCGCTGGCGAACAACACGCTGGTCTTGCAAGGGAGTGGCCTCGTGTACGTGTTCCAACACGTGGGCCGCACATGGCGTGAACGTCAAACGCTCCTGCCCGCCGATGGTGAGCCCAGTTTCGGTTCGGAGGTCGCGATCAGTGGCGATCGCATCGTCGTTGCGGCTCGGGGCGCCGACTTCTCGAATGACTATGGGCTCAGCAATGGCAAGGTCTATGTGTTTGATCGCCGCGGTCGCTTCTGGTTCGAGACTCAGGAACTGCAGCCAAGCTTTGAAGCGTTGGGCGGGCGCGGTCAGTTTGGCAGCCAGGTGGCCGTGACACCCACCACCCTCGCGGTCTCAACCGAGGCAGGCATGATCTTCGACGGCGCGACGACGGTGATCTACGAAACGCACGGTCGAGGTAGACCATACGAACTCGTCGGCCGTCTGGACGTCGGCGCGCGACCGCTGGCCATCCTCGATGCTTGGCGCAACACGGTGCTGGTCGGCGTGCCATGGGACGAACACGGTGCTCCGTGGCACATCGGCTATGCCCTTGGCTATGTTGTGCCCCAAGGGCAATAAGAAGTCGTACGTGGGCGAGAGCCACACACAGCGTGGCTCTCGCTTGAACGGATCGCTGTTGTGCGGCTACATACTCGCTAGGGTGGTGAGTGCAAGCGCAAACAGGGCTCAGTACACGGCGCGTTGCCAAATCTGGTCTGCATCAATGAAGATGAAACCCACCGCGCACCCGCCTCTGACGGACACTACACATGGGTGCCATTGCGACCGAAGGAGACTCGATCGAAGTACACGTCCATCTTCATGCCTCGGCCACGTTTTCCGAGCATGGCGAGTGCGACTGGGTTCTGCTCTGCTATTCAATTCGCTGAATGACGCCCACGCCGAACTACGTCGCAGTAGCAGTCGCCTCTGACATCACGCACGCCCTATCTCGACCCGTGGTTGCTCAACATGTCACGCAGGTCGTTCCAAATCTGATCACAACACCAAATGCGTCGGCCGCAACGGTTCCTCAATCAATGCGAACTGATTGTGATCTCCCCGCTCCGATGTGTGATATAGCTCGTGAAATCCCAACGGCGTTTGTCCGGTTGGATCAGGTTCCCTTGTAAGGAGAACGAAGTTACGGAAGTTCGACTGGTGAGTGCTCTGGATTTGTTCGCTTACTCAGACTCAGTATGAGCGTGCGAACTGCGGCACGCTCCATGTAGGGTAGCTGGAGATAAGCCGCATGCACGCCCGGTTCCGCCCTGGTGCTCTCTTCTTCCCGTACACCGAGTGCGAGCTCTCGGGGTGAGACTCCGAGGAGGTCAGCCGCCAGCACTAGATGTGCCGGCCTCATCGATTTATTGTACCCAAGCTCGATGGCGGAGATGGTTGCAGCGGTTGCCCCAATCGCATAGCGCAGTCTCGTCACTCATCGGGTCACTCCTTTGTCGGCTTGGAAATGACGCGGGCGCCGTTTGTTGTAGCACCACGAATTCTCACTGCTCCTGACAACTCACACGTGCACATGCCCTGGCCCGACATCTACCTCCGAAATCTCATAGCGGAATGCAATGAATGCGAGCCAGCCGTATAGGGCGATGACGCAGGCAACGACCAACCCACCGGGAATGGCAGGCATGGCAGCGTTCGAGAAGAATTCCCTGGAAGAATGGATCACGCCTGCGTCGCCACGCGGCTGCAGCATCGCGGACGTGATCTTAAGGCTCCATGCGAGCAGCAGGAGCAGGAAGATCCAACCATAAGTTCGTGGTAATCGCCGCGCCATGGCTTGCCGCAAGGAGATCGTGAACTTTGGGACGCGCAGATCTTCTCCGATCTCAGCCAGCCACTGAGTTGGGTTTACCGGTGTCGGTGCGAAGAGTTGCGCGAAGTAGTACCGCTCGAGCTGGCGCACACGGCAACGATACACATGAAAGAAGCGATAGCGCCGCGCTTCGATGAGCAGCAGGATGTAAACGATCAGCATGGCGAACAGCAGCACTGCGTGATGCGAGTCGGGCGAGGATAGGGCAATCGAGAGCATCGCAGCGACCGCGCCGATGGCCCAGTTTGTCGTGACATCCAGCCGGTCGCGCCAGCTGATCATGCGCGATAGTTCACCGCGATAATAATGGACGAGGGCAGTAACGCCTGCTGCCGAGGCCGTCGGCAACACTGGCAACGCGGTCCCGGCTGAAGACGAGACCTTGTTGGGACTGATGAGGTTTTCGATCGCCACGGTCCCGCCTGTAGACTGGCGCCGTGAGATTTTCAATCCGTAGCAATAACACCAGCTCACCGCGCTCACCTGGGACAACACTAGTTGCAGAACATCAAATAGGTCGTGCTGGGCGGCAAAAAACCAGTGCATTCGTCGTCCGTGTGGAGCAGCTTGCACAAGATTTTAAAGATAATGCCGCGCCTCGCGGATCGTTTTGGGCGTTGACGACGAGAATGTGCTTCGACAACGCAAGCGAGTTGCCCCACGGGCCGCCATCGCTTTTCGTGAGTATAGGGCCTTGGAACCAGCGCCCACGGTGATCTCGATACAGCACTCGCACGGTCGCGGGAGTGCTAATACGAAATCTGCCCTATTGGTTTTCCACCCACGAAGCGATGGATGCGGGCTTGGCTGCCGATTGCACATTTCCGGATGTGCCCCACCAGGGCATATTGCGGCTCCATGTATAGCCCCTGCTCCAGGTGTAGCCCTGCGTGGCCATGTAGGATCGGCTCCATGTATAGCCTCTGCTCCAGGTGTAGCCAGAGGACCACGCGTTGCTGCGCGTCCATTGGTAGCCGTCGGTCCAGTTGAACCCTCTGCTCCATATGTAGCCCTCTCCTTCGAGGGGTGCACCCCACGTCGATCCCTCCATGTCCATCACGTAGTAATTGCCTTTAGAGTCTTGATTCGCCGGGCCACCGAAATGTGCAGTGCCGGCGAGATCGGCATTGATGTCCAGGCCCTGATTCGCGCACCCGCTTGCGGCGCTGTTCACGGCGGCAACTGCATTGACGAGACCGGCGCCTTGCTGGAACACGCTGTATGC
>JBEVDW010000284.1:0-3664 GCA_040513115.1 Steroidobacteraceae bacterium | reverse complement strand
TAGTGTAATCTACGCCTGCGAAAGGCGAACGCAAAAATACAGATCTGCAACCGCCCCTAGGGAAGTTTCCCTATGGGCGGCGGAGCTGGATCAGGCGGCGGGCCGTACCGAACCGGCGCTCGAGCGGATCATCTCCGCGGCGCGCTCGGCAATCATGATCGTGGGTGCGTTGGTGTTCGCCGCGGGGATATACGGCATCACGGAGGCATCGACGACTCGCAGGCGGTCCACGCCGTGCACGCGCAACGTGGCAGGATCGACGACGGATGACGCATCCGTACCCATCTTGCACGTCCCGACCGGATGGTAGCCGTGGCCGGCACGAACGCGTACGAAGTCGGCCCACTCCTCGTCACTGCGCGGTATCGGCGAGGGTGCGCAGTCCGCAACCACGGCTTGTGCTAGCGGAGGCACCGCAAACAGGTCATTGGTGATCTTGGCGCCCCGAATCAGCAGCTCCAGGTCGCGCCCATCGCCCAGCAGTTTGTGCTGAATGAGTGGCGGGGCGTCCGCGTGGGGTCCGCGCAAGCGAATCCGTCCACGGCTCCGCGGACGGGCCACTTGCACTGCGATCGTCACCCCGGACTGCGTGTGGAACGCGGGCGGGCTCTGTTGAAAGTCGATGCAGAGCGGCAGCAGATTGAGCAATAGATCGTCGATGGGCTCCTGCGGCTGCGACTTCAAGCTGGCCATCGCGTGCACTGCCGCAGAGGTCAAGGGCCCGCGTTTGCGCAGGAGGTAGTTCACACCGTGCAACGCCAGATCGAGCTTGCCCGTCATGACGTTGTAGGTGCGCATGTTCACGAGCTTGCTGATACCGACGGACACATGCTCTTGTAGGTTCTCTCCGACGCCCGCTGCATCCGCGCGAACACTGATGCCATGCTCCTTGAGGTGCTCGCCCGGTCCAATACCCGAGCGCATCAATATGACTGGAGAGGCGAGCGTGCCGGCGCTCACGATGACCTCTGCACGCGCAGCAATGTCATGGACTGCACCGTCGCGCCGAACACGGACACCATTCGCGCGGGTGCCTTCGAACAACACCTGCTCTGCCACGCAGTCGGTGAGCACCGTGAGGTTATGCCGGCGACGCGCGGCGGCGAGATAAGAGGCTGCGGTGCTGCAGCGCGAACCACGGCGCTGGGTGGCATAGTTCAGGAACGCGCCATGCTGGTCGCCCGCGCAATAGTCCTCCAGTTGCGGCAATCCGATGTGAGCGCATGCATCGAGAAACGCATGCGCCAGCGGGTGCAGCGAACGCAGAGGCGACACGGATTGATAGCCTTCCGTCCCATGCACCCGCGAGTGCGGACCCTCGAAGCGCTCGGAGCGGATGAAATACGGCAGCACTTCGTCAAACGACCAGCCGGCACAACCGGCTGCGACCCAGCGCTCGTAGTCTTCACGCGCGCCACGAATGTAAACCATGCCATTGATCGAGCTCGATCCGCCCAGCATCTTGCCGGCGGACCACATCGTCTTGCGCCCGCCGAGCGAAGCATCCGGTTCCACAGCGACGCACCAGTCGCTATCAGGTCGTCCCATCAATAGAAAGGTCGCCGCGGGCGTATTGACCAGCCGCGGATTGCCCTCACCGCCTGCCTCGATCACCACGACCCGAGTCGTCGGATCCTCGGACAGCCGGTTGGCGAGCACGCAGCCTGCGCTGCCGCCGCCCACGATGATGAAGTCCGCTTCGCTCAGCATGAGTGCACCCCCTCGATCAAATCATCGATTTTGCAATCCCGGCAGAAAGCATCCGGGACGCCTATGCACGATCACTCGTCGCCTTTCTTCTTGTCCGAGAAGCTCGCCGCGAAACCCGAGAGATTCGCGCGCACGTCGAACCAGCCGGGCAACAGCTGCGCGAAGCGCAGTGCCTGATCGCGCGTCATGTCTTCGACACGGTCCAGGTGCGCAAGGGTCACGCGCACACCGTTCGGATCCATCGCGGCAATCTGGCACGCCACCGCGCGCGCGCCGTCCATCAGTGCGGCGCTGGGAAAAACGCGCGCGGCGAAACCGATGCGATGAGCTTCGATTCCATCCACCACCTTGCCCGTCAGAATGATGTCCTTCGCATGCTGCAGACCAACGGCCCGCACCCAACGCGTGCTCGCGCCCCAACCTCCCAGGCCATTGCCCAGATTCTTCAAGTGCCAATCAGAGATCTGAGCCGTCTCGCTCACGATGCGCAGATCGCAGGCCAACGCGATCTCCACGGCACCCGTACTGCAGATACCGTCGATCACCGCGATCGTGGGCTTCAGCAGATCGTCGAGCATGTTGCAGATCTCTGCGCCCAGGCCCGGCGGCATGGGCACGCCCGCCGCCATCTCCTTCAGATCGTCGCCAGCGCTGAAACAGGGTCGCCCATCCTTGCGCGGCGCGCCGGTGATCACGAGCACGCGCGTCTCCTCATCCTTCCGTGCTTTGCGCACTGCGCTCTGCAGTTCCTCCAGCAACTTTGTGCTGAGCGCATTGAGCCGATCGGGACGGCTCAAGGTGATCGTCGCAACGCCTTCGGCGACGGCGTAATCGAGACAGGTGTAAGCGGACATGGGCGTTACCTCGCATAGCGCGAACAGTGTATGCGATGAGTGGCAACGCCAGGCCCTCGCGAAACCGGCGCGCCCGCCCGAGCGCGCCGGCCGTACCGTCTACTTGGCGCAGCTGTAGCTGGCGGCCGTCTTGGGATCGCCCTTACCGGAGTACCGTGCGTAGCTCGGATAAGGACACAGCGGCCGCGTCTCACCTGGCCGTTGCGAATTGCCGGCAATGATGGTGTCCGGCGCCTTGCCCTTCTCCACCCAATCGACCAGGGCACCGAGCATGTCGAAGTCCGTCAGGCCCGAGCCGCCGAAGCAATGCAGAAATCCGGGCACCGGATAGAAGCGCGCGAACGATTGGGTGGCAGGGCCATACTTCTCGAGTAGCGCGTCGTAGTATTGGAAGGTGTCATTCGCCGAGATGATCTGATCGCTGATGCCGTGGTAGTAAAGGATCTTGCTACCGTGCTTGCGGAAGGCGTCGAGATCCGTGGACCTCGTGTTCGTCAGCTTGCGCATCTCCTCCGTGCTCGCGAGAGCATCGTCGATTGTGATCTCACGGAAGTCGCGCGCTTCGTGCGGAGTGAAATACAACAATTGCACCGAGCGCATGGCTTCTTGCGAGGTGTTCCCGGGCAAGCCAATCGTCAAGCCCATCAACCAGCCCGGGGCGCTCACGGCGGTGTCATAAGGGAACGCGCTGTACGCCTCCTTGCCGGTTGAGGTCTTCGGCGCAGACACCAGGGCGTCGAACCATTTCAGCTTGTCGGCGCTCAGGCAGCCGCTCGTCTGGCCGCTTTTGCACGCGAGCGATTCGGGTTTGAAATTGCACTGCTTGAAATTGAAGATGAGCCCATCGCTCGTACCATCGAGTGCATCGCACTGCTTTGCGATGCCATCCGAGATCAGCTGCAGGTCCTCTTTGGAAAGCAGGTTGGCGAGTTCCTGCGGCGTCTTGCCCACGAGTGCCTGATAGCGCTTCAGTCCGCCGATACCGATATCGGCGATGCGCGAGGCCGGCGCACCTGCTACGAGCCCATCGAACTGTTCCGGGAAGCGTTGCGATGCCAGCATCGCCTGCCGTCCGCCACCCGAGCAGCCGGCAAAATAGC
>JBEVDW010000283.1:0-17430 GCA_040513115.1 Steroidobacteraceae bacterium | reverse complement strand
TGAGCACCGAGCCCGACGTGTTGCCACGGACGACGATCTGGCGAAACTGCTCCGGGGTCTGCAAGCGACCGCGCGCGTTGATCGTCGCGTTGATCTGCTGGCCCTGGATCGATGGCGCGCCACCCAACTGGCCTACCGCGACCTGTTGATTCTGAGCCCGCAGCGCGCTCACAACTTCAGTAGGTGTGATCTTGTAGGTGTCCAGCTTGTCCGGATCGAGCCAGATGCGCATCGCGTACTTGGCACCAAAGGTCTGCGCCGCGCCAACGCCGGGAATGCGCGCGATCACATCGACGACGTTGGTCGTCAAGTAATCTTCGATCTCGTCCGTGCTGATGCTGCTGTCCTGCGCATAGATGCCGACGCCCATCAGGAAGTTGCTGGACGCCTTCGCGACGCTGACGCCCTGCTGTTGGACGATCTGTGGCAGGAACGGCATCGCGAGCTGCAACTTGTTCTGCACTTGAACCTGTGCGATGTCGGCGTTCACCTCCGGACTGAACGTGAGCGTGACGTCGCCGCGCCCGGTGGCGTCGCTGGACGAAGTCATGAACAGCAGCCCATCGAGGCCTTTCATGTTCTGTTCGATGATCTGCGTCACCGAATCTGCTACCACCGCAGCGGACGCTCCGGGATAGATCGCATTGATGGTCACGATTGGCGGGGCGATGTCGGGAAAGCGCGCCACGGCGAGCCGGCTGATGGAGAGTGCGCCGGCGAGCATGATGATGATGGCGATGACCCACGCGAAGATGGGTCGGTCGATGAAGAAGCGGGCCACGGCGCAGTCCTTATTTGTCGGTCGCAGCTGACTTCACGTCCGCCGCGCCGGCTTCTGTTGCCGAGACCGACATGCCGGGTCGAACCTTCTGCAAGCCTTCGATGATGAGCTTGTCGCCGGCAGCAAGCCCCGCATCCACCAACCACTTGTCGCCGATGGTGCGCGAGACCGACACCTGACGCGGCTCGACCTTGCCTTCTACATTGACGATCAATGCGGTCGCCCCGCCTTTGGGATCGCGCGCGATACCCTGCTGTGGAGCGAGCAACGCATTGGGACGCACACCCTCACCCACCAGCGCACGGACATACATGCCGGGCAGCAGCGTGTGCTCCGGATTGGGCACGACGACGCGCAAGGCATAACTGCCCGTCATCGGATCGACGGACACTTCGGAGAACGCGAGCTTGCCGAGATGTTTGTATTGGCTGCCGTCATCGAGCAACAGCGCGACGGGCAACGCTGAAGCACCCTTCAGGGTGCCGGCTTCGAGTTGCTTGCGCAGTTGCATCAGCTCGGTACCGGACTGCGTGAGATCGACGTGCACAGGATCGAGTTGCTGCACGGTCGCCAGCGCAGCCTCCTGCTCCTCAGTGACCAACGCACCCGATGTTACTGTGGAGCGACCGATGCGACCGGAAATGGGCGAGACGATCCGCGCATACCCCAGCATGACATTTGCGCGATCCACGGCGGCCTTCGCAACAGCAACATCCGCCTCGGCTTCAGCGAGCGCGGCGACGGCGTTCTCGTTGTCCTGTGCACTGACCACATGGGCTTTCGCCAACTCGTCTGTCCGCTTCGCTTTCAACTTCGCGGCGTAGAGAGTGGCATCCGCACGCATCAACGCCGCCCGCGCACTGCTCGCGTCGGCTCGGTAAGTGGAATCGTCCAGCTGATAGAGCGGCTCGCCCGCTTTCACCAGGCCGCCTTCTGCGAACAGCCGCTTCTGCACGATGCCGGATACCTGCGGGCGAACCTCGGCAATGAGCGATGCATTCACCCGCCCCGGTAACTCGCGAGTCAGCGTGACCGATTGAGGCACGAGGGTCGCCACGGTCACCGCGACGGGCGGCATGGCTGGAGCGGGCGCTTCGCCGCACGCGGCAAGAAGACAGCAGAGTAAGAGAAGGTGAAAAGCGCGACGCATGGATCGAATTCAAGGAGGTAGGGGCCGGAGAATGAACGATCATTCTCTCCCAGGCAAGCATGGATTGTGCGTCGCGACGATGACTGGCCAGTGCCCTGTTCGAGAACCGCACGTGTAAGACTTCTGCTGATTACACGTCTGTGTGCACGCGACGCAAAAGTCTTGTGCGCTCTGCACGGTACATAACGCCAGCGCTCTGCTTCACTGCCGCTGTGGAGTGAACCCGATCGCGCATACGCAAGCCGCTGAATGGTCGACGTTACCGACCGGGCAGCGCCGCGCGGCGGACCTCCGAGAGGGGACGCCCGCCGTCGCGAAATGTCGGAATGAATCCACAACAGTTGCTCAAAATCTTGCTGGGCCAGAGTGCCGTTGCCGCGGTGCTGCTCTTCGTGCTCGCCGCGCTGCTGGGCGGTGCACCCCTGCTCCAGCAAATGCGCGTGATGTCCGAGGAGATGGCCCGCCAGGTCGCCCTGGCCGAAGCCGCCGCGGTGGCCTCTGCAGTCCGCGATGGACGCGCGAGCGACGACACGCTGAACACCTACCGCATCCAACGCAGCGACCTGCGGACCCGGGCTGCGCAAAGCGATCCCTTCATGCTGCGGGCGCAGAGCGCGTTGGAGCGCCAACCCGACGTGCCGTTCTTCGAGACGATTGAGCAAGGCGATGCGGGCTTCATTCGCTACGCATTTGCGACGCCCAGCCACCAACTCATGACGCTCACCGTACCGCTCGACGTCGAGCGCGTGCGCCTGGATCGTTTCTTCGGCCAATCCTATATGGCGATGATCGCGCTGGCGTTGGCGCTGATCGGCACGCTCGTGCTGGCAGGCTTCTTCGTGCGCAAGCAAGCGCTCGCGTTTGCAGCGCAATCGGCTAGTGCGCAAGCGCAGCAAGTCGTGCGGGCACTGAGCGCGGACATCGTGACGTCCTCGCGCAACTTGTTGCCGTGGGCGCTGCTCTTGTGCGGACTCGTGTTCGCCGCCGATCTCACCGATCAAGTCGATGGCATGGTTGGCATCGGCTACATGCTCACGGTCATTCTCGCTCTGATGTCATCGCGGCCATGGCATGCAGGTGTGCTGGCCTTCGTTGCGACGAGCTGCACGTTCCTGGCTCCCATTGCCGCGCCGGTGGATACCACCTGGTGGAACTACCTGGAGAATCACGCGCTCATGGTGTTTGCGATCATCGCAACCGCCGTGTTCGGCAGCGCGTATGCGCGACGCTCCCAAGCGGAAGCCCTGGCGCAAGCGCAAGTGTTGCAAGCACGCGGGCACAGCGAAGCGTTGCGCGATGCGCTGACGCGTGCAGAAGCCGCCGAAGCGGAGCGCAGCCGCACGCTCGACCTGATCATGGGCGCCAATCAGGCTGCGGGCATTTCGATTTGGGAATGGCACGTCACCGAAGATGTAACGCGCATCGCGCCTGGCAGTGCAGTGCTCGAACGTCTGCAAGGCCAGGCCCAGTACTCCGGATTTCCCTATGCGGACCTGATGGTCCACGCCGACGATCACGAGCGCTGGAGCAACGCATTCACCCAAGCGCTGCAAGCACGCAGTCAATCGAGCGTGACCGTTCGCTATCGCGCGCGCTCGGATCAGCCGCATCACATGCATCTTCACGCGCGCATCGTGCGCGATGAGTCCGGCGTCGCGACGCACGTCGTCGGAGTGGACTGGGACGTGACGCAAGAAATCGAAGCAAGCCGCGAGCTGGAGCGACAAGCTCAACAATTGCGCGACGCCGAGCGGCGCTCCGAACGTGCCGCACGCTCGAGTCTGGAAGGTCATTGGGAATACGACTTCATCACCCGAGAGTTCTGGGCTTCCTCGACGTACTCGGCGCTGACCGGCTACACGTTGCAGGAGTTGAAAGCACAGCCCGGTCACTTTCCGGGCCTCGCATCCGAGGACATGCTCCAGCAGCACAGCGAAGCGCTCAGGAATCACCTGCATCACGGTGTGCCGTACCAAGTCGTCTTGCACCTGACGCGTGCTGATGGTGAGAAGCGGTGGTTCCGTGTGCTGGGCGCAGTCGAGCGCGACGCCGATGGCAAGCCAGCGCGGATCGCGGGCTCGATCCACGATGTGCATGAATGGAAACTGGCGGAAGATGCACTCGCCGATGTGCGCGCACGCTTCGAGCGCGCCATCGACGGCGCACAAGATGGATTGTTCGAGTTCGACTACGCGGCAGATCATGCCTGGACCTCCCCGCGACTGAGCGAAGTGCTCGGATACGCCCCCGGCGAGCTCGGCACTCGCGTCGAAGATATCCGCGCACTGGTGCACCCGGAAGATCGTGACCTCGTACGCAGCGCAGCGGATTTCCAGATCAAGCAGCAAGCGAACTTCGATGTCGAACACCGCATCCGGTGCAAGAACGGTCAATGGCTCTGGATGCGCACGCGCGGCGGGGGCGAGCTCACCGCGGACGGCACGGTTCGTCGTGTCTCAGGCTCGATGCACGACATCACCGAAGCGCGAGCCTCGCGCGAAGCGATGCGCGAGGCTTCCGAGGCCGCCGAATCCGCCAACCGCGCCAAGAGCACGTTCCTCGCGACGATGAGCCACGAGATCCGCACACCGATGAACGGCGTGCTCGGCATGACGGGCTTGCTGCTGGAGACGCCGCTCAATCGCGTGCAGCGCGACTATGCGGAGACGATCCGTGCCAGCGCCGATTCACTCCTGACGATTCTCAACGACATTCTCGACTTCTCGAAGATCGAAGCCGGCAAGCTCGATATCGAGCACATCGAGCTCGACTTGCCGATGAACGTCGAGGACGTCGGCGGGCTGATGGCCTTTCATGCCGCGGCGAAAGAGCTCGAGCTCATCGTTCACGTCCATCCCGAAGTGCCCGAGCGCGTCTTCGGCGATCCGCAGCGCATTCGCCAATGCTTGCTGAACCTCGTCGGCAACGCGATCAAATTCACCGAACGCGGCGAAGTCGTCATCGATGTCTGCACGGTCGGCACGCAGAACGGTCGTCACCTCGTCCACTTCGAGGTCCGCGATACGGGTGCGGGCATTGCGCCGGAAGCACTCGCGGAACTATTCCAGCCATTCACGCAGGCGGACTCCTCGACCACGCGCAAGTTCGGTGGAACGGGCCTGGGTCTGTCGATCGTACGTCGGCTAGTCGAGTTGATGGGCGGACAGTGCGGCGTACAAAGCGAGCCGGAGCGCGGCTCCACGTTCTGGTTCACGCTGCCGCTCGAACCCGTGCTCGCGACGGCAGGGGAAGCGCCGGTGGCTCACGATCACGGGCGACGCATTCTGCTCATCGATGACAACCGCACTAATCGTCACGTCCTTACCGAGCAGTTGAAGCGCGCGGGCTATGAAGTGGTCTCCGCAGCAGGCGCCGACAGCGCACTCACGCTGTTGACTCGCGCCAGCGGCGAACCCTTCGACCTCGTCCTGCTCGACTATCAGATGCCGGAGCTCGATGGGGTGATGTTGGGCGAGCGCATCGTGAGCGACTGTCAGCAAGGAACCAACGGCGGTCATCGGCCGCACCTGGTGTTGCTGACGTCCATGGATCGATCAGGCGAGCTGCAACGCCTGTCCGACATCGGTTTCGCGGCCTACCTCACGAAGCCCGTACGCTCGCGTGACCTGATCGCGTGCCTCACACAAGTCTTTGCGCGTGCCGGCGACGATTGGCACCTGCGCAGTCAGCCGTTGATCACTCGCAGCACGCTGCTCGCACAGGAGCGCCAGGCTCAGTACGACGGCCGCGTGCTCTTGGTGGAGGACAACAAGATCAATCAGCGCGTCGGACAGAAGTTCCTGGAGCGCCTGGGCTGCAGCGTCGACGTCGCCGAAGACGGTGCCCAGGCTCTGGCGGCGGTGCGCGCACAGTCATACGGATTGATTCTCATGGACATGCAGATGCCGGTGATGGACGGTATCGAAGCCACGCGCCTCATCCGTGAGCTCGAGGCCGGCGGGCGGCGCACCCCCATCGTGGCGCTCACGGCGAATGCGATGATGGGCCAGCTCGAGCGCTGTCTCGAAGCCGGCATGGATAACTACCTCACCAAGCCGCTCGATATCGCGCGCTTGCAGGACGTACTCGACACATATTTTGGTGGAAGCTCGCAGGCCATGACACACATCGAACGCACCCTCACCGCACCCGCCACTCACCTGGGCGATGTGCGCCGGCGCCTGCAAGAGGTCTCCGGTGGCGACGCCGAGTTCGAGCGCGAGCTGATCACGGCGTTCGTCGACAGCGGTGAGGAGACGTTGCGGGAGATGCACACCGTGCTGGAGCGCGGCGACAGGGCCGGGCTGAGCCGCTGCGCCCACCGCTTCAAGGGTGCCTGCGCGAACTTGCACATCGACTTCTTGACATCGCTCGCGCAAGCGATCGAAACGGGCGCGAAGGCGGGAGCCGCTCACGACTGGAAGGCCGATGTGGCTCAGCTCGCGGCCGAGTTCAAACAGGTGTGTGCGGCGTTGCGATCAGGCCCTGCGGCACAGACTGCAGGGGCAGCGCGGGTCGCGCAGTAGTCGCTGGAGGCGCGCGCAGCTCATTCTGGCTGCACGAATTCTTTCGGCTTCTCCGATCCCCCACCGAAGAAGAACTTCTCCATCTCCGCCACCAAAAATTTACGCGCTTTGGGGTCGATGGGCGTGAGGCGGTATTCATTGATGAGCATCGTCTGATGCTTCAGCCAGCGCTGCCAGCCTTCCTTCGAGACGTTCTCATAGATGCGTTGGCCGATCTCGCCGGGATAAGGCACGTAGTCGAGGCCTTCGGCTTCGGCACCCAGGACGACACACTGAACTGTTCGAGTCATTTCAATCACCGTTAGGTCGTGGTCTCGCCGCTGAGAGCCACACGCTCAATCCCACATCCGCCGCGCCTCATCGCGCATCGCTCGCAGCGCACTGCGTAGCTCGGGCTCATTGGCCCCATTGGCGAAGATCGCTCGCGACACGCTTGGCAGCACACGACCTCGTGCGCTCGGCATGCGCCGCACGATATCCGCGACCGTGGCACCCTGTGCACCGACTCCCGGCGCCAGGATGTACGAGCGTGGCAGCGCGGCGACCGTCGCCTCGGCATCGTCGCATGTTGCGCCCACGACAGCACCGATCGAGCCCAGCGCGGCAGCGGGATGCAACCGCTCGTTGAACGCGGTGATCTCCTCGCAGACACGCTGACTCACGGTCTTGCCCTCGAGTACCGCCGTCTGCAGCGTCGCGCCTTCCGGATTGGAAGAGCGCACGACGATGAAGGCACCGCCGCCTTCACGTGCTGCAAACTCCAGGGCCCGCCGCAGCGCGGCGAATCCCAGGTACACATGCCACGTCAACGCATCGGCACGCACCGGGGTGCCCGGACGGAAATAAGCTTCGGCATAGGCTTCACCGGTGCTGTCGATGTCTCCGCGCTTGCCATCCAGCAGGACAAGCAAGTCGCGGGCGCGCGCCTCCGCCATCAGCTGTTCCAGTGCGCGTATACCGGCGCTGCCGTAGCGCTCGAAGAAAGCCGACTGCGGCTTCACGATCGCCAGCTCGAAATCGATCGCGCGCACGATGCGTTGACCGAAGGCGAGCGCGCCTTCCGCGCTATCCGGCAAACCGCACGCTTGCAGCAGTGGCGCGTGCGGATCGATGCCGACGCAGAGCGGACCGTAGCGACCGATGCGCGCGGCAAGTCGTGTGGCGAAGTCACTCAAACCAATGCCCTCAAAGCGATAACGCGTACTGCGGCTGGGCCAGGCCGGCAATGAGATCCACGGTGGGTTTGGCCAAGCCGATGCGCTGTGGCGCGGCGGGATCGTACCAGCAATGCCGCCCATCATCGGCAATTCGGTCCGGGAGTTGTTGCAGTTGCAATACCAGGGGCGTCAACACGAGATCGAAGTGGGTGAACGCATGGTGATAAGGCGCCAACGTCACTGGATTCGAAAGAGCGCTCGGAACACGCTCGCTGAGCCATTGCTGCGCGGCCGCGTGATCGTCGAACTGCGGCAAGCTCCAGAGTCCGCCCCACAAGCCGACTGCAGGTCGCTGCTCCAGGTACACGGCGCCATCAGGCCGTCGCAACAGCAACGTCAACGCCGCCCGTTGCGGTCGCGCTTTCTTCGGTCGCGGCGTCGGCAATAGCGATTGACGTCCTGTGCTGTGCGCGACGCACGACGCGACCACCGGACACTGCGCGCAAGCAGGCCGCGAGCGCACACACACGGTCGCGCCCAGATCCATCATCGCTTGCGTGTACTCATCGACACGCGCGTGCGGGGTGCACTCTTCGGCGAGATCCCACAACTGTTGGGCCACGGCCGCTTCGGACGGAAAACCTACGACACCGAAATGCCGTGCGAGCACGCGTTTGACGTTACCGTCGAGGATGGGATGCCGGTCGCCACGGGACAACGCAAGGATCGCGCCGGCAGTCGAGCGACCGATGCCGGGTAATGACTGCACGGCGTCGATATCCTGCGGAAACCCGCCACCGTGTTCATCGACAAGCACGCGCGCGGCTCGATGCAAGTTGCGCGCACGCGCGTAGTAGCCCAGGCCAGTCCACAAGTGCAGCACTTCGTCCAATGGCGCCGTCGCGAGCGCCTGCACCGTCGGAAACTGCTGCAAGAACCGTTCGTAGTACGGAACGACCGTGCTCACTTGCGTTTGCTGCAACATGATCTCGGAAATCCACACGCGATAGGGCGTGCGGTCGACCTGCCATGGCAGGTGCTTGCGTCCGTGGCGTTCGAACCAGGCCAGCACCGCGGGCGCGAAGAAATCTGCTTGATCGCGAGGCATCACTTCACGGGCACTGCCGGAGACAGGTGTGGCACCTCAGCATGCACCGTTCCGTGCTGCGCATTCTTCTCCACCTGCGTGAGCAACTGGATCGTGGCGTCACGCAGCGTATTGAGCATCGCGCGCTTCGGCAGCATGCGTGGCACCCAGAACTTCGGTTCGATCTGCGTGCGATACACGAGACGCGTCGTGCTCTCGGCCGTCGTCGACAACTGCATGTGCGTCAAGCCGAACTTCACGTCGCTTCGCTCCGGGATAGCGGTCGCCAGCAGCTCATTCGTGCGCTCTTCCACGCGCTCGACCCGATTGACCCGCCGGCACAGGATGGCGGCGATGCAGACACGGAGCTGGGAGTACAGCAGCGCTTCGTGCTCCTTTGGGCGCTCCAGCACCTTGGCATCGAGCACACGCGAGTCCAGCTTTGGATACAGCACGTAGTCGCGCAACACGCGCTGCACTTCCGGCGCAGGCGCATGCAGGGTCGCTTCGACTTCGAGCTCATAGCGACCGTTGTGATAGCGGGTGTCGGCGCGCTGCACGTCGATGGCGAACACAGTGCTCGTGGCCAGCGTACTCGCTGCAATGACGAGGGTGCTCGCGTGCGCCGCCATCATTCGCCGCCCAGGATGCCCTTGAGCTTGTCCTGCAGCTTGTTGCGGACCTTGTCCTCGACTTTTTTCTTCTCTTCGTCGATGCGCTGCTTCGCCTGTCCCTTGATGTAGCCCTCGATGTCGGGTCGCACCTTCGGGTCGCTGAGTGCGCCGGTCACCCGCACCGGAATCTCGGCGTCCACCAGATCCTTCATCTGCGTTGCATCCGCTCCTTCGGGAGGAATGCGCAAAACCTGGGCGATCAGGCCGTAATCGAGCGTGCTCTGCGGCAGGTTGATCTTGCCCTGCCCTTTGATGCGCAGGTACTGCATCGCCGCTTCGAGATCGTTGTTGCTCAACACCCCATTGTCGAACGTGCCTGTACCCTTCAGCGTGTCGAATGTGGTGCGAGCGGGACCGCTTCGGGTTGGCACGGCCTCGCGCTTGAACACCGCACGCGCACGGCGAATCTCGTACCACAGGTCAGCACCTTCCACGGTGCCTTCGTTCACCGCGAAATCCAGCGTGCCGTCGAGCGTATCGAGCAGTGCATCGGTGGTCCGTCCCGACGCGGTGATCTTCAGATTGGCGTTGCCCTTCCCGGACAGACGCGTGGTGTCGAATCCATCTTTCAACAGCGGCGCAAAGTTCACACCTTGTACGTGCTGATCCATCCCGATGCGTGCGACGTCGCCCGTCGCATCGACCGTCACATCGCCTTGATACCTGCCCTCGTACATCTTGGCCGCGAGCGGCTGCAACTGCACCTGGCCATTGCGGGCATTCACCCCGAGCTGCAAGTCGGAGAACTTCATCCCGGCAAACTTCGCCTCGCCCACCTTGAGGTTGCCGCGCAGATTCAACGTGCGCAGCAGCTCCACAGGAATAGGCGCAGGCTGCGCGGGCTCGGCCGCTCTCGACTCCTTTTTACCCTTCTGCTCCGACTTGGGCGGCTCCGGCGCGCGGTAGCGATCGGCATCGATACGATCGACCGCGAGATCGAAGCGCAATGCCTTGGAGGCGAAGTCCGCAATACCCACCGATCCACGCGCAGTGGTGTCATCGAGTTTGAACACGGCTTTGTTGATCGTCGCGGACGTGCGGGTCACATCGACCTGACCTTCGAAGCTCAAGCGCTCGTACGCCTTTGGATCGCGCGTCGCCGGCAAGGTGTTTCCAGCCTGCGTGAACAGCGCTTTGAGCGAAGTCTCCGGTAACTGCAGCGCACCGGTCAGGTGCGGAGCGTCCACGATCTCCTCGCCTTGCAGGTTGCCCTTGAGCTGCGCATCGGCGAGGCGCACGGCGAGATCGGACAGCTTCAGCGTTTGCGCCCGCAGGTTGGCGTTCAGCGTGTCGGCTTTCAGCTCGAGAGGCAGGCCCTCACCTTTCGCATCCTTAGCCTTGTAACGCGTGGTGAGCACGAACTTCTCGACCGAGTGCTCGCTCTTCTTCCAATCGGATTGAATCTTGTCCGCCGCAATGGTCACCGGCATGCCCTCAGACGGGTACGTTGGTCCTTTCAACGTCAGGTCGATCGCCGCATCGTCGAGCATGTAGAGCTGAGTGTTCGGATCGGCGGTGATGCGCGCCTTCACCTTCGATTGCACGTTCAGGGCCGGGCTGTGCTGATACAGGAAGTCCGTCTTCAGATCGAAGGGATCGCACGAGGAGATGCGGCCCGTCTCCAGATTGAACTGGCTCAGGACGCGACGGGTGTTGGTCTGACGATTCTCCTGAATGAGCGTGGCATCGACGATTTCGACGCCCGACAAGGTGGGCAGCTGCATCGGTCCGGTTTGCGCTTCAGGCTCCGTGGGGGTGCGCTTGCTCAGATCGTCCCAGTTGTTGCGGCCCTTCGCGTCGGTGATGAGGCGCGCGCGCGCGCCGACCAGACGCACCTTGCCGGCCTCGACCTGACCGCGCAGCAACGGCCAAAACCGCACGCTCACTTGGGCTTCCTTGATCGCTAGAAACGGCTCGGGACCAAACCCCGGGGCATCACCCAAGCTGGCCGCGCCCGTGTGTAACGAGATCCACGGGAAGACCGAGAGCTTGAGATTACCGGTGAGTTCCAGGTTGCGCCCGGTTTGGTTCTCGACTGCCCGTTCGATGTCGTCGCGATAGTCGTTCGGGTCGACGAAAACCAGCACGAGCACGGCGGCGACGATGAACAGCGCGATGAGGCCACCGATGATCCAGGCGACGAGCTTCACTATCCGCATGCAAGTGCTCCGAGGATGACGGCGGTGCACGAGAGGCACCGGCTTAACGGAGCGGGGATTCTAGCAGCGTCGGATGGTGCCTTTTTTGGTGTGACCGTGTCGTTATTGCACGGTGAGAGTGACGGGCCACACCGAACGCGGTCGGTGTGGCCCGAGGGACTCCTTACTTGGCTGTGGTACTGCCGCCGATCATCTTGACGGCTTGTTCGAGTTTCTTAGCACCTTCGGTCTTCTTGCCCGAAGAGCACAGCTTCGCGCCTTCGGCACGCAACTCTTTCGCCTTGGCAAGGTCTGCCGAGGTACTGGTCGCCGCATGCTTGTCGAAGCGACTCTCCAGCGTCGAGCAGTGGTCGGTCTTTTCCGTGGCGGCGAAACAGGCGGGCGCCAGCATGACAGCGATGGCACCGGCGGCAAGCAACTGACGAACGTTCATGAGTGTGTCCTCCAAACTGTGAAGATTGCATCGGCGTGACCGTCCGGCTTCCGCATCGACCAGCGTCTGCCGTGACGGTGACTAGAAGACCATTGGCCTGTAACTGCGATGTGTCGGACTCTCGTCGGTTGGTTGCGGCGCGTTGCAGGACGCAGGGTTTGTTACACGCTGTTACACGAAAGGAGGCGGGCCCCGTGGGACCTGCGGGCTTGGGGCGAAGCAAAGTATCGATATGCGTTGTCTGTAGTTCCGACCCCAGGCCACACCCTCAACCCCATCGCCATGGCCGAACACACCGCCCACATACTGGTCGTCGACGACGATCCGGAGATCCGCGAGCTGCTGTCACGCTTTCTGATGCGCAGCGGCTTGCGCGTGTCGCTCGCGCGCGAGTGGCGCGAGATGCAGCGGGTGCTGAGCGCGGCATGTATCGACCTGATCGTTCTGGACCTGATGCTGCCCGGCAAAGATGGACTCGCGATCTGCCGTGAGCTGCAGGGTACGAATGCGGTTCCGATCATCATGCTCACCGCGATGGGCGAGGCGACCGACCGCGTCGTCGGCCTGGAGCTCGGCGCCGACGACTACGTCGCCAAGCCGTTCGACCCGCGCGAATTGCTCGCACGCATTCGTGCTGTGCTGCGTCGTCGCGCTGCCAACAGCACCCATCGCGGAGCCAAACAACCACTACGATTCTGCGGCTGGACACTCGATCCCACCCGCTATCGGCTCACCTCGCCGGAAGGCGGCCTCGTGTCGTTGTCGTCCGGCGAGTTCGACTTGTTGCTCGCGTTTGCAGAACACGCGCAGCGCGTGTTGACGCGCGAACAACTGCTCGACATCACTCGCGGCCGCGCCGCGGAGCCGTTCGATCGCAGTATCGACGTCCAGGTGAGCCGACTCCGCCGCAAGATCGAAACCAATCCACAGGCGCCTGAGCTGATCGTGACCGTACGCGGCGGTGGCTATGTATTCACGCCCGCGGTCGCGCCGGAATGAAGCGCTTCCTGCCCGACAGCATCATCGGCTGGACCATCGTGGTGCTGCTCGCGGTACTGTCGGTCTCGCAGCTCGTGACGTTGAGCCTGGTGCATGGCATGCGGTCGGACACCGTGGAGGTCGTGGATCATCTGCATCTCGCCGAACGCATCGCCGATATCGTGCGGCTCATGGACGCAACACCCGCGACCCAGCGATCCGTGCTGTTGCAGCGGCTCGCAAGCAATACATTGCAAGTCTCGAACGATCTCACGTCCGCACTCGACGTCGATGCCGATCAAAGTTGGCGCGAAGTGCTGTTCGAGGAAGTCATCGGCGCTGCGTTGTGGCAGGCACCGAGTCGCGAGCATCACGTCGCGCTGCGCCGTCAAAATGGAGCGCTGGCCGATCCAATCGAGGATACGCGGCGTAACCTCGACCTCAGCACCGATACCGGGCGACTCATCCACCGCGCACTGACGCGCCGTCAACAAGGGCCGACGCTGTTGGCCGCCATCGCATTGAGCGATGGCAGCTGGCTCAACTTCCGCGTGCCGATCGCAGATCCAGCCGCTGGGCCGCACTGGCGCAGGATCCTCGCCATCGCATGCTCCGGCCTCATCATCCTGACGCTGTCGGTGTGGGCGGTGCGCGAGCTCACGCGGCCGCTGACCGTGCTCGGCTCAGCTGCAGATCAGTTGGGCCGCAACGTCAATGCGCCGCCGCTGCCAGAAAAAGGTTCACGCGAAATGCGTCAGGCGACCCGCGCTTTCAACACCATGCAAGCGCGCGTGCGGTCATTCGTCGCCGATCGCATGCAGATGATCGCGGCCATCTCGCATGACCTGCGCTCACCCATCACGCGGCTGCGTCTGCGCGCCGAGTTCATCGATGACGATGTCGTGCGAGGCAAGATGCTGCAAGACCTGGCCGACATGGAGGCGATGATCGGCACGACACTCAGTTTCGCGCGCGAGGAAACGAATCCAGAGCCACGCTTGCGCGTCGATCTCGTGTCGCTGCTGGAGAGTGTCTGCGATGACCTGCGCGACGTCACGCTGACCGTTGCACCCGATGTGCCGCAGCGACTGCTGCTCGATTGTCAGGCGCTTGCAATCCGTCGCTGCGTCGGCAATCTCGTCGACAACGCGATCAAGTACGGCGAGCAAGCACTGGTCACGCTGAGCGCGGCGCCTGCGTACATCGATATCACGATCGACGATCACGGACCTGGCATTGAGACAGCAGATTGTGAGCGCGTTTTCGAGCCCTTTCAGCGTCTCGATGGCTCACGCAATCGGCAGACGGGTGGTGTGGGCCTCGGACTCACGATTGCACGCACGGTCGCACGCAGTCACGGTGGCGATGTGACGTTGAGCAATCGAGCAGAAGGTGGGTTGCGCGTGACGTTGCGTCTGCCGATGAGTGTGCGTGCTGCACTCACTGGCTCCGTTGTCTGAACGTCGACCGCAGCGCTGGCGTACGCTACTTGTCCATCGACTCGACGCTGACGCGGTTACGGCCAGCGGCTTTGCTGACGTAGACGCCCGCGTCGCAGCGCGCCATCAACGCATCCACGGTCGCACCCGCCGGCACGACGTCGCGCCAGCCGGCCACGCCGAAGCTCGCTGTGATCGGCAATGTGATTCCGCTCGCCAGTTGCAGCGGTGCGGCTGCGACCTGGGCACGCAGATGTTCCGCAGCGACCTGGGCGCTGGCCAGGTTCGTTTCCGGCAGCACCACGACGAACTCTTCACCGCCGTAGCGCGCGACCCAATCGCAGGCGCGACTGCTTCGCTGCAATGTCACCGCAAACGCCTTGAGGACATCGTCGCCGACCAGGTGCCCGTGCGTATCGTTGACCTTCTTGAAATAGTCGACGTCGCACATGATCACGGACAGCGTGCGGCCATAGCGCGCGCCGCGCTCGATCTCGCGCGGCAACTGTTCCATCAAGTAACGGCGGTTGTAGGTGCCGGTGAGCGGATCGGTGATGGAGAGACGTCGATTTTCTTCATTGACGGCACGCAGCGAACGCTCCAGCGTAACGATGCGTTGACCGGTGTTCAGGCGCGCGATCAATTCGGGCTCGATCACGGGCTTGGTGAGGTAGTCATCAGCGCCGGACTGCAGGCCCGTCACGACGTGTTCGACCGCATCGCGTGCCGTCAGCAGGATGGTATAGATGTACCCCTCGCGCGGCGAAGCGCGAACGGCACTGCACAGGGCGATGCCGTCCATCTCCGGCATCTCCCAATCCGTGATCATGAGATGGAAATCGCTGGCTTCGATCTTGGCCAACGCTTCCCGGCCATTGCTCGCGGTGTCCACTTCGTAACCAGCACGGCGCAGGATTCGCGCCATGATCAAGCGCTGCGTGGGCTCGTCGTCGACGAGCAAAATGCGCCAGCGCGGGGCCACACTCGTCTGCGCAGCCGGCGGGAACGGGGATACGCTGACGGTGCTCATCGGCTGGCCGCCTTCTGCTTGCTGTTCCATGCACGCACCGCCGGTTCGAGCTCCACACCGGGCATGGGGCGGCCGATGAAATATCCTTGGGCACGATCGCAGCCGACACCGTCGAGGAAATCCAGTATTTCCTGCGTCTCGACGCCTTCGGCGCATGCTGTGAGACGCAGCTTGTGCGCGAGCAGCACCATGGTCTCCACCATCGTGCGCGCGTCTTCATGGGCGAACACATCGCGCACGAACGACGTGTCGATCTTCAGCTCGCTGAACGGCATGAGATAGAGCTGCTTCAGCGAAGAATAGCCCGTACCGAAGTCATCGATCGACAAACCGAAATTCTTCACGCGCATGCGCGTGAGCACGTCCATCGTCGTGCCCGGATCGAACATGGCGGCGCTTTCCGTCACCTCGAACACGACGCGGCGCGCATCGGCACGCGCTTCCTCAGCCAGGCGCGACACTTGATCGGGGAAAGAGAGATCGTTCAACAACTGCGGCGACAGATTCACCGCCACCGAGAGCTGTAAGCCGGCGTCGTCCCACGCGCGGCATTGCGCGAGCGAGGTGCGCAGGACTTGTTCGGTGAGCACGCGGATGAGGCCGTTCTGTTCCGCCAGTGGAATGAACCGTGCGGGCGAGATGAAGCCATGCACCGGATGGTTCCAACGCGCGAGTGCTTCGACGCCTTCGATGATCCAGCAGCGCGGCGACACTTTTGACGCTTTGGGCTGATAGAACACCTGCAACTGGTTCTGATCCAGCGCGCGTTTGAGCTCCTGCGCATTGATCGGCGATTCACCGCTCAAACCGCGGCGGAGCATTGCTTCGAGATCGTTCAGCAGAATGGGCTTCTGCAGCGCGCCCAGCATGTTCAGCCCTTGTGAGCGCCCTACCTGCTGCGCAGTCGCAAGAACGCGCTGGTCCATGCCGCTCGCGAGCAGCACGTGCGCCTTGGAACCGTGGTCGGCGAGGTAGCGCAGCAACTCGATGCCGTCGGCACCGGGCATCTGCAGATCCAGCACGACGACGCTCGGCTTGAAGTTCGTGCACGCTTCACGGAACGCGACGGGCTCGTTCACCGCCTGAGCTTCGAAGCCCATGGCAGTGGCGGCCTCGGTGATGAACTCGCAGAGGTCGGGCTGGTCGTCGATGACCAGCAGGCGATTGCTGCTTGAATCAGGCAACGCGGGCCTCCCGATCCAGCATGATGCGGATCCGCAAGGCGAGATCTTCGTTGCGATACGGTTTATGGATGATGTCGTTCGGGCTCACGCCCGAGCCCTGGCCGAGCACACTCTGTTCGGCATAGCCCGTGGTGTAGAGCACATCGAGCCCCGGACGCAGCTCGCGCGCGCGCTTGGCCAATGCAGGGCCGAGCGTGCCTCCCGGCATCATCACGTCCGTGAACAGCAGGTCGATCGTTTCCGGACCGGAGAGAATGCGCAACGCAGCCTCCGCGTTGGCCGCCGCGAGCGCGTGGTAACCCAGTTGCGACAAGCTCGTTACGACGGTTTCGCGCAAGTCGGTGTCGTCTTCCACGACGAGGATCGTCTCATCCCCGCGCGGTGCGATCTTGTCGACGATGGTGTCTTCGCGGCTGGACTGCTCTTCGTCACAACGCGGCAGCAAGATGCAGACGGTCGTGCCTTTGCCGACCGTGCTCTCGATGGTGGCTACGCCACCGGCTTGTTCCGCCATACTGTGAACCATTGCCAATCCCAAGCCACTGCCCTTTCCAGACTCCTTTGTCGTGAAAAAGGGCTCGAATACGCGTTTCAGCACCTCGGGGGCTATCCCGCATCCCGTGTCGGCCACGTTGATACAGACGTCATCCCCCGGTTCCAGCGGCGGATGGGCCGCACAGAACACTGTATCGGCACGTTGGTTGCCGATCTGAACAGTGAGTCTGCCGCCTTGTGGCATCGCATCCCGTGAGTTGATCGCCAGATTTAGAATCGCGTTCTCCAATTGGCCTGGATCTACGCGGGTGTGCCACACGCCGGGGGCCGCTTGCAC
>JBEVDW010000282.1:0-7383 GCA_040513115.1 Steroidobacteraceae bacterium | reverse complement strand
CCTGGGCCTCGTGCCCGACGGCGGCGTGACCTGGCAGATGGCGCAAGCGTTGGGCCCGCGCGTTGCCTTCGAGGTCGCACTGTCCGGCGAGAAGATTCCGGCCGACCGATGCCTGCAGCTGGGGCTCGCCAATCGCTTGGTCGACGACGATCAGGTGCTCGCTTCCGCAACCGAATGGGCGCAAAGACTGGCACAAGCCGCACCGATCAGCCTCGCGGGGCTGAAGCGCAATGTGCGCCGTGCCACGACCATGGATCTGGCGACCACGTTGGCTGATGAAACCGAGGCGCAGGTACGCTGCCTCGACAGCACCGATTTCCGCGAGGGGGTCACGGCATTCTTCGAGAAGCGACCCCCACGTTTCACCGGACGTTGATTTCGCCCGACTATTCGACAGGTCCCCATGAGTTCATCTACACCTTCACCCGGCGCTCGCTTTCGCGCTGCGCTCAAAGCAGAGACACCGCTCCAGGTCGTCGGCGCCATTACCGCCTACGCGGCACGCATGGCCGAGGCGACCGGCTTCAAGGCGCTCTATCTTTCTGGCGGTGGCGTCGCGGCCAACTCGCTCGGCATTCCGGATCTCGGCATCAGCACGATGGACGATGTGTTGATCGATATCCGCCGCATCACGGATGCCAGCTCGCTGCCGCTGCTGGTCGATGCCGATACGGGTTGGGGCGGCGCGTTCAACATTGCGCGCACGGTGAAGGCCTTCACGAAGGCCGGTGCCGCGGGCATGCACATCGAAGATCAAGTGCAGACCAAGCGCTGCGGCCACCGTCCCGGCAAGGAAATCGTGAGTCAGGCCGAGATGGTCGATCGCGTGAAGGCTGCGGTCGACGCACGTACCGACGATCAATTCGTGATCATGGCGCGCACCGATGCGCTCGCCGTCGAGGGCATCGACAAGGCGATCGAACGCGCCGTTGCCTGCGTCGAAGCCGGTGCCGACATGATCTTCCCCGAGGCGATGACGGAGCTGGCGATGTACCGCAAGTTCAAGGACGCGGTACGTGTGCCCATCCTCGCCAACATCACCGAATTCGGTCACACGCCGCTGTACACGTGCCAGGAGCTCGGCTCCGTTGGCGTCGACATCGTGCTGTTCTGCTGTTCGGCGTATCGCGCTATGAACGCCGCCGCGCTGAAGGTCTACGAGACGATCCGCCGCGACGGCACACAGAAGAACGCCGTCGAGCTCATGCAGACGCGTGCGGATCTGTACAAATATCTCAACTATCACTCGTACGAGCAGAAACTCGACGACTTGTTTGCAACTGAGAAGAGCGCGGGAGGAAAGAAATGAGCGAGGCAGCGGCAGGCCCCAAGCCAAAGAAGTCGGTTGCATTGTCCGGCGTCGCCGCCGGCAATACGGCGCTGTGTACCGTCGGTCGCAGCGGTAACGATCTGCACTATCGCGGTTACGACATTCTGGATGTCGCCGAACAGTGCGAATTCGAAGAAATCGCGTACCTGTTGGTTCATGGCAAGCTGCCGACGCGCTCCGAGCTGAAAGCGTACAAGGCGAAATTGTTCGCGCTGCGCGGACTGCCTGCGGCCGTCAAGGCGGCGCTCGAGCAGCTGCCGCCGTCGAGCCATCCAATGGATGTGCTGCGCACTGGCACATCCGTGCTCGGCTGCGTGTTGCCCGAGAAGGAAGATCACAACATTGCCGGCGCGCGCGACATCGCCGATCGACTGATCGCGAGCCTGGGCTCGATGCTCACGTATTGGTATCACTACAGCCACTCCGGCAAGCGCATCGAAGTCGAAACCGACGACGACTCCGTCGGTGGTCACTTCCTGCATCTGTTGCATGGGAAGAAGCCCTCGACCGAGTGGGTCCGTGCGATGCACACCTCGCTGGTGCTGTACGCAGAGCATGAGTTCAACGCCTCGACTTTCACTGGCCGTGTCATTGCCGGCACCGGCTCCGACATCTATTCGTGCATCACCGGTGCGATTGGCGCGCTGCGCGGACCCAAGCATGGTGGCGCCAATGAAGTCGCGTTCGAGATCCAGAAGCGCTACGACTCTCCGGATCAGGCCGAAGAGGACATTCGCAAGCGCGTCGCCAACAAGGAAGTGATCATCGGCTTCGGCCATCCGGTGTACACCATCTCCGATCCGCGCAATCAGGTGATCAAAGAAGTCGCGCGTAAGCTCGGGGAAACAACCGGCGACATGAAGATGTATCAGATCGCCGAGCGCCTCGAGCGCGTGATGAAGGAAGTGAAGAACATGTTCCCGAACCTGGATTGGTTCTCGGCCGTGTCCTATCACTTGATGGGCGTACCGACCGCCATGTTCACACCGCTGTTCGTGATCGCGCGTACGACAGGCTGGTCGGCGCACGTCATCGAGCAGCGCATCGACGGCAAGATCATCCGCCCGAGTGCGAACTACACGGGGCCGGAGAATCTCAAGTTCGTGCCGATCGATAAGCGCACCTGAGCACGACTCTTACGATTACGGGCTGCGGCGAGAAGCCACTGAACCTCTGGCTGCAGCCTGTGGACCTGATGCTCGATCCATGTCCGTCCTCGATTACAAATCCGCGCAGCGACCTGAACCCGATCAGGTGTTGGTCGATATCGCGGACTATGTGCTGTCCGCTCAGATCGACAGCGAGCTTGCGTACGAGACCGCTTACCACTGTTTGATGGATTCACTGGCGTGCGGCTTCCAGGCGCTGAAACATCCAGCGTGCACGAAGCTTCTGGGTCCGATCGTGCCCGGCGCCACCATGTCCGGCGGTGCGCGTGTGCCGGGCACGTCGTACGACCTCGACCCGGTGCAAGCCGCGTTCAATATCGGCGCGATGATTCGCTGGCTCGATTTCAACGACACCTGGCTCGCGGCTGAGTGGAGTCACCCCTCGGATAACCTGGGCGCCATTCTGTCCATCACGGACTACCTGGCGCGCAAGGCCAGCTTGCAAGGCAAGAGCGGCCCGCTCATGCGCGATGTGCTGACGGCCATGATCAAAGCGCATGAGATCCAGGGGGTGACGGCGCTTGAGAACAGTTTCAATCGCGTGGGCCTCGATCACGTACTGCTCGTTCGCATTGCTTCCACGGCCGTCACGACAGTGTTGCTCGGCGGCACGCGCGATCAGGTCATCAATGCAGTCTCGAATGCCTTCCTCGATGGCGGTGCGCTACGGGCGTATCGCCAGGCTCCGAACACCGGCTCGCGCAAGAGCTGGGCTGCGGGAGACGCCACGAGTCGCGGTGTACGCCATGCGTTGATCGCGTTGAATGGTGAGATGGGATATCCGTCGGCGCTCTCGGCGAAGATCTGGGGATTTCAGGATGTGCTGCTGAAGGGCAAACCCTTGTCGTACCCCCAACGCTTCGGCAGCTATGTGATGGAGAACATCCTGTTCAAGATTTCCTTCCCGGCCGAGTTTCATGCACAGACGGCAGCGGAGGCGGCTCTCGTTCTGCATGCGCACGTGAAGGAGCGCGAGCGGGACATCGCGAAGGTGGTCATCGAAACGCAGGAATCCGCGATCCGTATCATCGACAAGGTCGGCCCCCTCGCCAACCCTGCCGATCGCGATCACTGCATTCAGTACATCGTCGCGATTGCGCTGCTGTTCGGACGGCTCACGGCGGAGGACTACGAAGACGGTGTCGCGCGCGATCCTCGAATCGACGAGCTGCGTGCGAAGACCGAAGTGCGCGAGTACCCGAAGTTCACCGAAGAGTACTACGCGCCCGACAAACGCTACATCGGCAATGCAGTGCAAGTGTTCTTCAAGGATGGCGCGTCGACCGAACGGATCTCGGTGGACTACCCAATCGGGCATCGCAGGCGTCGTGCCGAAGGTGTGCCGCTGTTGATCAGGAAGTTCGAGGCTGCAGTGGCTGCGCACTTCTCGCCACAGCAGACGACGGCGATCAAGAATCTGTTTGCCGATCGTGCGAAGGTGGAGCAGATGCCGGTGAATCAGTTCGTCGCGGCGTTTGTGATGAATCGATAGTTCGAAGTGGAATCAACGGGAGGTTCTTTGAGCGCATCCATTGCGGGTGGTGGGGTGGTGATCGTCGGGGCGGGACAGGCGGGTGCCGATGTCACCGGGTTTCTGCGTTCAGCCGGCTACACGGGCCCGATTACGTTGATCGGCGATGAAGCGTATGCACCGTATCGTCGCCCACCGCTGTCGAAAACCTTCCTGGCGGGCGAGGCGACGCTCGAGTCGCTGTACATCAAATCCAATACCGCCTATGCAAAACACACTGTGGATTGCCGCTTCGGCATCGGCGCGGAGGCGATCGATCGCGACGCGCGCCAGCTGCGGTTGTTCGATGGCACGACAGTGCCGTATGCGCATCTGATTCTTGCAACGGGTGGACGCGCACGCCGGTTGTTGCTGCCCGGCGCCGAACATCCAAACGTGCACTACGTTCGCACCATCGATGACATCCTGAAGCTCAAGGAGCAATTCGTTCCGGGCGGCAAGCTCGTGATCATCGGCGGCGGCTACATCGGGTTGGAAGCCGCGGCCGTCGGGCGCAAAAAAGAACTGCAAGTGACGTTGGTGGAGGCACTTCCGCGCGTGCTCGCGCGCGTGACGACGCCGGACCTGTCGGCGTTCTATGAACGCGTGCATCGTGGCCACGGCGTTGATATTCGCACCGGCATCGGCGTGCATGCGTTCGAAGGCGATCCACATGTCAACACTGTCGTCCTGGCGGATGGTACGCGCTTGCCGGCCGATCTCATCATCGTCGGCATCGGTCTGATACCGAACACGGAGCTCGCGGAAGCTGCTGGTTTGCAGGTGTCGAACGGCATCGTGGTCGATCAGTTCACTCGTACTGCCGATCCCAACATCTATGCGATCGGCGACTGTTCCAACCACCTGAACGAGTTCTATCCCGGCAAGCGGTTGCGCCTGGAATCTGTGCCGAATGCAACAGAGCAGGCGCGCGTCTGCGCGGCGGCCATCTGCGGCAAGCCCACCCCGTACAACGCGCTCCCGTGGTTCTGGTCCGATCAATACAACCTGAAGCTGCAGATGGTGGGGTTGTCCGAAGGCTACGATCAGTACGTCGTCCGCGGCGACATGAGCACGGAGTCCTTCAGTGTGTTCTACCTGCGCGAGGGCGCGTTGATCTCGGTCGACACGGTCAGCCGCGCGCAGGATTTCATGCTGTCAAAGCGATTGATCGCGGAGCGCGTGAAGCCATCGCCCGCCGTGCTTGCCGATGAGTCAGTGCCGCTGAAGTCGCTGCTGCAAGCGAAAACCGGCTGATCAGCCGAGACGTCTCGGACAGGGCGGGGCAACCGCCACTCACTTCACCGGCTGGATCACCGGCTGCCCCTTGTCGACGATGAAGGTGCTGAGCAGCCTCGTCGTCGATTGAGTGGGGTTACGCGTTTCATGCACCACGCCCTTTGCGTTGTGATACGCCTCCCCGGCCTTGATCCGACGCGGCGCCTGGCCTTCCACGTGCACTTCCAGTTCGCCTTCCAGCACCGTGCCGTATTCATCGCCGGGGTGAATATGACGCCCCGTGCTTGCCATCGGCGCGAGCTCGGCGCTCAACACCAGAGCATCCTTCGCGGCATCGTCCGAGTAGGTTGTCTTCAGCAGTACCTTCGTCGTGAGGCCAGGCGGCTGTGCCTGCAAACCCGCACTCGACGCAACGAAGAGCAGCGCTGCGACGAGGCCCGTGCGCTGACGTAGTCGGTGTCGATTCATGATCCCCTCATGAGCTGTCGCATCTTCCGCTCAGAATAGCTCGATGTCTTCGTCCGACGCGAACTTCGGTTTCAACTCGCCACTCGCGTCAACCTCAGTTGTGCGACGAGGAGCAGGACCTCGTCACCGAACAGGTGTCCGTAGGTGTCTTTGATGGACTTGACTTGTCGATGTCTGCCATCGTGAGCCGTTCACCCGCGGAAAGCGGCTTGAAGTCGTATCTCTGTGCGGCGCAAAAATCAGTGCGGTGATCAGTGCACGCTGCGGGTATTGCTCACGTCAGCAAGGCCGCCGGCAAGGGCGATCATCGACACGCTGTTCAGGTGGTTCCCTACGCAACAAAACACGCCAGCCATCGGAATCGCGGTGAGCGTCTGGCCGAGCGCGTACCCATTCAGCGTCCGCATCCGCCGCAGCAGCATGCGATCTGTCGAGCGCGGGTCTCGGGTATCGATGCCGCTGTTGAAAATATTGATCAACAGTGCTGTCAGGCTTGCCACATGTCAGGCACTGCGTGTCATGAAAAGGCGCGCGATGATCGAGTGACGTAGAGCAAGAGCAAAGCGCAAGGTTCCCATTACGGCGCGGGGGCCACTGGATTCCGGGAAAGTGTGAGAGAGATTTGCGTGGAACGAGTGCTACAGGGTGCCGTCAACGCCGTGGTGCGCTATCGGTGCGCGCGCTTACGGCGTGATTGTGAGGTCGGATTCGATATACAGTTCGAGTGAAATTCGTCAGGGGGTAACAACAATATGAATACGAGAACACAGATCCTCTGTGCCTGGTGTGGAGTTCTGGTTCCGATCGTGATGTTCGGCGGTCTTTGGCCCGCGGCGGGATTCATCCCACCGCCCGCCCCGACGGCGACAGCAGCGGAAATCGCCGCGAGCTTTCAGGAAAACACCACGGGCATTCGCATTGCGACCCTCTGTATGCTGATCGCCGGTGCGTTGATGGTGCCGTTTGCGAGCTCCATCTCAGCACAGATCCGCCGCATCGAGCGCGGCGACACACCCGTGCTGACGTATGCGCAATTGGGTGCGGGCATCGCCAGTGTGTGGTTGTTCTTTCTGCCGGCGATGATGTGGACCGTAGCGGCGTTCCGGCCCGAGCGCTCGCCCGAAGTCACGCAGACGTTGAACGACATCGCCTGGATGACTTTCGTCATGCCATTCACCTTAGGGTTCGTACAGAACCTGTGCATCGGTTTTGCGATTCTCTCGGATAAACGCGCGCAACCGATCTTTCCGCGCTGGGTGGCATTCTTCAATGTCTGGACCGCTGTACTGTTCATTCCGGGTGGATTGCTGACCTTCTTCAAGACGGGTGCATTCGCCTGGAACGGGCTGCTCGCGTTCTGGGTACCCGCCGGGGTTTTCGGACCCTGGTTTTTCGTCATGAGTGCATACGTCATCAAAGCGGCCAAACAGCAAGCCCAAACTGAAATCCACGGGAAATCATGAGTGAAAGTGAAATCGCAATCGAGTCGCGGATGAGTCGAGACAAAACCGTAGGGCATGTGCCGGGTGAGATCGGCGTGTGGATGTTCATCGTGGGAGACATCATCGTCTTCTCGTTGTTTTTCGTGACCTTCCTGTACTACCGCGGGCAGGAGGTGGAGTTGTTCACGAGCTCGCAGACCCACCTGAATCAGACCTTCGGGGCGA
>JBEVDW010000281.1:0-8722 GCA_040513115.1 Steroidobacteraceae bacterium | reverse complement strand
CGCATGTTCGATCCGCCGACGCAGCTCAAGTATCAAGCCTTCGAGAAGTACCTGGGATTGCCCAACATTCGAATCGATCTCGGCAGCGAGCAGAGCATCGACATGACGTACCTCAATGCCGCGGACCTCTATCTCGGCGACGTGAGCAGTCAGGTTGCGGAGTTCGTCTGTCGCCCACGGCCATGCCTGTTCCTCAACGCGCATGGGGTGGAGTGGCGAGGCGATCCGAACTACCGCTGCTGGGAGTTGGGGCCTGTGATCCACGATGTGAGTGAGCTGAATGCTGCGCTTGCTCGAGCCTGCGACACGCATGGCGAATTCCTCCATGCGCAGCAGCGCTATGTCGCGGAGACATTCGAGGAGCCGCAAGGGCTTTCGTCGTCGGCGTGGGGGGCGGATGCGATTGTCGGTTATCTGGAGAGTAGCGGGGGAGTGTCTAAGAGTGGTCTGCAGCGGACGCAGTCCAAGTCGAGACGGATGCTTCCTTCAGGAATGTCGTGAGTTCCTTCAGACCGGAATAGCCGCATCGCACTGTGCGGCCGCGTGCCTCACGCCGGAAGTGTTTCTGGCGCCGGCGTGAATACATCCCTGTTTTCGACGCCGCCTGAAACGCCTTCCGGCGTGAGTCCCGCGATCAGCTGCGTGGTTCCGCGCAGCAAGATGCATCGTTTACTCCTGTGCTCTTCCTTCGGCTTCGTCTTGGTGCTTACACGTGGCACATAGCGCCCGATGTTGGGGGTTGCTTCCCAGGACTGTGGCCGACAGGACGTCGGCCCTCAGAGCCTACAGGGACGTATTCACGGCGGTCCTGGGAAGCAACCCCAGCGTCGGGCGCGGGCGGTCACAACTCGTTGCGGGTTAGCGGTGCCACCCAAACCCCTTCCAAAACTTGGCGAGAGTCTCAAGAACCACCTGCGCTCTCTCCGACGAAACAACCTCACTTCAACCGCGCAAACACCCGCTGAGCCGCCGCAACCGTCTGCTCGACATCCGCCTCCGCATGCGCCCCCGACACAAACCCCGCCTCGAACGCAGATGGCGCCAGATACACCCCTTCCTCCAACATCCCATGGAAGAACCGCTTGAAGCGCTCCACATCGCACGCCATCACCTGGCGGAAGTAACGCACCGGCGCATCGCTGGTGAAGTACAAACCGAACATGCCGCACACATGCGTCGTCGAGAACGGAATGCTCGCCCGCTTCGCTGCCTCTTCCAGCCCACTCACCAGCTGCTGAGTCCGCGCGAGCAGGCGCGCATGGAAGCCCGGTTCCGCAAGTCCATCGAGTGTCGCGAGACCCGCCGCCATCGCTACCGGATTACCCGACAGCGTGCCCGCCTGATACACGGGTCCGAGCGGCGCGAGCTTCTCCATCACGTCGCGCCGACCACCGAACGCACCCACGGGCATGCCCCCGCCCACGATCTTGCCCAGCGTCGTCAGATCGGGACGAATTCCATACAGCGCCTGCGCACCACCCAGCGCCACGCGAAATCCGGTCATGACCTCATCGAAGATCAACAAGCTGCCGTGCTGATCGCACACCGCGCGTAAGGCCTGGAGGAACCCGGGTACCGGCAACACGCAGTTCATGTTCCCCGCGATCGGCTCGACGATGATGCATGCGATCTCGCGACCCATATCCCTGAAGAGCTGTTGCACCTGAGCGATGTCGTTGTACGCCAGGGTGATGGTGTGCGCTGCCAGCTCTGCGGGCACACCCGGCGACGTCGGCACGCCCAGCGTCAACGCACCGGAACCGGCTTTGACGAGTAGCGAATCGGAGTGGCCGTGATAGCAGCCTTCGAACTTCACGATCTTGTCGCGACTGGTGAACCCACGCGCGAGCCGCAGCGCGCTCATCGTGGCTTCCGTGCCCGAGCTGACCATGCGCACGAGCTCCATCGACTGCACGATCTCGCACAAGCGGCGCGCGAGCTCAGTTTCGAGCTGCGTCGGTGCACCGAATGACAATCCCAGCGCGGCGCGTTCTTGCACGGCGCGCACGACGGTGGGATGCGCATGGCCGAGAATCATCGGGCCCCAAGAACCGACGTAATCGATGTAACTGCGCCCGTCGGCGCCATAGATGTGCGCGCCGGCCGCACGCTCGATGAACACGGGCTCGCCGCCCACGCCGCGAAACGCGCGCACGGGCGAGTTCACGCCTCCGGGGATGTAGCGGCAGGCTTCGGTGAACAGGGACACGGCGGCTCCGAGTGCGAGTGGACGGTGCGAGCCAGAGTGTCGCCGCCCCTTCTTGCCGTCAACCCGGCACGGGTTGAAAGTCGGGCGCGACCAACATGCTCATTGTCGGGATGCCACTTTCCCGGTTTAATCGCGACTCTTTTTTGCACCCTGTCCGGCCAGCGAATGAAAAGTTATCTCTGCGTGATCTGCGGTTACATGTACGAGGAAGAGAAGGGCGACCCCGGCGCGGGCATTGCCGCGGGCACGAAGTGGGAAGACGTGCCGCTTTCCTGGCGCTGCCCGGATTGCGGCGCCGGCAAGGAAGATTTCGAGATGGTCGAGGTGTAATGCGCCGGCGGACGCCGCGCTTCAATGCTTGACGACGGTGAATCCGCGCCGCCGCAACAAGTCCACAACGCTGTCGCGGCCCACCAGATGCGCTGCGCCCACGACGATGAGGTAATCGTCGCGCTGTTTCAGCAACGGCTCGATGCTGCCCATCCAGGCGCGATTGCGCACGATGGTCAGCGGCTCATAGAGCTTGGGGTATTTGCGAAAGCCATCCTCGAACAGCGCTTGCAGTTCCTTGTCATCTCCCTCGCGCCACGCGCGTGTGAGCTGTTCGACTTCGCGCGGCAGGGCGTCGGCATCGTCCACGCTGTAGAGGACGAACTGGCGCTGCAGCTCGCTCGAGAGCGAAGCCAGTAGCTCGACCTGCTCGGGCAGGCTCTCGAGCCCGACGATTTGCTTGCGGTCCGCTGTGGCGAGTTGTACGAAGCGTTGCTCCACGCCGGCCTCGGAGCTCCAGCCCAGCTTCGACAATTGCAGCTGCGTAAGCGTCAGGGCGGCGAGCCATGGACGCATGCGCTGCAACACCATGGTATCGAGCCCCAATTCCTGTGCCTGCGCATTCACGCGCGCGAAGGCGTCCGCGCCCAGTTGCTCTTCCAGACTTTCATCAGGAGGCAACATGCCTTGTTGCAACGTGACGAGCTGGACGTCCGCGGGATTGAGGTCGTCCATGTCGAGCTCCATGACGAGCTTCTCCGCATCGCGATAGGCGGTGAGCATGGCGGGCGGAAGCTGTTCGGCCGCGGGCAGGAAGTGCATCGAGCCGGCGAGATAGACGGTGTTGTGCTCACCGCGCACGGACCAGAGGATGGCGTGTGCATCCGCTGCGTGGACCTGCGCAGCAACCAGCAGCAGCAAGGCGAGTGCTAGACGCATGGCGGATGGAAGCCGAGAGCGGAGGCAAGCGCCTCCGAAGCGCGAGCCTACGCTACTTCGCTGGTGCGCTGTGAAAGCCCATGTTCGAGCCAGCGGACTTCCGAAACGATGGAGCCGTCCGGCATGAGCTCGAGCGTGCGATAACCCGGTGGGCGCGTATCGATGGCGAAGTGATCACTGCCAGGGAGGAATTGCGCGCACGTCGCAGGCGTTGACATGAAGCGCACGCCATGAATGAAGGCATCGAGCGATTGATGCACATGCCCCCACAACACACCGCGCACGTTCGGATTGCTGCGCACGATGGTCATGAAGGCGTCGGCGTCCTTGAGGCCGACCTGGTCCAGCCAGCGGCTGCCCATGCGGATCGGGTGATGATGCAAGCACACGAGCACGTGACTGTTGCGGTTCGCGCTCAGCGTGGCCTGCAAGCTCGCCAGCTGCTCGGCTCCGAGCTGGCCGCCGGCGTCGTGCGCGATCCAGCTGTCCAGCATCACGATGACCCAGCGCTCGAATTGACGCGAGCCGCAAAGCTGGAAGGGAGCGTCCTTCAGCACCGCGCGCATGTGATCGGGCACGTCGTGATTGCCGGGCAGACACAGCACGGGCACCTTTGACTGGCCGAACGCTTCCTTGACCCAGCGATAGCCCGCGGGGTCGTCCTGTACTAAATCGCCGGTCAGCAATACCGCGTCGTGGTGACTGAACCGACGCGCGGCGTCCTGCATCGCATGGCGCAGGGCAGGCAGGCCCGCGACGCCACGCAAGGTCGCATCCGGGTCACCGCTCAAATGCGTGTCACTGAACTGAAGAAGACGTACCGACTGCATCATCACATCTCTACTCGCTGCGCTGCTGCGCGCTCATGGACCCTCTGTCCGCGCGCATCCTCGTCAATGAGTCTTACCTCGGGCGGTCACGAGAATAACAACGAGCGAGGCGCTGAAAAGGTGACCAATGTCTTACGCGCGGACCGCACTTTAGACCCGGACGCGATTAGTTGCGTTCTGTCTCATTGTGACGTCGCGCGAGGCGGAACTGTGTCGCGGAATGGCGCCGTCGGGTGCGCCAAAACAAAGGGGCCGCCTTGCGGCGGCCCCTGTGACGACGTAGGCGAACGCTGCGCTTTTTCAGTACTTGTAGTGCTCCGCCTTAAACGGTCCTTCCACCGCGACGCCGATGTAGTCCGCCTGTTCTTTCGTGAGCGTGGTGAGCTTCGCGCCGATGCGCTCGAGGTGCAGCTGCGCGACCTTCTCGTCCAGATGCTTCGGCAACACGTACACATCGTTCTTGTAACGCGAGCCGTACTGGAATAGCTCGATCTGCGCGAGCACCTGGTTCGTGAACGAATTCGACATCACGAACGAGGGATGCCCGGTGCCGCAACCCAGATTCACCAAGCGTCCCTCGGCGAGCACGATGATGCGCTTGCCGTCCGGGAACACCACGTGATCGACCTGCGGCTTGATGCTGTCCCACGTGTACTGCTTCAGCGAAGCAATATCGATCTCGCTGTCGAAGTGACCGATGTTGCACACGATGGCCTGGTGCTTCATGCGGCGCATGTGCTCGTGAGTGATCACGTTCACGTTGCCCGTGGCGGTGACGAAGATGTCGGCCTTGTCGCAGGCTTCTTCCATCGTCACGACCCGATAGCCTTCCATCGCAGCTTGCAACGCGCAGATCGGATCGATCTCGGTCACCCACACTTGAGCGGACAGTGCTCGCAGGCTTTCGGCTGAGCCTTTGCCCACATCGCCGTAACCCGCAACGACTGCGACCTTGCCCGCCACCATCACGTCCGTCGCGCGCTTGATCGCATCGACCAGCGATTCGCGGCAGCCGTACAAGTTGTCGAATTTGGACTTGGTCACCGAATCGTTGACGTTGATGGCAGGAAAGGGCAGACGACCTTGCTTCGCGCGGGTATACAAGCGCTTTACGCCTGTGGTCGTTTCTTCCGTCACGCCTTTGATCTGCGCAAGGCGCTTGGAGTACCAGCCCGGCTGCGACTCGAGCCGCTTGCGGATCGAGGCGTACAACGAAATCTCTTCTTCGTTGGTCGGCTTGGCGATCATGCCGGCATCTTTCTCGGCTTCAGTGCCCAGCATCAGCAGGAGCGTGGCGTCGCCGCCGTCGTCCAGGATCATGTTGGCGTTTTCACCGTTCGGCCATTCGAAGATGCGGTGGGTGTATTCCCAGTACTCGTCGAGCGTCTCGCCTTTGTATGCGAACACCGGCGTGCCGCTCGCGGCGATGGCAGATGCCGCGTGGTCCTGAGTCGAGTAGATGTTGCACGAGGCCCAACGCACGTCGGCGCCGAGGGCTTTCAGCGTCTCAATCAACATGGCCGTCTGAATCGTCATGTGGAGCGAGCCCGCGATGCGCGCGCCTTTGAGCGGCTGGCTCGCGGCGTATTCCTTGCGAATGGACATGAGACCCGGCATTTCCGAGGCGGCAATGTCCATCTCCTTGCGACCCCAGTCGGCGAGCGCAAGGTCCTTGACGACGTAATCGGAGAACTGTTTGGAAACGACAGCGTTCACGTTATTTCTCCCGTGAAAGCGAGCGCCGTTTGACTAGAGGTGTTCTCATCGAGCCTGGCAGGGGCTCCTGCTGCAGCGCTCCTCGATGAGGGACACGGTGCGGGCGGAGAGCTGAACGCTCTCCGCCCTGCGCGAATCAGATATCCGCCGCGTCCTTCAATGCCGCGGCCCGATCCGTTTTCTCCCACGTGAAGGTGGTGAACTTCTCGGTTTTACCATCGGGCGTGGTGTACGAGCCCTGGCCCGGCTCGCGGCCGAAGTGGCCGTAAGCGGCGGTTGCACGATACATCGGATGGATCAGATCCAGCATCTGGATGATGCCGTACGGCCGCAGGTCGAAATGTGCACGGATGAGTTTCTCCAACTTATCGTTGGGAAGCTTACCCGTGCCGAAGGTCTCGACCGTGATGGACGTGGGCTCTGCGACGCCGATCGCATATGACACCTGGATCTCGCAACGGTCCGCGAGTCCGGCGGCCACGATGTTCTTAGCGACATACCGCGCAGCATAGGCCGCGGAACGATCCACCTTGGATGGATCCTTGCCGGAAAACGCGCCGCCACCATGGCGCGCCATGCCGCCATAGCTGTCGACGATGATCTTGCGGCCGGTGAGGCCGCAGTCACCGACAGGGCCGCCGATCTCGAACTTGCCGGTCGGGTTGATGTGGAACTTCGTCTTCGGCGTGATCCACTTCGCGGGCAGAACCGGCTTCACGATCTCTTCGATCACCGCTTCCTTGAGCGCCTTCTGCTTCACATCCGGATCGTGCTGCGTGGACAGGACCACGGCTTCGACGCCGACGGGCTTGTGGTCCTCGTAGCGGAACGTGAGCTGGCTCTTGGCGTCCGGACGCAGCCAAGGCAGCTTGGACTTCTTCGCCTTGCGGATCTTGGCCTGCTGCTCCACGAGCTTATGGGCGTAGTAAATTGGCGCGGGCATCAGCACGGGCGTTTCGTTGGTCGCGTAACCGAACATAAGACCCTGGTCGCCGGCACCCTGCTCCTCGGGCTTCTTGCGGTCCACGCCTTGCGCGATATCGGGCGACTGTTTGCCGATGATGTTGACGATGCCGCAGGTGCGGCCGTCGAAACCCACCTCCGAGGAGGTGTAGCCAATGTCGCAGATGACATTGCGGACGAGCTCTTCGAGGTCGACCCATGCGGACGTGGTGATTTCCCCGGCAACCACGGCAACACCGGTCTTGACCAGCGTCTCGCAAGCCACCCGAGCGCGCTTGTCTTGAGCGAGGAGGGCATCGAGCACGGCATCGGAAATCTGATCGGCGACTTTGTCCGGATGGCCTTCCGACACGGATTCGGACGTGAAAACGTAGCTCCCTGACATGCGCAACCTTCGATTGTCTGTAAAGGGCGCGGAGTATACCGGCCGACCTCCGACGTGCCTAAAACTACTTCGCAGTCCCAAGCGCGAATCACTTAGGCTGCGTTGCCCGCATCGCCACGCTAGGCGAGAATGCGCGCCCCGTTTTACACGCCCCCACGGACCTCCTCCATGTCTACTCCTACCCGGCGACAGTTGGCGAACGCCATCCGTGCCTTGGCCATGGATGCCGTTCAAAAGGCCAACTCAGGTCATCCGGGCGCGCCGATGGGCATGGCCGACATCGCTCAGGTGCTGTGGAACGATCACCTGCGACACAACCCCGCGAATCCCCACTGGCCCAATCGTGATCGCTTCGTGCTCTCGAACGGCCACGCCTCGATGCTGCTGTACTCGCTGCTCTATCTCACTGGGTATCCACTCAGCATCGAGGAGATCAAACATTTCCGGCAGTTGGGCTCCCACACCGCAGGCCATCCGGAGCACGCACTGGAATTGGGCATCGAGACGACCACGGGCCCGCTCGGCCAGGGTTTGGCGAACGCGGTCGGGATGGCGCTCGCCGAAAAAATTCTCGCGGCCCAGTTCAATCAGCCGGGTTTCGGCATTGTCGATCACCACACCTATGTGTTTCTTGGTGATGGTTGCTTGATGGAAGGCATCTCGCACGAGGCCTGCTCACTCGCCGGCACGCTGAAGCTGGGTAAGTTGATTGGCTTCTACGATGACAACGGCATCTCCATCGACGGCGAAGTGCACGACTGGTTCACGGACGACACGCCGAAGCGCTTCGAGGCGTACGGCTGGCACGTGGTGCCGAAAGTCGATGGTCATGATTCAGAAGCCGTTGCCGCTGCCATCAAGGCCGCCAAGGAAGTGACCGATCGTCCGAGCTTGATCTGCTGCAAGACCATCATCGGTTACGGCGCACCGAACAAGCAGGGCACCGAAGCCACGCATGGTGCCGCGCTCGGCGTCGATGAAGTGGCGGCCGCACGCAAACAGCTGGGCTGGACGGCTGAGCCGTTCGTGATACCGGATGAGATACGGCAGGCGTGGGATGCGCACGAACGAGGCGCTCAGTTCGAGAGCGCCTGGAAGCAGCTGTTCGCGACTTATCGCGCGGCGCATCCGAAGCTGTCTGCGGAATTCGAACGCCGCGTGACCGGCGAGTTACCCGCGGAATGGTCGAAGGCGGCGCACGCCTATCTGGAGCAACTGCTGACGAGTGCAACGAACCTGGCTACGCGGCAGAGCTCACAGGCGGCACTGAACGCATTTGGACCCGGATTGCCCGAATTGCTGGGCGGTTCTGCCGACCTCACCGGCTCCAACAACACAAATCGCAAGGACTCGCGCCAGATCACGGGCACCGATGCTTCCGGCAACTACATCCATTACGGCGTGCGCGAG
>JBEVDW010000280.1:0-5842 GCA_040513115.1 Steroidobacteraceae bacterium | reverse complement strand
TTCTGTATTGCGGAACCAGCCTTTTGCTTTGGAGCCTGATGCGCAGGCCGTCGGGCCCGGAACAGGAAGTTCAGCAACTGATTGCAAAGGTGCTGTCGAAGGTACGAACAGCATGAACACCAGCTACGGTGCGTGCACCTCGACGTTCGCGGAGGTGCACGAACTGTCTGCTTCAGGCAGCGGCCGCTACTGCCGCATCGGGTTCCAACGCTTCAAGCGGCCCGAAGAACTCATATCGAATCTGTGCAGGCGCCACGCCGATATCCAGCGCGCTGCGGTATACCTGCTGCATGAACGGCTTCGGTCCCAGCAGATAGAGATCCACATTGCGATCTGCGGGCAGTCGGCGCGACAGCAGCTCCGTGCTCAGCCGGCCGATCACATCCGGACGATCGCCTTGCAGCGGCTCGTCATATGCAAAGAGGCGCGTCACGGTCGCGTGCTTGCTTACGAGGGCGTCAACCTCATTCGCGAAGGCGTGCACGCGACCATTGCGTGAAGCATGGATGAAGTCGATGCGGCGGCCCGTGCCGGCGGCCGCGTGCAGCATGCTCAGTGCGGGCGTGAGGCCGACACCGCCGGTAACCAGCACGAGCGGTCGATCGGCATCGCGCGTGAGTACGAACTCTCCACAGGGCGGCAGCACTTTGAGCTCTGTGCCCGCAACGGCTCGTTCGTGAAGCCAGTTCGACACCTGGCCGCCCTGCTCGCGCTTGACGCTGATGCGGTACTCCGTCGAGTTCGGCGCACATGAAAGCGAATAGTTGCGACGCGTGGATGCGCCATCGATGTCGAGAATCAACGTCAGGTACTGGCCCGGCTCGAACGCCAGCACGGGCAGGCCATCCTGTGGCCGCAGATAGAAGGAAGTGATCACGTCGCTTTCTCTCTGACGGCGCGTCACCACGAACGGACGCACGCCGCGCCAGCCGCCAGGGCGTTCCTCATTCGTGCGGTAGACCGTTTCTTCCGCCGCGATGAGTATGTCGGTGAGCGCACCGTACGCCGCGGCCCACGCCGCGATGACCTCGTCGGTCGCCGCATCAACCAACACTGCGCGAATCGCCTGCAGCAGGCACTTGCCGACGATGGGATAGTGTTCCGGCAATACGCCCAATGCCGCGTGCTTGTGCACGATGCGTGTCACGGCAGAACCCAGCGCCTCGAGCCGATCGATGTGGGCGGCGTACGCGAGCACGGCCCCGGCCAGTGCTTTCGGCTGCGTGCCGGCCGCTTGATGGGATTGATTGAAGAACGCCTTCACCTCCGGATGGTCACGGAACAGCAGGCCGTAAAAATGGCGGGTGATGTCTTCGCCACGCTGCTGGAGGACCGGAACGGTGGCTTTGACGATGGCAATGGTTTGGTCAGTCAGCATGGTCCCTTCTCGTTGATGTGTGCCGGCACGCGGCGGGTCGAGCTAAGCAATCCAAGGCTCGTGCCAACTCTAAGGCATTGATTCTTTTCCATGTGGCTTTACTTCGTTGTCTATATGACAATGACCACCGATGTCCTTCTGACGCCAGTCGAGGTCACAATGACACCATCGGCAAGACTGGATAGAGAGCGCCGCTACGCCGATCTGCTCGCCGCGGTGCAGTCGCTCGTGCCGTGCGATGCCATTGCGCTGCTACGCCTGCAGGGCAATGTGCTGATTCCGGAAGCGACATCAGGTCTGGCCGAAGAAACGCGCCATCGACGCTTTGCCATGGCCGACCACCCCCGGCTCGCGCGCTTCGTGCAAGCGCAAGCCGCTGTACGACTGCCGGCGGATTGCGGCCTGCCCGATCCCTATGACGGACTCGTCGAAGCCATGCCCGATCTCTCGCCAGTGCATGACTGCATGGGCCTGCCATTGCGAATAGACACCCGTCTCTGGGGCGTGCTCACGCTCGATGCGCTGTCGCCGCACGCCTTCGATCGCATCGATGCGCAGCAGCTCGACAACGTAGAGCGGCTGGTCATCGAGGGCATCAAGTCCCTCACTCCACATCCCCCGAGCTCACGACCGCCGCCCGACAGTCCGGCGATGAAATCCATCCAGCGGGTGGAAGTACCGCGCGAGCTAATCGGCAACAGCGCGCCGATGCGACAGCTGATCAGCGACATCGACACCGTGGCCGCTTCGGATCTCACGGTGTTGATCCTCGGCGAAACCGGTGTGGGCAAAGAGCTCGTCGCACAGCGCCTACATGAGCATTCACAGCGCCACGATCGCCTGCTCGTACACGTGAACTGCGCCGCCCTGCCCGAAGCGCTTGCCGAGACCGAGCTGTTCGGTCATCGCAAGGGAGCGTTCACCGGCGCCGTGCAGGATCGTGCCGGGAAATTCGAGCTGGCCGATAGCGGCACGTTGCTACTCGATGAGGTCGGCGAATTGCCATTGCCGGTGCAGGCCACGCTCCTGCGCACCTTGCAAAGCGGAGAGATCCAGCGCCCGGGAATCGATGCACCGCTACACGTGGACGTGCGCGTAATTGCCGCGACGAATCGCAATCTACGGCAGGAAGTCGCCGCCGGACGTTTTCGCACAGACCTCTTCCACCGACTGTCCGTCTTTCCGCTCATCGTGCCGCCGCTCCGCGAGCGCGGTCGCGATGTGCTCGCGCTGGCAGGCGCATTCCTCGAAGAGAATCAACGCCGACTGGGTGCCCGCAATCTGCGCCTGACACCCGCTGCGCGTGAAGCGCTGCTCGCGTATCGCTGGCCCGGCAACGTTCGCGAGCTGGAACACACGATGAGTCGTGCCGCCTTGCGCGCGTGGGCGGAGCAGGGCCGCAGCCAACGTTGGATTGGCATCGAGCCGCGGCACCTCGCATTGGATCAGGATGCTTCTGCGGAAGTCACCGACACCGCCCGCATCAAGCGGTCATCTCAGCCCGCACCGGCAGGCACGACCTTGCGCGCGGCGACGGAGGCATTTCAACGCGAATGGATCGCCGATGTGCTACGTCGTCATGACGGCAGCATCGCGGCTGCAGCACGCGCAGCCGGCATGGATCGCGGCAACTTTCATCGACTGATGCGGCGGTTGGGGCTGCGGTAAATGAGGCGCATCGTTCACGCGATTCCGATCCACTCCTGATCCACGCATCCGTACCGTCGAATCGCCGGCAGCAGAACTTCATCCGCATAAGAACAGCCTGTGACGCCCGGATCGACCTGGCCGCGATCGTTCGCTTCATGAGCATTGCTCGCCTGCAACGCAGCCAGCATCGGCTCGTATCCCGGACGCCACGCCTGCACGTCGCCGAACCTCGCGCGTAAGGACTTGAGGATTTGCATGCCGGCAAAATCGAGGTCGCCCCAGAACCAGATCTCGCACGCACGGCTAGACTCGTCGTGCCACCACTGCTCGAAATCGGATCGGCACGACTCAAGTCCTGGCCCAGCGAAATGCAGCAACGCGCCGCCGCGGCTGCGGATACGCAGAGCAGCGCTACGAAATCCCGCCGCGTAAACGAGCGCAAGCTGCTCGCAATCCCGTGGCGCACCCTCGGTTGCCAGCGCATAGCTGTCCTGATTCTCGATGAAGAGCACGCCGCGCATGGTGAGCGGCAGATGAACCGCAGCAACAATCGGTCGATCGCGCAGCTGCAGTTGCGGAAGCAGGGCCGTGATGAGATCGCCGCGTTCATCGAGGACTTTGGAATCGCCCCAGAAAATCTGCGCGCTGAGCCGCCGCAAGGTGATCGGCCCTGCCGTAGCTGCCGCACGCGAGAGCGCTGCAACCACTTCCGCATCGCTGCGACCAGGAATTGCAATCCGTCTTACAAGCAGCGCCTCTACCCCAGCGGGAAACACCTGAGCCTGCGCGAGCACAGCTCGCCGCCACGATTGCATCGCGGGCTCAATGGAAGGCCGTCCAAGCCAGTCGCGCAACAGCGGCTCGACGGTCGGATGGAACGCGAGTCTGCTCCCGCTCCACACTGGATCGTATGGACTGCGACTCGCAGCACGCACGGTGCACACGTTCCGAGCGGAAAGCTCGCCGATCAAAGCCCACGTTTGATCTGCGCTCGCATCGCCACGCTGTAGGGATGGAACGAACCTCTCAGCCGGGATGACCACATGATTTTGGCGTTGTGTGCCCGGCCGCTTATCGAGTCGATCGAGCACCTCGTGCAGCAATGCTCGGATCTCATCCTCTTCCGCCAACCATGCCGGCGGAGCGAGCTCGTTCATGACCCGGCCACACCCTTCCTGGACGGCGGCTCATTCAACACATCGGACATGAAGTCCATCTCCGCTTGATGATGCACGGCGCGACGGTGTCGCGCCCACAGCTCGACGATGCGCGGACGATCGCATTGCTTGCGATCCACGAGCACGCGGGTGTGCAACTGGCCGCGAGGCGGGCTGGGCACTTTGGCGAACACGAACTCGTTGCTCACCAGATCCATGAACGGTCCGCACTTGCTCGTCGGCATGATGAAGAGGAGCTGCAGACCGAGCGTGTTCGTCAGGTAGTCGATGACCTCACGCGAGCGCGTCTCGTCCATCTTCGAGAACGCTTCGTCGACGAGCACCATGCGCAGGTGGTTCACGCCTTCGGCGTAACGGAAGGCGGATGTGATACTGGCGGCGCGAATGATGTAAGCCGGCGTTTCCAACTGCCCGCCGCTGCCGGTGCCGTACTCGGACAATGCGATGGGCTCCTTGCCTTCGACATCCTTGTAGATCTCGTAGCGATGATAGTTGCGATAGTCTGCGATGCGCTCCAGCTCGCGTAGCGATTGCTGCTCATCCGCGCCGAGCAGCAGACCCATGAGTGCGTCGCGTACCTGCGCGGATTTGGGCGTGAGCTGCGCTTCGAACAAGGTCGTCTCCTCCCCGAGCGTCGGGTTCTGCACGACTTCCTGGAAGAAGCGCGCGTACTCACGATATTCGGGTACCCAGTCTTGCGCGAAACGAAAGCTCTCGCGGTCGGAGCCGAACCGGTGGTTCACCAGCTCCTTGTTCAGCTGCTCGAGTTGACGCCGTCCGTCCTGAATCGATTGGTGGATCTCCTGGCAGAGATGCGAGACGAACGCGTTGTTGAAGCTCGTCTTCAAACCCTTCAGCTGCTCGTGCTTGTCCACCAGCACGTTGTTCTTGAGGATGTTGTAGACGCGGTCGATCTCATGGCGCAGCTCACAAATGCGGATGAACAGTGCGGCGTCGTACTCGCCAGTGAACGTCGCCATCGGGATCGAATCGGCCGGGCGGCATTTCTGATTGTGCTGCAACAGGGTCTGCGTAAGCTCGTGTTCCCGAGCACGCAAGTGGTGTTGAGTCGACTCGCGTTCGAGCAGGCCGCGTTCCGCGTCGAAGCCGCGTGCTTCCTGCTCGGCGTAGGTGAGGCGCGCCTGCAGGTCGAACTGCGGCCACTGCGCGTGCAGATCGCGCAAGGCCTGCTCGACGTTCGCCATTGCATCCTGCGCCTGATCTTTCTGTTCGCTCAACGCGTTGATCGTTTTGCCCAGATGCTCGGACTTGTTCTGCAGCACCCCAGCTTGTTTCTGCAACACGCCCATATGCTCGCGGATGTGCAGCTCCTCCTGTTGCAGCAGCGCAAGCTTCGATTCGAGCGCAGTGTGCTCGCTGACATCGAGTTGACCGAGCAACATCTCGGTCCGGCGCAACGTGCGATGCACGTCGAGCACGCCTGCAATCGCATCCGCATAGGTCAGCGGCTGGAGCCCATCGACCGCCTGCAACAGGCGATGGCTTTGCTGGGTGCGCTCGTTCGCTTGCTGTCGCGCGGCATCGAGCTCCTCCAGCTCGGCACGTTTGGCACGCAATGCACGCTCGCGTGCCGCCGCGCCGAAGACGAGCTCCGCATCGGGAATATCGCAGCGGA
>JBEVDW010000279.1:0-5481 GCA_040513115.1 Steroidobacteraceae bacterium | reverse complement strand
CGCGCTCGCCGAGCGCTTTGTCGGCCATTGCCACTGCGGCAACATCCGCGATCGCAGGATGCTTGAGCAGGATGTCCTCAACAGCGCGCGAGGAGATGTTCTCGCCACCGCGAATGATGATGTCCTTCTTGCGATCGGTGATCGTGAGCTGGCCGGTCGGATCGAGTTGCCCCACATCGCCGGTCAAAAACCAGCCGCCGGGCAGAAAGGCCTGCCGATTGGTTTGCGTATCGCGATAGCCGATGAACAGCTCGGGTCCGCGAGTGACTACTTCGCCGTCGCGACCCGGAAGAACATCTTGGCCGTCATCGTCCACGATCCGTACCTCATTGCCCAAGGTGCATCGACCGTCAGTCGACAACCGCGCGTTCAACGGATCGGCAGGATGTCCCGTGGTCACCGTGGGATGCTCGGTGGAACCGTAGGAGCGGTAAGTCGCGAGTCCCAATGCCTGACAGCGCGCGACGAGTTGCGGCGGCACCGTCGTTGCGCCTACCAGGCAATCGTACAACGTACCGATGTCGTGCCCGAGCGTTGCTGCCGCATCCAAGAGGGACGTGAGGTGGTACGGCGTGGCGGACATACTGCGTATGGCATGTCGTTCGATCAGTGCCGCGGCATCGTTTGCGTCCCATTGATCCATGAATATGGTCGGCGCTCCATCCAGCGCGCAGTGCAGGATCGTCATCAAGCCTGCGATGTGCCCTGCAGGCCAAGGTCCCAGCGTGACCGCCTGTGGTTCAGCGCGTGCCTGCTGCAAGGTGTGCATCTCCGCCAGCAGTGTTTGCGAGGAATGTTCCACGCCCTTCGGGGCCGATGTCGTCCCCGAGGTATACAACAAGACGGCCAGATCGTCCGCCCGTGCGGCCGAAGGCTGAACCTCGCCACCGGCTGCAGCAAGCAGATCCTTCCACAGCACGGCGTCCCGGGGACCGTGCTCGCCGATCACGATGACACGCTCCAGCGTGGGAATGTGATCGAGCTTCGAGAGCCGTTCCAGATAGTCGATATTCCGCCATCGATCCGGCGTCACGAAGATGCGCGCGCCGGCTGCACGCAGGATGTAGCTGACTTCGGCGGGTCCCAGAATATGGACGAGCGGAACAATGGTGCAACCTAGGGCAGCAGCTGCGTGCAACAGCCACGCGCCTTCAATCCACGTCGGCACTTGCAGCGCGACGCAATCACCCTGCCGGACGCCGATCCGCTGCAGCGCGGATGCGAGGGCGAGTCCGCGACGATGCATTTCGCCCACCGTCGTCACGGCTGGCCTCGACGCGGAATGAAAGATGGCGCGCGCACCTGTGTGTTGCCAGGCAGCTGTCGCCAGCGCCTGCGCGAGCGTGATGTCGCGCCACGCGCCGATTTCGCGCCACCGTGCCGCCAGTTCCGAAGTATGCGGACGGATCGCGAGCGCTGACTGATCGCAGGCGGAATGCACGAGGTGGTTTCTCCTGGTGCGGAGAAACTACACCAAGATACCTAAGTGGACAAATCGAGAGGAGAGCCTGCAAGCAAGCGCCGCAATCCGCGGGCGTCTGGCGGATCAGTCCAGCAGATCGATGCTCGTCTTGCCGCGATAGCCTTCCAGCCAGATCTTGTTGGCGTTCTCCATGTGCAGCCGCCAGTGTTTCTCGGCTCCGCGCTCGTCGCCTGCCTCGATGAAGGCGATCAACTTCTCGAACGACTTGATGCCGGGCATGGCAAGCTTTCTCAGTTCGTGTTGCGACGTATCCGCACGCAAGCTCGTCGTGATCCGGGTTTCGTGTCGATTGATGACATCGCGAACGATAGTAACGAGCAGGTTCAATGTCTGATTGCCCGAGAGCTCCACCAGCATTTCGTGAAACGCGGTGACCGCCATCGCAAACCGCGCGGAATCCGGAATCGCGTCGTACGCTGCTTTGACACATTGACGTAGACGCGCGACGTCGGTCGCGGAACGGCGCCGGGCGATCAGCCGAGCTGCCCACGGCTCGACGACGAGGCGAGCCTCGTAGACATCTTCCACCGTCGTTCCCCGGGATTGCAGCACGATACCGGCCTGCCTGGCCACGACGTCTGCTTTGGGGCTGTGGACTCTGGCGCCCGTACGCGAACCACGCGAGACGCTGATGAGCTCCTCGGCCTCGAGGATTCGGAACGCCTCGCGGATCGTGGGGCGGGACACGGAGTAGCTGTCGATCAACTGTCCCTGGGACTCGAGGTAATCGCCGTCTTTCAGCTCGCCGCGAATGATCATCTTGCGAATGTGTTCGGCGATGAGCTCCGCGGTCTTTCGTATGCGCAGATCTGCGCCGCGGAAACGACGGCTATGCAATGCCGCTGATGTACCGCGGCCACTGGCGCCGATCTTTTTCTTGACAACTCGTTTTGCGGGCATGGCGTTATCTCTAACCTTAGCCTGCGCATTGTCCTTGTTGCAGAGCTACATAGCCACCGCCGGAGCTCCTGTACTCATCAAGGCACAACTACGATCTTGCCGATCGCCTGACGGCCGGCCAGGCAGGCGATCGCTTCGCCAGCGCGCTCGAGCGGAAAGCGCTCCGAGACGAGCGGGCGGATGGCGCCGCGCGTGTACATGCCGAGGAGCTCGGCCAACTGGCTGCGGAACAGCGCCGGGTCGCGCGCCGCGGCGGCACCCCAGAACACACCGACGATCTGGCACGACTTCAGCAATGGCAGATTCAAGGGAATCCTGGGGATGCCGGCGGGGAACCCGACGACGAGCAAACGGCCATCCCACGCGATCGCCCGCAGCGCCGGCTCGGTGTAGTCGCCGCCCACCGGGTCATAGATCACGTCAGCTCCGTTGACACCGCACGCTGACTTGAACTGGTCTGCGAGCGCCTTGGCTTGGATGCGATCGAGGGCACCGGCGGGATACACGACACCCTCATCCGCTCCGTGTTCCATCGCCACCGCGATTTTTGCGGCCGATGAGGCGCCTGCAACCACGCGCGCTCCGATGGCTTTTCCCAGTTCGACCGCCGCGAGGCCAACACCTCCTGCCGCGCCCAGGACGAGCAAGGTTTCACCACGCGCGAGCCGCGCACGCTGCTGTAGCGCGTACTGCGAGGTACCGTAGGTGGTGAGCAGAGCCGCCGCCACATCGAACGGCAGGGTTTCGGGAATGCCGATGCAGGCATGCTCGGCGACGACCACCTGTTCCGTCATTCCGCCCATGCCGCACGCCGCCAACACCCGATCGCCGACACGTACCGTGCGGACACCGTCACCCACCGATGCGACGATTCCGGCCACGTCGCTACCGGGTGCGAACGGGCGGGGTGGTTTGAACTGGTATAGATCCTGGATAACCAACAGATCGGGGTAGTTGACGCTGCAGGCCTTCACAGCAACGCGCACTTGGCCAGCGCCCAGTGGCGGGATGGGCAGCTCCCCAAGAGTCAACGTTTCTGGCCCACCCACCGCGATGCTCAGTATGGCTTTCATATGTTCTACCTGGTCGGGATCACGCGCGCGTAGTGTAGTCGCAAGCGCAATCCCCACGATCACGAGTCGAAAGGTTTTGACCTGGGTAACCACGTTGTATAGCGTGCGCTCCCGGCTTCTTTTTGCAGCACAGGAAACTCGTGTGAGCGTGTTAGACGTTTCTCCACCGGCCTTCATGCAGGACCCGGACATCGAGACCTTCGCCGACTCAGTGGCACGGTTCTTTGAGCGTCACGCGCCGGCGGAACGGGTCGCGCGGTGGCGCGAGGCCGGCCAAGTCGAGCGCGAGTTCTGGCGTGAAGCAGGAGAGGCGGGATTGTTGGGTGTCTCGGTGCCTGTGGAGTACGGCGGCGCCGGCGGTGATTTCAGGCACGACATCGTGCTGGTCGAGCAAACGATGCGCAAGGGCGTCGATGGCTTCGCGATCAGCTTGCACAACGTGATCATCACGCCCTATGTCGTTGCTCACGGGACGGAGGCACAGAAGCGACGCTGGCTGCCACAGCTCGTCAGCGGCGAGCGCGTCACGGCAATCGCGATGAGCGAACCGGGGGCGGGGTCTGACCTGCAATCCATTCGGACAACTGCAGTGAAAGACGGCAACGGCTATCGCATCAACGGCAGCAAGACATTCATCTCCAATGGCCAGATTGCAGACTTCATCGTCGTCGTGGCGAAGACCGATCCCGGCGCAGGGCACAAGGGCGTATCGCTCCTGGTGGTCGAGACCGACCAGGCGCAGGGTTTTCAGCGCGGCAAGAAGCTCGACAAGATCGGGTTGGACGCGCAGGACACCTCGGAGCTCTTCTTCAATGACGTGTATGTGCCGGTCGAGAATCTGCTCGGTATGGAGGAGGGCAAGGGGTTCTACCAGCTTATGGCCGAGTTGCCGCGCGAGCGCCTGCTGATGGCGGTCGGGGGGGTCGTGACCATGGAGCTCGCCCTGGCTGCGACCATCGCTTACGTCAAGGATCGCAAGGCGTTCGGCCAACGTGTGATGGATTTTCAGAATACGCAATTCAAGCTGGCGGAATGCAAGGCGCAAGCCACCGTCGCGAAAGTGTTCGTCAACGACTGTATCGATAAGGCCCTGCATGGAAAGCTGGACGGCACTACTGCGGCCATCGCCAAGATGTGGGTCACCGACACCGAATGGAACATCGTCGATGAATGCCTCCAGCTGCACGGCGGTTATGGCTACATCAACGACTATCCCATCGCCCACATGTTTCGCAATTCACGTATTCAACGCATCTATGGCGGTTCGAACGAAATCATGAAGGTGGTGATTGCGCGAACGCTGTAAGAGGGTGACGGTTTACGTTGACAGTTGAGGTCCGATCTCTGCGACTTTGTCGCGCCGCCAAGCGACGACGCGCAACTGTCAATTGAGCCATATAGGTCTTCGTGAGCCGTGTGGTTAACTCATTTATTCTGGCCAGGTGACTTGTGGATGATGTGCTCTTGATCAGGCGCGAGGAGGGAATTGCAACCCTCACTATGAATCGGCCGGAGAGTCGCAATTCGCTGAACGGTGCGTTGCTGACTCGTCTGTCTCAAGGGGTGGCCGAAGTGGGTGTCCGATCCCGACGTCCGTGTCATCGTGTTGACGGGCGCCGGTACTTCGTTCTGCGCGGGTGGCGATCTCAAGCAGGGTGGCGATGAGACGCCGCGCAATTCGCCGCCTGCTGACGCAGCGAGAGCACGGCCGTCGACCGAGGATAGAATCGCCAGGCTGCGGGCGCACATGGACGCTGCGAGGCTGCTGCATCAAACATCGAAGCCCACGATTGCCATGATGCGCGGGGGAGCAGCGGGCGCGGGCCTGAGCATCGCAGCAGCGTGCGACTTGCGTATTGCATCGGACACGGCGGTTCTGATGACGGCCTTCGTGCCGCACGGGTTCAGTGGCGATTTCGGCGGCACCTATTTCTGGACACGCATTCTCGGCGGTGCCCGTGCGCGCGAGCTCTACTTGCTGAGCGAGAAGCTCCATGCCAGCAGGGCCTTGGAGATGGGACTCGT
>JBEVDW010000278.1:0-4204 GCA_040513115.1 Steroidobacteraceae bacterium | reverse complement strand
CACCGCAACGAAGCTGCGCGGCCGTGTATACAGGTCACCCCCTCTGGACGAACTGCAAAGTAACTTGGACGATGCGTTCTCCTGCCGCCGAGGGTGTCTTCTACCATCCTCCGCTGCACATTTACCTCGTCCGGTGGAGCGCTCATGACGACTGGCAACGCCAAGAAACCCCGCATCGTCCTCTATGGCATCGGTCAATACGGCTCGCACCTCGCACGCTTCGCCGTGCAAAAGGGTTGGCCCATCGTGGCTGCATACAATCGCGCCGGTACCAAGGTCGGACAGGACCTCGGCCGCGTGATCGGGCTGGAGCGCGACCTGGGCGTGAAGATCCAGGATTGCGAGACGGGCGACTATTCCAATCTGGACGCGGATATTGGTCTCGTCGCCCAGACGAACGTGCTGAAGCTGAATCTGCCGGCGTATCGGCGGCTGATGAATGCGGGGCTCAACGTCGGCTGTCATGGCTCCGAGTCGTACCTGCCGCAGGGTTGCGATCCGGAGGTGGCCGCCGAGATCGATGCGCTCGCGAGGAAGAATGGTGTGACGTTCACGGGCTCGGGCATCTGGGACATGTCCCGCATCTGGTCCGGCATCCTGCTGGCAGGCCCCTGCACGGAGCTCGCGTCGCTTTCTCACAGCAGCATCACGGATGCGCAGGGCCAAGCCAACTCGCTCGCCCAGGCGCGGCAGGTCGGCATTAGCATGACGCTCGATGAGTTTCGCGCGCTGGGCCTCGACAAGACGCGCCTGGCGATTTCCTACAGGACGATTCCCGAGCACGTGCTGATCGCGCTCGGCTACACCATCACGAGCTCGACCGCGACGATCGAGCCGGTTGTATTCGATGTGCCGGTGTCCACGTGGTTCGTGGAGTCCGGTTCGATCCCCGCCGGCACCGTCGTTGGTACGCGCATCCTGTCAGAGACGAAGACGAACGAGGGCGTGACCGCGAAGGCGCAGATCGATTTGCGTCTGTTCAAGCCGGGTGAAGTCGAGCACATGTTCTGGTCAGTGGAGGGCAAGCCGACTACGCGCGTGCGGGTGGAGCGCGACGACTCGGCGCACGCGACGGCAGCCAACTTGTTCAATCGCGTGCCGGACATCATCGCGGCACCACCGGGCATCGTGCCGGTGTATCGGCTTGGACCGTTGAAGTCGACGTCGTTGGCATAGTGCAGCTGGGAGATCGCAAGTGACCGCGCTCGTCGCTCGAATCGATGCGTTGCATGAACAGGCCACTCAGGCCACCGGCTTCGATGACTTCGGTCCGGCGGAGTACATGGAGCCGCTGAAGCTCCTGCTCAGCGACTTCGATCGCTACGAGCGCTTCGATGCGATGTCGGAACAACTGGTGAGCGGCGCAATCGTCTTGCTGCTGATCAGCCGTTTGTTTGCGCAACAGGGTTTCAAGAAGCATCCGGCGCTTCCCACGGCACCGATTGAGAAGCCGCTCATCATCTTGGGAATGCCGCGCACCGGTTCCACGGCGCTGCAGAAGTTGTTGTCGAAGGATCCGGCGAATCAGTGGATCACGCCGTGGCTGGGTAACACGCCGATGCCACGGCCGCCGCGCGGCACATGGGAAAGCAATCCCTGGTATCGGATGACGGCTGAGGGTCTGAAGCAGTTCTACGGGATTTTTCCGCAGCTCATGGGTGTGCATCCCATGATTGCCGACGAGGCAGATGAATGCCGCTATGGCATCGAGCCCAGCTTCTGGTCACCGGCGCTCGCGTTTGCAGGCACGCTGGGGCGTGACTATGCGCAATGGATCCTGCAGGGCGACGCGCGCTACGCCTATCGCTACTATCGCAAGATCCTCGGCCTGATCGCGGGCGGCGATCAACGGCGCTGGTTGCTGAAAGATCCCACCACGCATCCGTGGGCACCGCGGGCCCTCATCGAAACGTTCCCCGATGCCAACTTCGTCTACACGCATCGCGAGCCCGTGACCGCCATCGCGTCGATGTCGGCGATGTTGTATGTCGTGCGTCATGCGCGAACGCCTGGGTTGTCGCCGCAACAGAACGCCCGCGAACAGCTCGCATTCACTGCAGCTGCCGTGAGCAAGTTGGACCAGATGCTGCAGGGCCTGGACTCGAGCAGGGTCTTTCATGTGCACATCAACGAACTGAATGCGGATCCGGTGGGGACGGCGCAACGCATCTACCAGTACTTCAATCTGCCGGTGACGGCCGAGGCGCTCACTGGTTGGCAACAACATGTGGCCACCGATGCGCGTGCGGGGCATGGACTGCATCAATACACAGCCGAAGAATTGCAGCTGAATCCGCGTGAGGTGTACGACGCGCTTGGTGCATACACGGAAACGTATCGGCGGTTGTACGGAGCGCGTTAGTCATGGCGCTCGCGCTCAGTGATTATCTGCAACGTGATTTTGCAGTCGAGCGGGTCGATGCTGCGTTGTTCGAGTTGGGACGAGGCGCGATTCGGTTCCCGTCGACGCAGCCTGCGTACTTCCACCTCGTGCTGGCCGGACGAGTGCAGCTCAAGCTGGAGGAGGGCGGTCAGCCGATCGAGTTGCAGTCTGGTGACTTCGCTCTTCTGCTCTATGGCGCTGCGCATACGCTGGGCGGTGTCCGAGGTCGCACGCGCTTGCTTCACATACAAGAGCAGTGGTCCGCAGAGGATCAACCCGCCGTGTTGAAATTCGGTGGCTCGCCTCAGGATCTCCGTGTGCTGAGTGGACGATTGCAACTGACACGAACGCTACGCAGTGCGCCTGTCGATCGCGCGCTGCGTCATCTGCTGTGTTACCGCGATCTGCAGGGCTCGTCCGCGAGCGCTGCCGGTTACATGGCGCAGATCGACCGCAATTGCCGTGCGCCGGGTGCATCGGCTTACGTCAACGCATTGGCGCAACTCTATTTCGTGCAGGCACTGCGACGAGTGCACGGCGAGATGCGCGAGCTGTTTCCCGTGCACATCGGCTCACCTGAAATCGGTCGCATGACGGCGGTCGTGCGCAAGATCCGCATGCATCCGGAGCGACGGTGGACGGTCGCCAGCATGGCACGCGAGATCGGGTGCTCGCGGTCGTCGTTCGCGGTCAAGTTCTTGGACTACGCGGGCATGAGTCCAATTAGGTTCGTGACCAAGATCCGGCTCACACACGCGGCAACGCTGTTGAAGAGCAATCCCGAGCTGCCGCTGTGGCAGGTCGCGAAGCGCGTGGGATACGTTGCGCAGGCATCTTTTACGCGTGCGTTCAAAGCGCAGTTCGATGTCTCGCCGCGTGAGTATGTGAGTCGCATGAGCGTGCAAACCTCACGAGGCACGCTCCCGACATGCGAGACAGGTGTGCGCGCCGAACGCTGAAGGCCTCAGTTTGGCGTGACACTTGAGTGCGACAGGTCGCGGCTCTACGATCCTCGAATGACACAAACTGCTCAGTCGATCGAATGGAATCCCACGAGCTGGCAGGGCAGGCCGGCGCAACAGCAACCTACCTATGCAAACCCCGACGCATTGCAGTCAGCCGTGGCTTCGCTGGCGCGGTTGCCGCCGTTGGTCGTGTCGTGGGAAATCGAGGCGCTCAAGGAGCAGATCGCGCAGGCGCAGCGCGGTGAGCGCTTTGTTCTACAGGGTGGCGACTGCGCCGAGAACTTCGAAGAGTGCGAGTCGGATCAGATCGCGAAGAAATTGAAGATCCTGCTGCAGATGAGTCTCGTGCTGGTGTACGGGCTCAAGAAGCCGGTCACTCGCATCGGTCGCATGGCGGGGCAGTATGCGAAGCCGCGGTCCGCCGATACGGAGACGCGCGATGGCATGACGTTGCCCAGCTATCGCGGCGATCTCGTGAACCGTCCTGGCTTCACGGCAGCCGATCGCGAGCCGGACCCGCAGCTGCTGTTGCGTGGCTACGAGCGTGCGGCACTGACATTGAACTTCGTGCGCTCACTGATCGATGGCGGGTTCGCCGATCTGCATCATCCCGAGTACTGGGATCTGGACTTCGTGCGGCACTCGCCATTGAAAGAGCAGTACGAGCGCATCGTGCACTCGATTTCCGAGTCGCTCGATTTCTTAGAGGCAGCGAGCAACAGCGCCTTGCACGAAGCGCAGCGGGTGGACTTCTATTCGAGCCACGAGGGATTGCACCTGCTGTACGAGCAGGCGCAGACGCGCTACATAGGCCGCCGCGGACGCTGGTACAACCTGTCGACGCACATGCCCTGGA
>JBEVDW010000277.1:0-3861 GCA_040513115.1 Steroidobacteraceae bacterium | reverse complement strand
TGTTGGATCCAGCGGTGTGGCGTTCGCTCATGACGTCTCCCCTCAAGCGTTGCGCTGTAAGCTACAGTCGAGACTCTACGCATACAAGTAGTCGGTCACGGTCTCCGCGCATGGCTTGGATACGGTTGGCCACTCATCACGGGACGTGGAGAATCGAAGAACAATCAACCTGTATTGTTCGTGAGCAATACTGGCCAATGATCTCTCGTCGCTGCTCGCGGTCGAAAACCATAGACCTGGTCGCTCACGTCGATAGGGAAATCGCGGCAGGCAGACTCGTGCCGGGTCGGCGTTTGCCGGAAGGGCACATCGCCCGGCAACTTGGCATGGGACGCGTGCACCTCAGCCACTACAGCCATCAGGTGTTGGACGTCCTGCCGGTGTCGGAGCTCATTCGCTCTGCACGCGCATACAAAGCCGCCACCGCCCATCTGTTGCGCGGCAATGGGGACGCGGCGGCCGCCCAGTTCGAGCCCGTTCTTGTCGAATACATGGAAAAGGAAAACCGAAAGTAGGCGCTTCTACTTCGTGGCGTCCTTGGTGCGGCGCATGACTTCCTCACGCAGCGACAGATCGCCATCCTCGTGAATCACCGTGTACTTCTGGCCGCAGATGCGCCAATGGTCTGTGCGGCGCAGTGCGATCAAATAGATTCCCATCGCGCGCCAAGACCGCCCATTCTTGATCTGCACACAATGCACATAGGCGCGAGCTTCCGCGCGGTCGTCTGCACCGGAGAGGATGTGCACATTGCCGATCAGATGCTGGGCAGCGTCGAAGAAGCTTTGTGCCCGCCAGCGAGGCAAAAGCTGCGACTTCGACACGATGCGGGCTTCGCCGCCGATGGCCGTGTAGTCGAAGGCGATCTCGTCGTCGTACAACTCCAGCCGCTGCTCCCATTCGCCCAGATCCGCATGAAGCGAGAATCTGTTCACCGCTTCCATGATCTCGAACTTGTCTTCGATACTCAGAGCGACTCCAGGCATGACCCTTCCTCAATGCGATAGATCGGCGATGTCCTCGGCCGCGGCCAGCTCGAACATGCGGCCATAGCGAATCATGGCGATCAGAGCGCTCAAATGCGGATGCGGTGCGTGTGCCATTCCAACGTAGGCGCGGATGGACGTGGTGATGTGTCTTGCGTGGATGAACGTCGCGTAGTACTTGCCGCGATCCGCGGAGTACTCAGGCCCGCCATGCCGGTAGTAATGCTGCAGGAAGTCCTCGAACGGCATGATCTGGTCGATCCACATGCGGCAGTAGGTAAGGTCTTCACAGGGATCACCGGCATGAGCCAGCTCCCAATCGAGCACTGCCGTGACCTTGCCCCCGTCCATGAGCATGTTGTGCGGACCTGCGTCGCCGTGCACGAGCGCCAGCTTGACTGGCTCATCCGGCACGTTGAGACGTAACCATTCGAAGACGCTCGTAATCGTCAACGGCGCGCGTTCGATCTCACTACGGCAGGCTGCCTCCCAACGGTCGAGATCGTTCAGCAGTACGTCTCGAAGACTGAGCTCGGGTTTGAAGTAGGCGCGGGGCAATCCCAATGTGCGCGGATCGGTGCTGTGCAGTCGCGCCAGAAACTCAGCGAGTGCCAGCAGCGTGCGGATGTGCTCGGGTCCGACGGCAATTCCTCGAGTATTCGGCACGGTTCCGCCTGGCATCTTCCTGGTGATGAGGAATGGATGGCCGAGCGCGCGAGCGTCCGTTTCCAGCGCGAGTGGTTCGGGTACGGGCTGGCCGGCCTTGTACAGCGCCTGAAGCAGATGAAACTCATCCAGGACAGTGGAATCCACCGGGCCATGCGGATTGTCACGCCGCAGTGCGACGCTCTCCGTTCCGCGACTGGACTCGAAGTCGACGAGGAACGTCTCCTTCGAGAAGCCACCCAGCGACGGTACGATTCGAACATTGCGGATGTCGCGTCGATCAGGGAGCAGCTTGGCTAGTACGGGCGCCAGGCGCTCGGGTGTAACCTCCAGTTGCGCCAGCTGTTCGGGTGAATGAGTCGGATGCTGTAACGCACGCTCGAACTCTATGCTTTTACGTAGCAGGGCGTGCTCTGCAGCAAGTGCCTGCAGGCAGAGCGGATCGGTCAGAGGTGAGAGGCGCGGCTTCTTCGAGACGTCCTCACGCAGGTGGCGCAGAAGATCGGTCTCCACGGAACCCGCCACGGCAAGCGCGCGCGTCCATCGTTCCTGATGATCCCAGTGCGTGCCGTCCGGAGAGCGTGGATGTGTCTCGCCGGCATTGCTGTGCAGCTCGGCGTAGGCGTCAGTCAGTTCGCGAACCAGATCCTGCTCGATTTCCAGTCGTGCGATGATGTGCCGTAAGGCTTCATCGATCAGGGCGCCGACCGCCTGCGCGTGCGAGGATTGCAACTCGCCAACCAGCGACTGGTTCAGCTCGCGGCGAATGATCTGCAATATCGCACTCGAACTAATCGGCACGGTGCGCTCCCCCGATGACGCCGTCGCGAATGCGACAAGGTTGTACTGGAGGTTGGGTGTGCTAGGCAAGTTGCACTGTATACACAATCAAACACCACTGGTAGGCTCGCGCGCAGCAATGTCAAGCGTCGGTTGACCAGCTCACCAGTCATTGCGCACACCGAGTGTGTCTTCAGTCGAGGCAGAGAGATGCAAATTGTCGGCGGTGGCAACGTAATCGAGTTGGGCCTGGAGGACGAGCTCCATCATCAATCGGACGGCGATGAGCATTGGCAGGACAGCGTCGTGCTCTGCTGGTGGGATTTTGACAACCACGTCGGCGGCTATCACCGCATCGGTATTCATCCGCATCGCCGGCAAGGCCCGCAAGCACATCTCACGAACAACTTCTTTGCCAAAGACTGCGTCTACAAACGCTGCGAGTTCATCCCGCTGCGTCCGGAGGACAGCACGCGGACGAAGTTCGGTTGCGGCGACGGAACCTGCACATTCGAGTTCACGGATCACGCCATCTGGAGCTTCAACCAGCCCGAAGTCTCGGGTGAGCTGCACGTCCGTGACTATCACACACCGATAGATGCCTACCCCAAGGAAGGACAGCTCGCAGAGCAGCTCACGGCGGGGCACCTCGAGGTGAGCGGCAGTATCAGCGGTTCAATCACACTGAACGGTAAGCGCTATGCCATCAACGGCTTTGCGTTTCGAGATCACGGCTGGGGCAAGCGGCTGTGGGATGTGTTCGTCAATCATCGTTGGGTCGCGGCCTCGTTTGGTCCGAAGATGATGATGCTGGCAGTCACCGTGCAGACGACGGATGACTCGATCACGAAGATCGGCTGCGTGATCCGTGACAACAAGCTCACGTACACGAACCACGTCGACATCGTCACGTACATGGACGTCGATGGCATCACGCACCGCGGCGGACATGTGGATCTCGAGCTGAGCACGGGCGAGAAGATGCATTTCGACATCGTGCCTTTTCAGAAGGGCGTCGTGTCGTGGATGGCGGATCAGATGTCCACCACGGACACGCTGTGCAAGATCACGTGCGGAGACAGCGTCGGCTTCTGCGATTTCGAGATCAGCACGAATCCGGGGCAGGGAAGGCATCGGCCGCGCGTTGCGGTCAATGGCTTCATTGAAGATGGACTACACCTGTTGTAGGTGTAAGAACGGTACGTAAAAAGAACATGAACACGTTGTCCTCCTACGGCCTCACTCCTGACACGCTCAGCATTCTGGGCTACGCGTTTCTGCTCCATTTCATCGTGATGCTGACGCTCTGGGCGATCGGGCGCGGCCACAAGAACGATTCGGTCCTGGATATCTACTGGGGATTCTCTTTCGTCATCGCTGTCTGGGTGGCCTATCTATTGAGTGGCGATGTCTCCGCTCGTGGCAAGCT
>JBEVDW010000276.1:0-5577 GCA_040513115.1 Steroidobacteraceae bacterium | reverse complement strand
GGGCGAACGCGGCACGCGCTTGTCGGGCGGACAACGTCAACGCATGGCGATTGCACGGGCACTCCTGAAGAACCCGCCGATTCTCCTGCTGGACGAAGCCACGAGTTCTCTGGATTCGGAGAGTGAGCAAGCGGTGCAGAAAGCGCTCGATGAGCTGATGCGTGAGCGCACGACGGTGATCATCGCGCATCGACTTGCGACGATCACCAAGGCAGATCGAATCGTCGTGCTGGATCAGGGCAGGATCGTGGCGATCGGGACGCACACGGAGTTGTTGCAGTCGAACGCGTTGTATTCGCGGTTGGCGTCGCTGCAGTTTGCGGTGAATGGGTGATACGAGGATTTGCCCCACCCCGTCCCTCGATGTACAGGGATGCACGAACGCCGCGGGCGCAGGATGCGCAGGCGCTTCGCTGCGCAAGGTGGGGACGTTCGAGCGAGTGTTAGCCGGCTCGTCGATGCAGCGCGAGTCCCGCGTCGCTCGCATCCTGGTACTTCACTGAGAAGTCCTTGAACGCGGTGAAGGCGACGTTGTAGTCCGTGCCTTCGGGCATTTCGAATGCGTCAAATCCGCAGCGGGCCATGTAGAAGAGCTGGTCACGCTGGATCTTGCCGACGGCGCGAAGCTCGCCGGTGAACTTGTAGCGCGTGCGTAGCAGCCGCGCTTGGGTATACCCGCGGCCTTCCGCCAGGCCGCCGAATTCGATGGCAACCAGCGCGATGCGCAGGAAGTCTTGCGAGAGATCGTCCACTGCATCGGTCGGGCCGAGCTTCACACCCAAGCGACCGTCCCACAGCCACCAGCGCTCGCGCTCTTCCTTCCAGCGGGCGAGCGGCAGGATCAGCGCACGCTCACGGCCGAGCGGGTCTTCCTCGACGTAGCGCCACTCGTCGGTGACGATCTCACGCTGCTTGATGAGCTGGCGCATACACACGGGCCTTGAAGGGAGCGATGCCGATACGGCGGAAGGTGTCGATGAATCGTTCGCCGGTGTCGCGTTCGGCAAGGTACACATCGAGGATACGCTCGATGACCTCAGCGACCTCGGCGTGGCGCACGGACGGCCCGATCACTTGACCGAGCGCGGCATCCTGGCCGCTGGCCGAGCCGCCCAACGTAATCTGATACCACTCTTCGCCATTCTTATCGACACCGAGAATACCGATGTGGCCGACGTGGTGATGACCGCACGCATTCATGCAGCCCGACATCTTCAGCTCGATGTCGCCCAGGTCGTAGAGGTAATCGAGATCGTCGAAACGCTCGTTGATCTGTTGCGCAATCGGAATCGAGCGAGCATTCGCGAGCGCGCAGAAGTCGCCGCCCGGGCAGCAGATCATGTCGGTCAGCGTGCCGATGTTCGGCATCGCCAGATCGATTTCCTTCAGCGCCTTCCACACTTCGAACAGATCGCGCTGACGCACATCCGCGAACAACAAGTTCTGATCGTGCGTGGAGCGCACGAGGCCGAACGAATACTGGTCCGCCAGATCGGCGACGCGATCCAGTTCGGCATCCGTGATATCGCCGGGCGGACGCTTGGGCGACTTGAGCGACAGGAATACGGCACGGTAACCCTGCACTCGATGCCGCCGTGTATTGCGTTGGTACCAATTGCGGAATTCGGTCGGACGGCCGGAGAGCACGTCGCTGTCTTTCAGCTCTTCGTACTTCGGCGGCACGAAGAACGCCTTGACGCGCGCGATCTCCGAGTCTTCGAGCACTGGCGCCGTGTCACGTGCAGCTTCGAATTCGGCGTCGACCATCTCGCGGAATTTGTCGGGACCGAAAGCCTTCACGATGATCTTGATGCGCGCCTTGTGGATGTTGTCGCGCCGACCATGGAGGTTGTACACACGCAGGATCGCTTCGAGATACGCGAGCAACTCGCGCGGCGGCACGAACTCGCGAATGACATGACCGATCATCGGTGTGCGGCCCAAGCCACCGCCGACGAGCACTTCGAAACCCACCTCGCCCTGCGCATTGCGCACGAGATGCAAGCCGATGTCGTGCACCTTGGAAGCGGCACGATCCTGCGGCGAGCCGGTAATTGCGATCTTGAACTTACGTGGCAGATACGAGAACTCGGGATGGAAGGTGGCCCACTGACGCACGATTTCGCACCACGGACGCGGATCGTCGACTTCATCCGTGTTGACGCCGGCCAGGTGATCGGCCGTGACGTTGCGTATGCAGTTGCCGCTGGTTTGAATCGCATGCATCTGCACGGTGGCTAGGTCCGCAAGGATGTCAGGCACCTGCTCCAGCTTGGGCCAGTTGTATTGGATGTTCTGGCGCGTGCTGAAGTGACCGTAGTTGCGGTCATATTTGCGCGCGATGTGCGCGAGCATGCGCACCTGCTTCGTGTTCAGGAGGCCGTACGGGATCGACACGCGCAACATCGGCGCGTACTTCTGGATGTACAGGCCGTTGCGCAGGCGCAAGGAACGGAAGTCGTCTTCGGACAACTTGCCGGCAAGGAAGCGCTGGGTCTGATCCCGGAACTGGGCAACCCGCTCGTCCACGATCTGCTGGTCGATGGCGTCGTATCGATACATGCCCAAGACTCTAGTCGGCCGCCCCGAGCGCCTGAAATACGCTTTGGGTATGAGCTGATACCGGCTTGTGACCCGGGGGTGCGATGGGCGTGGGCGACCCTCTGACCCCCTCCCCTGGCGGGTGAGGGGTGGGATGGCGGCGCGGGGACGTGGCGACGCTAGCTCAGATCTTCGGCTGCGGCCGATACCGCATCAGACCCTCTTGCGCCGTGCTCGCCACCAGTACCCCGTCGCGCGTGTAAATACTTCCCCGTGCCAGCCCTCTTCCTCCCGACGAGCTCGGGCTATCCATCGAATACAGGAGCCATTCGTCCACCCGCAACGGACGGTGGAACCACATGGCGTGGTCGATGCTGGCGACCTGTAGGTCGTCGACTACGATCGAGCGACCGTGGGGCAGGAACGCCGCGCCGAGGAGGTACAGGTCCGAGGCATACGCCAGCATGCAGCGGTGCTGGTTCTCATCGTCCGGCAAGCGGCCGGTCATCTTGAACCAGAGGTTCAGCCGCGGCTCCTGTGGCTGCGGGGACAGGAACATACGCTCCGGGTCCACGAACCGCAGCTCGAATGGGAGCTCGAGCAAGGCCAGCTTGCTGAAGCCGGCATTGGGTCCGTGCTGATCCACCCAGGTGGCCCAGTCCACGAGTTGATCGGGATCGGGGACATCCGGTGGCGTCATCTGATGACTCAATCCCTCCTCGACCACTTGGAAGGACGCGGACATGTGGAAGATCTGCTCGCCGTGTTGAACCGCGACCACGCGGCGCGTTGAAAAGCTCTTGCCGTCGCGGCTGCGATCGACGTCGTAGATGATCGGCCGGGTCTTGTCCCCGCCGCGCAGAAAGTACGCGTGCAGCGAGTGGACCACACGACCTTCGACGGTACTGCTCGCGGCCACCAGCGCCTGGCCCAGCACCTGGCCACCGAAAACACGCTGGCTGCCGAGGTCACGACTGTCGCCGCGAAACAGGTTGACCTCGATCTGCTCGAGGTTTAGCACCTTCAATAAATCGGTCAGGGAAGAGTTCATCGAAGGCCCCACGCTTACGCCGGCCTCGGCTCGTCTGGGACCCCCAGTCGCTTGTGCATGATGGGACTGGTCGTGGTGTATTGCAGGTGCACTCTCTTCGCCGGATTCAGATGTGCTGTGACGGCGAAGGCGGCCAGCGCGGCTTCGTGGAATCCCGACAGGATCAACTTTTTCTTGCCCGGGTACGTGTTGATATCGCCCACCGCGAAGACGCCCGGAATATTCGTCTGAAACTTCTCGGTGTCGACCAGGATCGCGCGCTTTTCGATGTTCAAGCCCCACTCGCCGATGGGCCCCAGGCGCGGATGCAGGCCAAAGAACGCGAGCGCGTAATCGACAGCCAGATCTTCCGGTTGTCCGTCTGTCCGCTTGAGCCGGATGCCGCGGAACTGTCCGTTATCGGTAATAACGCTCTGGGCCGTGCCTTCGACATAGCGAATGCTGCCAGTTACCACCAGATCGCGCATTTTCGCGACTGATGCCGGCGCGGCGCGGAACTCGGGCCGTCGGTGTACGAGCGTCAGCTCGGACGCCTTGCCGGCGAACTCCAACGTCCAGTCCAAGGCGGAATCGCCACCGCCGAAGATCGCGACGCGTTTGCCGGCGAGCTCACCCGCGCTCTTCACCTTGTACTGCACGGCCGTGCCTTCGAAGGATTCGATGCCCTCGACGGTCAATCGGCGGGGCGCAAAGGCACCCAAGCCCGCGGCGATGATGACGGTCTTGGCGTGAAACCGCGTCTGCCCCGCTGTTTGCAGCAGGAAGGTGCCGTCCTCGAGCCGGTGCAGCTCCCGCATTTCCTCGCCCAAGTGAAACTGGGCGTTGAACGGCTTGATCTGCTGCATCAGCCGATCGACCAGTTCTTGCGCCCCACACACCGGCAACGCCGGGATGTCATAGATCGGCTTTTCCGGGTAGAGCTCGGCGCATTGCCCTCCCGGGTATTTCAAGGAATCGACGACGTGGGCGTGAATGCCTAGCAGGCCGAGCTCGAAGACTTGAAAAAGGCCGCAGGGACCAGCGCCGATGATGACGCAATCGGTTTGGATGGCACCGGTCGGATCGAGCCTGTGCGTGGGAGCAGATGAATCCAAGGCAATGATCTCCTGGCAATTGGGCCCGCGCATTTTAGCCAAGCGGGCTCATCAGGCCAGCGCGGGCAGCTGGCGGGTGGCACCCCACGGACACGGGCAGGGTCTGGGTGCAGTTTGGCCATCGTTGCTGATTGATTGGCCACATCTGCCTCCCGCCCCTGCACAGACCGGCGCTATATCTCCCAACCATCAGGAGTTGGGAGAGAGCGCACCGTGGACGCCGCGGCAATCGACCGGATTCGCAATGACTGGACTGCAGAGCTCGACCGCTACACGCATTCGAAGCCCTTGGCCGGCTTCCCGGTGCTGCCCGACATCGCCGCGAGTCGCTATGTCGATCCCGAGTTCTATCGCTTGGAGCAGCAACACCTGTGGACCAACACCTGGTTGCTTGCCGGGCACGCGGACGAACTGCCCGAGGTGGGTAGCTACAAGCTCTGGCGCGAGATTGGTCAGCCCATTCTCTTGGTGCGCGGCCGAGACCGCCGCGTGCGCGCCTTCTACAACACCTGCCAGCACCGTGGTGCGCCCGTCGTGCGGGACAAGAGGGGCACGGCGCGCAACCTCCGCTGCCAGTACCACTCGTGGACCTACGACATCACCCACGGTCAGCTGATCCAGGTACCCGACGAGCGCGACTTCATCGACCTGTGCCGCGACGAGCGGGGGCTCGTCCAGATGAGCTGTGAGGTCTGGCAGGGCTGGGTCTTCGTCAACCAGGACCCACAAGCCGCGTCGCTGCACGACTGGTTCGGCCCGGCGCTCGACCAGCTCGACGAACTGGCTGGCGACACCCTCACCACCATCACGACTCGCAGCGTCATCGTGCCGTGCAACTGGAAGGTCACCGCCGAGGCGTTCCTCGAGGTGTACCACTTCCGCCACATCCAC
>JBEVDW010000275.1:0-7416 GCA_040513115.1 Steroidobacteraceae bacterium | reverse complement strand
CCCGGCGTTCGCGCGCTGCTCATTCGTGAATCCTTGGGAGACTGGAGCGCCCAACTGCCGCTGCAGATTGCCATACGCCGCCTGGGCGCACCGACCGCGGAGCCGCCTTCGCAAGCTGCACTGGTCGAGCGCGCGGTGACACTGCTCTCGCAATACACAGACGTACTCGTCAACTTCCAAACCCGCTTCAATCCGTTCCCGACGAACTCACTCTCGAAGCCTCTCGCCCGGCCCGGCGGTTGGGGCTTCGTCGCAACCGGAAATTTCAAGCTCGCGTCGGACGAGGCCCTGCTCGTTTCACTGGACTCACTCGACAGTCGCTACTTTGCAATCATGTTGACGACGCCCTGGCTGACGTCCCTGCCACACGTTCACGCGACGGGCAGCTTCAACCTCTCACAGTCGCAGCGAAGTGCGGATGGCAGCTTCACGTATGTCATCTCCGCACGGGATCCAAAGGTACACAACTGGCTCGATACAGGCGGTCTGCAGGACGGCACGCTGACCGTTCGATGGCAGGCACCGAGTCCCGCGGCCGCGACGAGAGCGGACAGTGCGGTGAAGAGCATCAAGGTGGTCAAGCTTGCCGATTTGAAGACAGTGCTGCCGAATGGAACTGCGACCGTAGAGCCGCAGGCGCGGGAGCGGCTGGTCGAGTTGCGAGCTGCGAGCTATGCACGAAGATGCGGAGTGACGTGTGAAGTGGATGACACCGTGCTGAGAAAGTGACCCGGTATGGCTGCCCTGCGGCTGCGTCCATGCTGCGCGCCAAACCCTATCGATTGAGCGACTGAGACGGCGCCTGCGGAGCTATTTTCCCTGACAGCTCGTGGCAGCTACTGTCGAGCGTGGAAGTACCACGGTACAGTGATCCGCGAGCTCGTCTTCAACCCGCATTCAACCAGGGCAACTTCATTGCCGTACTCCCTCCAGCACGACGTGGATCTCATTCAGCAAATCGACGCAGTGCCGACGATTCTCGAGGTCATTTGTCGCACGACCGGAATGGGCTTCGCGGCCGTGGCGCGCGTGACCGAGGATCGGTGGGTTGCCTGCTCGGTACGCGATGAGATCCAGTTTGGCTTGCGTCCCGGCGGCGAGCTGCCGCTGGAAACCACCATCTGCAACGAGATCCGGCAGAGTGGCACTGGCGTGGTCATCAATGAGGTTGCTGTCGATCCCATCTTCTGCCAGCACCACACCCCTACGCGCTATGGCTTTCAGAGCTATATCTCGATGCCCATTCGCCTGAACGACGGTCGCTTCTTCGGGACGTTGTGCGCGATCGATCCTCGACCGGCGCGCGTGAACACGCCGGCAACGATCGGCATGTTCAAGCTGTTCAGCGACCTGATCGCCTTTCTGCTCGAAGCGAAGTTGCGTGCCGACTTGAACGAGACGCGCCTTGCCGAAGAGCAGCGCCACGCGCAACTGCGTGAGCAGTTCATCGCAGTGTTGGGACATGACCTGCGCAATCCGTTGGCGTCGATCGGTAGCGGTGTTTCGCTGTTGAAACGCAGATCGCTGGACGAGGAATCACAGGCGATCGTAGCCCTGATGCAGAACAGTGTGCAGCGCATGAGCGAGCTCGTCGAGAACGTGCTGGATTTCGCCCAGGGACGATTGGGCGGCGGCTTGTCGCTCAAGCGGGACGTTGCGCCGCTGCAGCCGGTGCTGGAACAGGTCATCGCTGAGCTTCGTACCTCTAGCCTGGATCGCCAGATACATTTGTCCGTGCGCCTGATGCAATCGGTGAGCTGCGATCGCGCGCGCATCGCCCAACTGTTGTCGAACCTCGTGTCGAACGCCATCACGCATGGAGCGAAGAATGCGCCAGTGATCGTCCAGGCGGTCTCGGAAGACGGGATCTTCACGCTGTGCGTGGAAAATCGCGGTTCGCCAATCAATCCAGCGCTGATCGACAAGCTGTTCCAGCCCTTCTTCAGAGCAACCGCCAACCCGCGACAGGATGGACTCGGTTTGGGCCTGTACATTGCAAACGAGATTGCTCACGGCCATGGGGGCAAGCTCGAAGTGACTTCCAGCGATGAAGCGACACGCTTCACCTTCACCATGCCCATCCATGTGGACTTCGGGCCCTCCGTCACCGTCATTTGAAGGACTCGCGCCAAGCCTTCGATTCGAGTGCTGACCGCTGCTCCAACAGGCCGAGGGCGCCTTGGGTGCGCGCACGGTAGCGCACCTCTACTTAGTGTCCTGTGACGGTGCCAGGCGTACCCTGCGACTCTCCGCTGACCGCACGAGGTGATCGATATGACGACACTCGATCGCGACCGTGTCGTGGACGTTCTGAATCGCATTCTGGAGGCCGAGCTGGCCGGCGTGGTGCGCTACACGCACTACTCCTTCCTGGTGTTCGGGACGGGACGCATTCCCATCGTCTCCTGGCTGCGAACGCAGGCGAATGAATCATTGCTGCACGCGCAGCAGGTGGGAGAGTGGATCACCGCGATGGGTGCGTATCCCTCCCTCGCCATCGGTCCTCTGCTGGATTCGCATCAGCACGACGTCGGTACGATTCTGCGCGAATCGCTGCTGACGGAGGGACACGCATTGCAGTTGTATCGCGAGCTGCTCGCACTGGTGAGGGACCAATCGGTTGCGCTCGAAGAGTTCGCGCGCCAGATGATCGCTGCCGAGGAGCTGCACGCGGCTGATGTGGACAAGATGCTGCGCAAACCAGGCGAGTTGCGCGCGTACGTGCCGCGGGAGTTTTGAGCAATCCTCGAGGACGCGGGCGGCTAGCGCTTGCCACTACGAACTGTGTTCCCGTGTGGCTGCAGCATGTCCATGAGCCACGAGACAGCTCGATCCTGCATGGCAACCTTGGTAGTCACGGCTCGGATCGTAGACACAGTCAACTCAAATGGAGCCTGGCGGCTGACTACGTTCAAGCGTTTGGCATGCAGCTCCACGAGCGATCTCGGTAGAGTTCCTATCATGTCGCTCGTGGCGATGACTGCGAGCGCGAGCATGAACGTCGGAACCGTGAGCGCGACCTTCCTGGAAAAACCGCGTTGCTCCAGGACGTCATCGACGAATCCACGCGGCTCGGAAGTCGTCGACACGAGAACGTGCCGTGCCTTGCAGTAGCCTGCAAGCGTCAGCCGCTTCATCAGCTTGTGACCGGCTCGTGCCGTCACGACGAACTCCTCCTTGAACAACTCTCGCGCTTCGAAACGCGGCGGAAGCTCGTCGAGCGGATACAACGCGACATCGATCTGGCGCGCGTCCAGCGCTGCAAGGGTTTCCGCTGGCTGGAGATTCTGCACGCCGATGCACATGCCGGGCGCTGTCCGCTCAATCTCCTCGAGCACTCGCGGCAATGTGACGAGCGCCAGCGCGTCAGGAGCACCGATGACGAGGCGGCGTTGTGATCGCGCGGGATCGAAGACCTCAGCGCTCGCAACCACTTGCCTTACGTGAGCAAGAATCTGCGCGATGTCAGGCGCCATGGCGAGCGCCCTCGCTGTCGGCACCACGCCCTTCGGATGCTTCAGGAAGAGTGGATCATTGAACGTTTGCCGCAGCCTGCGAATGCCGTGGCTCACTGCCGACGCGGAGAGGTGCAGGCGCTTGGCCGCGCGTGCAACGTGCTGCTCTTCGAGAACCGCCTCGTACAGCACGAGCAGGTTCAGGTCCACTCTGGAGACATCGATTTCATTCAGCATGTTGCTGAAATCATATCACTGGATTCAGCACGCATTCCCGAGGGAATCTACTCCGCAGTTGGAACTGCAGGAGCTCACCATGAACAAGATTCTGTCCAGCGCCACCTCGCTCGTCGTGATGGCAACGGCCACCGTGTCGCCTGGCTCATCGCCCGATCTGCCGGCTCGTCCTGCCGCTATCAGCACCACGAAGGAGGTCAACGCGGCCGCCGAAGAAGTGTTGACGTTTTGGGAGGCCGCCGGGCCTTCGCTATGGTTTGCGAAGGATCCGGCGTTCGATCAGCGTTTTCGACAACGCTTCCTTGCAAGATACGAGGCGGCAGTCCGCGGCGAACTCGAGAGTTGGTCAACGGCCCCGCGAAGCGCGTTGGCTTTGATCATCCTGCTCGATCAGTTTCCGCGGAATTCGTTTCGCGGCACGCCACGCATGTATGCGACTGACGAGGCGGCACGAAGGTTCGCGGATGCGGCCATTGCTGCAGGTTATGATCGTTCGGTGCCCAAGGATTTGCGGCTCTTCATGTACCTGCCGTTCGCACACTCTGAGAGCCTTGCCGATCAAGAGCGCTCAGTCGAGCTCGCGAGGCGATTGAGCGAAGATGATCTGAGCCATGCGGAACATCATCGAGACATCGTGAGGCGCTTCGGACGATTTCCTCATCGCAATGCCATTCTGGGCCGCATCAGTACGGCTGAAGAAGTGGCGTACCTGGAGAGCGGTGGCTATCGAGGGTAGGGCGCCAGTGACAGTGGGCAGACAGCCGAGGGTCGCAAGCTGGCACGCTCGTCGACCTGACTGCGATTGTTTACGCAAGTGCGATCCACCTTCGCGCTACCATCCGGCATTCGCGGCCGCCGGCGTAGAGCGATGGAACTATTCGAGTGGGTCTTGGTGCTGTTGGTTGGTGCAGTCTGCTTGACCGCACTTGCGCGCCGAATCAACGTCCCGTACCCGTCATTGCTTGCCTTGGGTGGCGTCGCGCTCGCGCTGTTACCTTCGGCGCCGAGGTTCGAGCTCGATCCGGAACTGACGCTCGCCCTGTTCGTCGCGCCTGTGCTGCTCGACGCGGCCTTCGATACTTCCGTGCGCGACCTGCGTGCGAACTGGATTCCTGTCACATGCCTCGTGCTCGCCGCCGTTGGCATCACGACGGCAGCGGTCGCTTGGACGGCGCATGCGCTGGTACCGGACATGCCCTGGGCAGCGGCCGTCGCACTCGGTGCCATCGTCGCGCCGCCGGATGCCGCCGCGGCCAGCGCTGTGTTGAAACAGTTGCGCCTGCCACACCGCCTGCTCGTGATTCTCGAAGGCGAGAGCTTGTTGAACGACGCGAGCGCACTACTGATCTATCGGATCGCCGTCCTCGCGGTCGTATCCGGCGGACTCGATCTCAGTACCGCCGTGCCCATGTCGCTGCTCGCGCTCGTCGGCAGTGTGTTCGCGGGATACTTGCTCTCACGTCTGTACGTGCGGCTCACCGCGGGCGTCACGGATGTGCCGAGCTCGATCGTGTTGCAGTTCGTCGGCACGTTCGGCGTATGGATTCTCGCCGAGCACCTGCATCTATCGGCGATCGTAACCGTCGTTGTGTATGCGATCACGGCCGCGCGCGACGCCCCGCGTTTCACCCCGGCGCGACGTCGCATTCCGTCGTATGCGGTATGGGACCTCGCCGTTTTCGTTCTGAACGTGCTCGCGTTCGTGTTGATCGGCTTGCAACTGCGGCCGATTCTGGGCCCGCTCGATGCGCAAGAGCGGTTGGCGTATTTCGAAGTCGCCGTGATCGTGCTGGGTATCGTTGTCGCCGCACGATTCATATGGGTATCGAGTTATTCGGTGGTTGCGCGCATGAAATTGCGCTGGCTCGGCCCCGGCAGGTGGCCGGGTACAGCAAAGCCGACTGCGCGCAGCGCGTTGGTCGTGAGCTGGTGTGGCATGCGCGGAATCGTCACGCTGGCCGCGGCCTACGCATTGCCGAACGGGTTTCCCTATCGAGATCTCATTCTTCTGACAGCCTTCTGTGTGGTCGTCGGTACGCTGGTGGTTCAGGGACTGACGCTGCGCCCCCTGATTCTCGCGCTGCGGCTGCAAGACGACGGCCCGGTCGATCGCGAAGTACACATGGCGTGCGAGCGCCTGGTGCGCGTTGGTCTCTCGGTGCTCGACGACGATCCATCGCAGGAAGCGAAAGTCATTCGTCGCGAACTGGAATCGCAACTCGCCGACGAAACCCGCGTTGGCGATGAGTCCGACGAGCTCGGCCAATACGACTCGCTGCGCGCCCGGATTGTCGCTGCCCAGCGCGACACATTGCTCACGATGCGTGCGAAAGGCGAGATCGGCGACGATGCGTTCCACCAGGTCGAAGCACAGCTCGACGTTGCGGAATTGAATGCACTGGGGGCGGAGTACCCGTGATCGCGTGAGCTGGCTCCAGGCATGTCGCCCATGCCCGATCGGATCAGCAACAACTGGTGCTCAAACCGTGCACATCAGCTCGGTCGACTGCACCGGTACGGTGAAGCGAAACGTCGCGCCGCCGGCGGCGCCATTTTCTGCCCAAAGCTTGCCGCCGTGCGCTTCGATGATCGTGCGCGAAATGCTGAGACCGACGCCCATGCCTGCGGTCTTGCTGGTGCAAAACGGATCGAAGATTTGTTCGAGCTTGTCTGGAGGAATGCCCGGCCCCGAGTCGCCGACGGACACTTCGCAGTAGCCGTTGAGTCCGACGCGAGCTTCGATGACGACGTGCCGGCGCGCGCCGCTGGTTCCCACGACCGCGTCCATGGCATTCATGACGAGATTGAGCAGCACCTGTGACAAGTGAACGCGGTCGCCGACGACAGGTGGCAGCTCGTACGCCACTGTACAGTCGATCTTCACGTGTTTCCCGGTTGCATCCGCCCGCACGAGCGCCAGCACGTCCTGAGCGAGCTCGATGAGAGGGATCGTCTCCGAATGCAGTTGGCCATGCTTGAACCAGGAACGCAGGCGTTGCACGACTGCCGCAGCACGCCCGTTGTCGCGCAACACGTCATCGACGATATCGCGCAGCTCTTCCAGATCAAGCGGCTCGCGCATGAACAGCCTTCGTGCAGCCTCGGCGTTGTGCTGAATGGCGCTCAATGGCTGACTGAGCTCATGCGCGAGCGCGGATGACAGTTGTCCCAGCATGGTGACTCGACCCACGTGCCACAGCTTGCGTCGCAATTCATTCGCCTCGTCTTCCGCCCGGCGCTGTTGTGTCACGTCGCGCAAGACGCCGCGCACCCGCTGCGGCTTGCCTTCCAGGTCGAGTTCGACCAGGCCCTGTGCCACGATCCAGCGCATTTCGTTGCCGGGTACTACGACGCGAAACTGCACTCGATGCTCGCCGCCTTGCTTGAGTGCACGGCGTAGCGCAGCGCGCACGGCCGTATCGTCGGAAGCGGCGATTTCAAACAGGTCGTCGGCATCGACCTCGCCCGTCGGTGCGAGCCCCAGCATCGTGCGCGCCTGCTCCGTTGCCCACACACGCCCGCTCGCCGCATCCCAGGACCACAATCCCGCGCCCGCGGCCTTGGCGGCGAGTTGCAGGCGATGTTCGCTTTCGCGTAGCTCGCGCGCGAGTCGCGAGGCACCCAGCGTGTCGCGGCTCAGCTCGGCCGTCATGGCGCCGAGGGAAATGAGGAATGGCGGGATGAGGAGCATCGGCAACTGCACGATGCGCCAGATCACAAGCTG